>DASYVQ010000045.1:0-23700 GCA_035936875.1 Chthoniobacterales bacterium
AGGGCGTCGACGATTTCGTCATATGCCTCACGCGGATAAATCGCCGCGAGCGGCTCGGCCCGATCTTCAATTATCGGAACAACGCCAACACCTCGGTCAACTTTTTCGCAGAGACTGCGCAAATAACTTTCCGTCATAAACGGCATGTCGATCGCGAGAACGAGTAAATGGCCGCAACTAGTGCGCGACAAAGCGGCGGCAATCCCGCTCAGGGGACCGCGCGATGGTTGATCGTCGGGCACAAACTCGATGTCTGCCGGTCGCCATGGTGGATCAGTTTGTGCGGAAATGAAAAGCTGTTCGAGTTCGAGTTTCCGCAAAAGATCGAGCTGGATTTGCCAGAGCGGTGCGTTCCGAAACAGAATTGTCGCTTTGTCCTGTCCCATGCGACGCGATTTGCCGCCGGCAAGCAGCACCGCGCTAATCTTCATTCAGTTGCGGCCGGGACTGGCGCCGCCGAACGCAGGACGCCGTCGGTGAGGATTCGTGCTCGCAAACCTCCGCGGCCTTTAAGAAAGACCTCCGCGCCCGGCCCGATCGCGCGATTCATCCAATAACAGGGCCGGCTCTCCTCCGTTCCATGAAAGCGAACGCCCTGCACTTCGAATTCTTGTCCAATCAAGCTGTTAAGATCGACATCGCGCGTGAAAATGTTTCGCCGCACCGCGCTCGGCGCGATTCCCTGCACATGTAATGCGCCGCAGAGCTGGTCGAAAACTCCGAGCGAGAAAAAGGTCACCTGTCCTTTGTAATCCGTCTTGAAGTCGAAATAACGATCGCCCCGCAGTCCGCGGCCGGCCACGCACTCGACGATCGGCACTTCGACCATCGGAAATTCATCCGGCTCCTGTCCGTAGTGCCCGACAAAGTTATGTCCCGGCGAGATGTAAAGATGACAGATTTCCACCGCCCCAAATGATATCATTGGCATCGAGTCGATGAAAGAAAACGGAATCGGACCCGGTCAAGTCATCCGGCGAAGGGGCGACGGCGCGCTTGAGTACGAGCGCGACGAGCTCACCGTGGAGGAACCGCTCGAAATCCGGATCGGCGACAAAACGGTGGCAACGACGATGCGCACGCCCGGCCACGACGAAGAGCTTGCCGCGGGATTTCTTCTCTCCGAAGCGATTATTCGAAACAGTGATGCGATTAAGAGGTTCTCACGGCCGGCGTCGGCGCGTCACCGCGCCAACATTATTAAGGTTCATCTGGGGAGTGGCACAAAACCAAAACTGAATTCGGCGCAGCGCTTCGGCACGATTTCGAGCAGCTGCGGCTTGTGTGGCAAGGAAAGCATCGACGCGATCCGACAAAATTTTTCGCCGATTGGATCGACAGCGATCCGGATCGACATCGACACCCTTCTGCGTTTGCCAACCGAGTTACGCGCAAACCAATCCGAATTCGCGCGGACGGGCGGGATCCATGCCGCCGGAATTTTCGATTTCGGAGGCAAAGCACTGACCGTTCGCGAAGACATTGGCCGGCACAACGCGGTCGACAAAGCAATTGGACACGCGTTTCTCGAACGAAAACTTCCGTTGGAGCGACATGTATTAATGGTCAGCGGTCGCGCTTCATTCGAGATCCTGCAAAAGGCGCTCGCAGCCGGGATTCCAGTCGTTGCTTCGGTCTCGGCGCCATCCGCGCTCGCGATGGAATTCGCCCGCGAAAGCAACCAGACGTTAATCGGTTTTCTCCGGCCGCCGACGTTCAACATTTATTCGCACGTCGAGCGAGTGATCCTTGACTAAGCGCTCGTCGCCTCGCGGCGAAGTTGATCGACCGCCGCCACCGTGTCCTTCGATGGCGTGATGCTAATGATAATGCTTTTGCTCACCGGCGTGTTGCTTCGTTCCGCCGTGTTGTTGATCGAGACCAGAACATTTGCTTCCGGAAAATATGTGGCCGTGCAACGCCGCGCGATTTCGATGGGCGCGACCATGAAATGCCGCGCCACGCGCGTTTCATCTTCATAATAGCTGGTCAGATCGACAAGTTGGCCCTGCTGGAGACCGGCATCCTTCATGTCTTCAACATTCATGAAGACAACGCGACGCCCATTGTAGACGCCGCGGTAGCGGTCATGCAGTCCGTAAATCGTGGTGTTGAACTGGTCGTGGCTGCGGACTGTCGTCATCAGAAACTGGCCGGGCTCGAGTCGATGGGGCGTCAGCTCGGAGACAATGAATTTTGCCTTGCCTTCCGCGTTGTCGAATTTTCGGCGGTCGCGCACATCGTTCGGCAAATAAAAGACGTCCTTTCGTATCCGGGCGTTGAAGTCGTCGAATCCGGCGATGACATGCTCAATGTGATCGCGGATCCGGTCGTAGTCCGCGATCAGGTTTTCCCAATTCACCGACGTTCGCGATCCAAGAGTTGCTTTTGCAAGACCCGCGATAATCCCCGGCTCGCTCCGAAGCTGTTTGCTCGCCGGTTCGGCATGACCGCGTGACGGATTGATGATGCCCATTGAGTCTTCCACGGTTACGAACTGGTCGCCGGATTCCTGCCGATCGATTTCGGAGCGACCGAGACAAGGCAGGATCAATGCGATTTCGCCGCTGATCAGATGCGCGCGATTTAATTTGGTCGAGACGTGCGCGGTGACGCGACATTTCTGCAACGCCTTCGCGGTGTATTCCGTATCCGGTGTGGCGGAGAGAAAGTTGCCGCCCATGCCGAGGAAGAATTGAATCCGCCCTTCGCGCATCTGCTTGATCGTCTCAACCGTGTCGGTGCCGCGCTCGCGTGGCGGATTGAATTGAAACTCGCGGCCGAGCTTATCAAGAAACGTATCGCTCATCCGCTCCCAAATCCCCATCGTCCGGTCGCCCTGGACATTGGAATGACCGCGCACCGGACATGGTCCGGCGCCGGGCCGCCCAATGTTGCCGCCGAGCAGAAGAAAATTCATGACTTCCTGGATGGTGGCGACTGCGTTCTTGTGCTGGGTCAAACCCATCGCCCAGCAGCAGATGATTCGCTTGCAACGCATCGCGATGTCAGCGGCGTCGCGGATCTGTTCGCGCGTCAGCCCGCTCGTTTCGATTATCTGTTCCCACGGCGTCGCCCGAACGTGCACGGCGAATTCATCGAAGCGAATCGTGAATTGCGCGATGAATTGTCGATCTAAAACCGCACCCGTGCGGCGTTCTTCTTCCTCGAGCATTTCCTTGATGACGCCACGCATCGCCGCCATATCGCCGTTGATACGAACCGGCAGCCAAAGGTCGGCCAGCGGAGTTCCCTGATTGAGCAGCATCTTGGCCGCGAACTTGAGCGGGTTGCGATATTCTTGCGGATTCGGATTCACCACCGACATCAATCCCGTCTCGCGAATCGGATTGATCGCGACGATGGTCGCGCCGTTCTTTTTCGCCTGCTCCAGCGTGGTCATCATCCGCGGATGATTCGTGCCTGGATTTTGGCCAATGATAAAGATGCCGTCGGCGAGCTCGAAGTCCTCCAGTTTCACGCAACCTTTGCCGATCCCGATGCTTTCGTTCAGCGCCGCGCCGCTCGACTCATGGCACATGTTTGAACAATCCGGCAAATTGTTCGTGCCGAACTGGCGGGCGAAAAGCTGATACAGAAACGCGGCCTCGTTGCTCGTGCGCCCGCTGGTGTAAAACGCGGCCGCGTTCGGAGTCGGCAATGCGTTAAGCTCGCGCGCCATTAATTCGAACGCCTCGTCCCATTCGATCGGCTCATAATGTGTGGCCCCGGCGCGTTTCATCATCGGATGAACAAGCCGGCCTTGCAGCTCCAACCAATGATCACTTTGCTTTTGCAGGTCAGCGATCGAGTGCTCGCGAAAAAATTCCGGACCGATGTGCTTCCTGGTCGCTTCGCTCGTCAGCGCTTTAACGCCGTTCTCGCAAAACTCGAACAGATGTCGATCGCCATCGGGACTTGGCCAGGCGCAGCTCTGGCAATCGAATCCGTCCTTCTTGTTGACCTTGAGCCAATCTCCAATACCGCGCGTGAAACCGGTCTCGCGCGCGGTGAATTTCAAACTCTCCACCAAAGCGTGCATTCCCGCCGCGACACGATCGGGCGGGCGCAATCGCGTTTGCGCCTTTTCCTCCGGCGGTTGGGCTCCAGGAGTTGGAATTCGGTGCGCATTGTCCGCGGTCTCGTGCGGTTCACTCGTTGGCGCGCCCGATCCAATTCGGCTCGGCCGTTGCGCTACGGCTTCGTCCTCCGAGCCGGACTTGGGTGATTGATCATTGTCCATTTCGATCTAATCGGCCGATCCGCTCAAACCTTAAATCACGTTTCTAACTTCGTCCGCAAGATTTCATCGCCATTGTGTCCTTTGCGGACTTCGTGCGAGTCATTTAATCTGAAAATCCGTGATATCCGCGTAATCCGCGGTTAAGAATTTGTTGATGGCAGCCAAATTCGTCCTGATCGGCTCCGGTTTAGCCGGCGGATTGCTCGCGGCCTACTTGGGACGCCGCGGGTACGATGTCGATCTTTACGAACGACGGGCTGATCCGCGCGAAGGCAACATGGTCGGCGGTCGCTCGATTAATCTCGCGCTGTCAACGCGCGGGATCCACGCGCTCGAGCAAATCGGAATCGCAGATGAAGTATTGAAACACGCGATCCCGATGCGCGGCCGGATGATTCATCCCGCAGGCGCGGGATCCGGCACTATCTTTGCGCCGTACGATGTCGATCCAAACAAGCACATCAACTCGATCGGGCGCGCGGCGTTGAATACGACGGTGATTGAAGCAGCGCAGCGTTACCCAAATGTGCGCGTTCATTTCAATCACAAATGCACCGAGGTTGATATCGATTCGCCAACTGCTCAACTTCTCAACGATTCAACGTCTCAACGCGTCGCCGCTTCCGGCGACGCAGTTATCGGTGTCGATGGCGCGTTCTCGGCGGTACGACAATCGATGCAGCTCAAGATCGACAATTTCCAATACGACGAAAGTTATCTTGCCCACGGCTACAAAGAATTAACGATTCCGCCGGGGCCGGACGGGTCATGGCAAATGGAAAAGAACGCGCTCCACATCTGGCCGCGCAAAAGTTTTATGATGATCGCACTGCCGAACCCCGACGGCTCATTCACCTGCACGTTGTTTTGGGAATTCGAAGGACCGCGCAGTTTCGCCACGACCAAGACCGATGACGACCTCCGCCGATTTTTTGATGAGGAGTTTCCGGACGCCGTGCCGTTAATGCCGAACCTGCTCGAAGATTTTGAAAATAATCCAACCGGTTCATTGGTCACGATTCGTTGCGCGCCGTGGTTTCACAAAGACAAGGTCGCGCTCGTGGGCGACGCCGCCCACGCGGTCGTGCCGTTTTACGGTCAGGGCATGAATGCGGCCTTCGAAGATTGCGTCGTGCTCGACGAATGCCTTGCTCAATTCCCGCAAGATCGACAACGCGCCTTCGCTGAATATTTCGCGCGACGTAAGGAGAACGCCGACGCGTTGGCCGATCTCGCCGTCGAAAATTTCATCGAGATGCGCGACAAAACCGCATCGAAAATCTTTCGCGCGAAAAAGAAACTCGATCACTTCCTCGAAGCTCTGCTCCACGGTATTTACTGGCCGCTCTACACCATGGTCACCTTCACACGCATCCCCTACGCCCAAGCCGCGCGTCGGGCGCGCGTGCAAGACCGCATTGTCTATGCAACTCTGATCGCCCTGGCGACGTTGACCTTAACATGCTTGCTCTGGCTGATTCGTTGACGCGGACGCGGCTTGCGTGCGAGCATTCCGACCAATGACGCCGGCGGCACAAACAGAGCGAACACCTGCGTTTCGTAAAACGACCGAGACTTTGGTGGCCAGGGCGAAGACGTTGCCACAGCGCTATTTTGTTTCAGCGGACGTTTTCGCGGATGAGCAAGAAAAGATTTTCTCGAAGCAGTGGTTGTTGGTCGGGCATCAGAGTCAGATCGCCAAGCCGGGCGATTACTTCGTGGCAGAAGTCGCCGGCGAGAGTTTGATCGTGACGCGCGATCAAAGATCGACAATCCACGGGTTCTACAATGTTTGTCGTCATCGCGGGACGCGACTGAAGGAGGATGCGTGCGGACACGCGTCCGCGATTCAATGCCCGTATCACGCGTGGACGTATGGACTCGACGGCCGGTTGATCGGCGCGCCGCACATGGATGAGTTGCCGGGTTTTGATAAGGCCGAGTATTCGTTGCATCCGGTAAACTTGGAACTCTGGGAAGGATTCATTTTTGTGAACTTGGAAAAGAATCCGATTCCATTGGAGAAATGGTTCGCGCCGCTGAATAAGAAATTTTCGCATTGGAACATGTCGATCTTGTGCCCGGCGAAACGGATCGAGTACGACGTCCGCGCGAATTGGAAGTTGATGTTTGAGAATTATTCGGAGTGTTATCACTGCCCGGGCGTCCATCCGATGCTTTCCAAAATTTCACCGTCCGATTCGGCAGAGAACGATTTGGCGGAAGGACCGTTCCTCGGTGGGTTCATGAAGATCAATCCAGGAAAAAGCCTGAGTATGAGCGGGAACGCCTGCGCGCTGGGGATCGAGCATGATCATGAGCAAGAGCATGAGAAAGTGAGCACGCAACGCGTGTTTTATTATTCCATTTTTCCGAACATGCTTCTGAGCCTGCATCCGGAATACGTGATGGTGCATCAGCTCTGGCCGCAGTCGCCGGAACGGACGCTGATCGTGTGCGACTGGTTTTTTCATCCGGACGCGTTCACCCGAAAAGATTTCAAACCGGAGGACGCGATCGAATTCTGGGACATGACGAACAAGCAGGATTGGCACGTGTGCGAGCTGAGCCAACAAGGAATCGCGTCGCGCGCGTATAAGCCGGGGCCGTACTCTTCGCGCGAATCAATTCCAGTTGCGTGGGACAAATATTACTTGAGACAAATGTCTCAAGTAAGTGACGAGTGACATGTGACGCGTGACGAGAGTAAAAACAGAGACTATCATCTAATAACCATTAACCATTAACTTCTTATTATGGCCAACACATACGTTCCAATGATCAGTTCAGGCACCGCCGGTCCGCTCGGCGTGCTGCACCTGCCACGCATGTGGCAGAAAGTTTCACTCGAAGCGCAAGGCAAACTCGCAGCCGGCTATCCCGGCATCGGCCGAGGCTACGATGCGATGACGTGCGCCGCACTCGGGCTGGATGAACAGGCAGTGAAAGATTACATCAAGCAAAACAAGCCGACCTACCCGCAATTCGAAGCGTGGGTGAAGAAGAACGCCAAGTCGCTCAATGCACAGTCGATCGAAAAACACAACGCGGCTGTGCGCGGTTATAATCACGATGACGAAACCCGGAAAGGCATTCTTGGTTCATGCTCCATCGCTGATGACGCCTCCGCCCCGAAAGATGCGGTGAACCTCAACAACCTCGACGATTGGTACGAGTTTCATCAGGCAGTTCTGAAGTAATTACGACGGTCATAGATTGATTCGCACTCGCCCGAGGCGCTCACCCGATTCCCATCGGGCTATGCAGTCCACCCGGCGGCTTTTCCAGCACGCCGTGTTGCTGCTAAAGTTTGACGCGCACGCGCGCGACGTAGAGCATTCAGACATGCCGCCGCTGACTTACGCGAATTATCTCGATCTGGAGAAGCTGCTCACACTCCAGAAGCCGCGCTCAACCCCGGCTGAGCACGACGAGATGTTGTTCATCATCATTCATCAGACCTACGAGCTCTGGTTCAAGCAGCTCCTGCATGAGTTCGAGAAAATAAAAAAGGATTTTTCCGCCGGCGATCTCTTCGGCGCAATTCATTCGTTCAAGCGAGTCCGGACAATCATGAAGACGCTCGTGGCGCAGGTGGACATCCTCGAGACGATGACGCCGACGTCGTTCTCGAGTTTTCGTGACCGGCTCGAGACGGCGTCGGGATTTCAATCGGTGCAGTTTCGCGAAATTGAGTTCGTTCTCGGATACAAACGTGAATCAACGCTCAAATACGTGAAACCAGACTTTCCGGGCGCTGACAGACTGCAACAGCGGCTCGGCGAGCGAACGGTGATCGATCATTTTTACGATTTCCTCGAAACGCGCAGCGCAAAGATTCCTGACGAACTGAAGAACCGTGACTTGTCGCAACCGAATGGCCCTAACGAACAGGTTCAGAAAGAAATCCTGCGGCTTTACAAAAGTTCACCGGAACTTTCGATCCTTTTCGAATTGATGACCGATTTCGACGAAGGATTGCAGGAGTGGCGCTACCGACACATCAAACTGGTCGAGCGCACGATCGGCGCGAAGCACGGCACGGGCGGATCGCCCGGTGTGCCGTTTCTGAAGGAGTCGCTCTTCAAGCCTATCTTTCACGATCTCTGGGCAATTCGCCATCAAATGTGAGGCGAAGAAAGTAGGAAGTAGAAAGGCTAAAGTAGAAAACGGTCCGAGCCTGACTGGCGGTACTCCGCTAAACTTCTCAACCTCTCAACAACTCAACCTCTCCGTGATTTACGACATAACGCCACCGATTACGCCGAAGCTTGCAGTCTGGCCGGGGGACACACCGCTGAGCCGCGAAGTGCTAATGGACATGTCGCGGGGCGACAACATCACACTGTCGACGTTGCGCGCGACGATGCATCTCGGCGCGCACGCCGACGGACCAAATCATTACGGCAAAGACGCGCCGGCGATCGACGAACGCGCACTCGATTATTATCTCGGGCCTTGTCAGGTGATCCGGGTCGACGTCGCGCGCGCGACACGAATTCTCCCATCCGCACTAAAGCGCGAGGTAACGCAGCCGAGAGTTTTGTTCGCGACTGGGACTTATCCCTATCCGGAGAATTGGAACGCTGATTTCGCCGCGTTGTCGGTTGAGCTGATTGATTTCCTGCATGATCGCGGAGTGATCACGGTGGGAATCGACACGCCGAGCGTGGACCTATTCGAATGGAAAGATTTACCCGCGCACAAGGCGATGCTGCGACACAACATGTCGATCTTGGAAGGGCTGGTTTTGAAAGATGTGCCCGAAGGAACCTACGAATTGATTGCGCTGCCGTTACCACTAGTCGGATTCGACGCGAGCCCGGTAAGAGCGGTCCTAAAGACGGTCTAACTGGAGGGACACGCGCTGTCCTGTCCCAAATTTTAGGGCGCCGACAGCGCGGCGCCCTCCATGCCGAAACATTCGCGTAATCCGCGTAATCCGCGGTTAAGGATTGAGCCCAAGAAATTCGCGAGCGGTTCCGGAGAGCAGTTGCGTTTTCTCTTTCAACGAAAGTTCCTTCATCGATTCGATGAGCTTGCCCGGATGGGCCTCGCCTAACGGGAATGGATAGTCCGATCCGAAGGCGACGCGTTGCGGTCCGAATAGCTTGAGCAGCAATCGCAGGGCATCGGGATCGTGAACAAGCGAGTCGACGTAGAATCGCGCCGGGGTGTCGCCGTGGGTGAGATATTTTCTCGGGTTCGTCTTGTTGTCGGTCGCGACCAAATCCGGGCGCACATGGAACGCGTGCTCGATGCGGCCGATCGTAAATGGAAACGCGCCGCCGCCATGGGCGAACGCGACACGCAGTTTCGGGAACCGCTCGAACACGCCGCCAAAAATCATGGAGCAGATCGCCAGCGACGTCTCGGCCGGCATGCCGACGAGCCACGGCAGCCAATAATTCGGCATGCGTTCCTTGCCGAGCATGTCCCACGGGTGAACGAAGATCGCGGCGTCAAGTTCCTGCGCCGCGCTCCAGACCGGCTGGAGTGACGCGTTGTCCAAGTTTAATGGGTCGATGCGACCGGAGTGCGGGTTCGCGTCCACGTGCGTGCCGATCTGCACCCCACGCAAATGTAAATCACGGACACATCGTTCCAACTCGGCTGCCGCCAAATCGGGATCTTGCAACGGGATTGTCGCCAAACCGGCGAATCGCTTGGGATGACTGCGGACAACTTCGGCGATGTGATCATTTAATCGGCGAGAAAGATCGAGCGCATCGGCCGGTTTCGCCCAATAGCTGAACATCACCGGCACGGTCGAAAGCACCTGCATCGAAATTTTCTCGCGATCGCATTCCTCGATGCGACGTCTCGGATCCCAAACGTTGTCGGTGATCTCGCGAAATACGCGGTCGCCGATCATCATCCGGGCGCAGCATGGTTTGTAATGATCGAGCCTAACGAATCCGCTATAGCCGTATTTCACATCGAGGTCGGGCCAATCGTGCGGAAGAATGTGGGTGTGGAGGTCGATCTTCACTTAGGCAGTGAAGAGTGACAAGTGACGAGTGACAAGAGGGAATCGACCCCTCACCTCAATCCTCTCCCCTATGAGGGGCGAGGAAAGAAGAGAGGAGATCAAGAAACGCTGAGCGAGTGACAAGTGACGAGAAATTACCACGCGTGACAACCAAAACTGGTCGCTCGTTACAGGTCACTTGTCGCCGGCTTCAAAACGGTTTTACCGGTTCCGGCTGCGGGACTTTGGTGCCGCACTTCTTGCAGGTCCGCCGCGCGTCCTCGTTCCAAAAGTCGAGCATGGCCCGGCTGAAATGCTCGACGATATCGCCGCAATCGAAATCAATATCTTCCACCAACGCGCCGCATTTCTCACAATAAAAAATCACATGTTCATGTTCGCCGGGCGGACGGCGACGCTCGACCACGACGCCGATTGTGTCCGGTGGCCGCACTGGGGCATGCGGGACATTTGGCGGGATGAAGAACGTTTCGCCTTCGCGCACAAGATGATCGACGATTCGATCGCCTTCGCGGATGCGCACTTTGATATCGCCTTTCAACTGGTAGAAATACTCTTCCGAATCGACGAGATGAAAATCGTTCCGCGCATTCGGCCCTTTGATGACCATGACAAAAAAGTCGCGCCCGTCATAGAGATATTGATTGCTGACCGGCGGCTTAAACTTTTCCCGGTTCTTCTCGATCCAGTTTTTCAGATTAATCGGCGATTGCACCGCGGACGTGACAGCACGCGGGGACGATTGTGACGGGGGATCAGCAAGTTTAGCCATGAGGCAGGCTATTTCCTTTCGAGATTGCGCGCAAGATCGACATCTACGATTGGGGTTGTAGCGCCTAACGATTTACCCATTGCACACGGCGAAAGCAGCGCACTAATATGCTTCCTCAAATGAAATTCAGCCGTTTGCTTCAATTATCAGCCGCGGGAGCGATTGCGCTCTTCGTTTGCAGTTGCGAAGAATTGCCGCCCCAGGTGCAGAGACCGCTCGCCGCGATTTTACCTACGCCAACGCCGGCAGGCTGGTGGCATGACGAAGGCGCTTCGGGTTCACCGAGAATTGTCGTTCATTTGTCCGAACAGAAAGCGTACTTCTACAAAGGCAAACATTTGGTCGGCGAATCGACCGTCTCCACCGGCAAACGTGGATTCTCCACTCCTCCCGGCCATTATCACGTTACCTCGAAAGACAAGAACCATGTCTCGAGCGAATTCGGCGACTACGTAGATGACGAGGGAAACGTGGTGAAATCAAACATCGACGTGCGTAAAGACCGCAAACCGCGCGGCACCCATTTCGATGGAGCGCGAATGCCGTATTGCATGCATTTCAACGGCGGTTACGCGATGCATGAGGGTTACGTCCCGCCGTACGCGGCCTCCCACGGTTGCATTCGCGTGCCCAAAGGAATGGCCGAGCATTTTTTCAACGCCGCGCCCGAAGGCACGTCCATGGCCGTGAAAGAATGAGATCGTGACGGATCGAGCGCCAACAGGCGATTCATAAAACAAAATCCAATCCGCGCGATGATCCCCACGCACTGAGAGAGCGCAGTAGATTCGCGGATGCGGAATTAGCCCGGTGGCCAGGCGAGCGCCCGTTTGCCTAGCAAATGCACGTGCAAATGCGGGACGCTTTCGCCTGCGTCCGGGCCGCTATTGATCACAACCCGATAACCGCTTTTTTCGATGCCGAGTTTTTTGGCGAGATCGCGCGCGACCAGCAAAAGTTTTCCCAAAATCTTGCTGTCGCTTTCGGTCGCGTCGTTTAAACGCGGAATCACTTTTTTCGGCACGATCAGCACGTGCACCGGCGCTTGCGGGTTGACGTCATGAAACGCGACCGCGTCGTCATCTTCCCAAATGATTTTCGCCGGAATTTCCTTGGCGATGATTTTTTCGAAGATCGTCATAATAAAATTACACGGAACCTACAAATCTCAGCGCAACGCGCAATCGAGGCGGGCGGCTTGATTTGTCGATGCGAGTCTTTCCCGGACGAAACAAACGATCTCCTGGCGAAGAGAATCACACGCTCGGGTCCAGGTCTTTGTTCGCTGTAGATATTTCACGCAAGCTTGCAAAGAGCAAAGCTGCAAGTTGTCCACGCCGGTTTCGAGTAAGCCATCGATCCGCTTTTCCAAGAGATCGAAGAACACGAGTTCGTAGCCGGTGCTGGCTTCGTGCGCAATTTCGAGCAGGGAAATGGAAATCGGCGGTGGCGCCGGTCTGAAATACGGGACGATCTCCTTGTAACCGATCACCTTCAGGACGTACTGCACCGTCTGGGCAAGCTGGCTGAACGCGACGACCGATTCGTCAGTCCGCAGGCGCAAATAAAACGCGATGCTCTCGGTCACGTGGTCGGTGAGCCACCAGCTGGGATAACCGGCTTGATCGGCCGCGCGCGTAATGGCGGCGTGCAGCCAGTCGCGATTGAACTCGAAGAGCTGCCCGGAATCGCAGCGCAGATATGGAAATTCTTCCTTAAACGCGACCATGATTGGCTGGCTCCTGTGGAAATAATTCCCGCTGTTTTGTGTCCGGCTTGACCCGGCGCCCGAGCGACTGGATGGCGTCGACAAACTGATCGACATCGTCAAACCGCCGATGGATTGAGGCGTAGCGCAGGTAAGCGACCTCATCGATGCCGCGCAATTTTTCGAGCACTTTTGCGCCGATGTCAGTGGAAAGGACTTCGCGGCCGCCGGTTTCAAGGTCATGCACGATTTCATCGACGAGTTGCTCGAGGGTCAGCAAACTGGTCGATCGTTTCTCGAAAGCTTTGGCGATGCTGCCGGCAAGTTTACGGCGATCGAACGGCTCGTGCGTGCGGTCGCGTTTCACGACTCGCAGATCGGAGCGCTCGATTTCTTCATAAGTGGTGAAGCGATAACCGCAACTGAGACATTGGCGGCGGCGCCGAATGCTGGAACTATCCCGAGACTGGCGAGAGTCGATGACCTTGTCATCCCGCGACCCGCACTTGGGGCAACGCATAGTGTTACTAGAGTGAGTATCACACTACGCGTTGTGGCGTCAATGCATGTTTGACGCTTAATGATGCCCGCAAGATTTACGCGGCGGCTTTGTGCGCCGGTGGCTTCTTCGCCTTCGGCGTTCGCTTGGCAAATTCGAAGCCGACTTTCCCGTCCTCGAGTTTCAGGTGCGCCGAAAATGGGCGTCCTTTTTTGGAGACGAATCTCGGCAGCAGATCGGTCTTGCCAGTCGTAATCAATTTTTGCACCTGCTCTTTCGGAATCTCGCGGTGTAAAATATTTTTGCTGATGCGAAAAGTGCATGTTTTCGGCGAAGCGATGGCGTTTTCGCACGCGTAAGCCCGGGCCAGAACATAGACCTGCCCTTTCTGGCAAACCGGACAAGTCCCGAGCGATTCGTGGATAGCGGTGTCGATCTTCTTTTCGGCGTCGAGTCCGTTCTCGCCAAAATCGAATTGCGGTTTGAAATCCTCCCCCAGCTTCACGGCGGCGCCAAACTTACGACCAATCTTGCTCCGAAATCCTTCCAGCGGGCCGACGTGGCCCGTAGTCAAAAGTTTTTCCACTTCGGATCTTTCGAACAATCGTCCGGCCATTGTCTTCCAAACAATCAAACCACAAGATCGACATTTAAACGTGCGGTAACTTTCATCGAACGGGCCTCCGCCGCATTTCGGGCACTTCACTTCCAGCGTTTCAAAATTGCCGCTCACACTGTCGCCTTCGAAATTCTTGGCTTTCTCAACAATTTCGCGGGTGAACTCTCTGATGTGGGCCATGAAATCGCTGCGTTTCATTCCACCTTTTGCCATGCGCTTGAGTTTGGATTCCCATTCACCCGTCATTTCCGGCGAACAAAGTTCGGTGACGCCGACCCCGCGCAGAAGAGTGATCAGTGCCATGCCTTTCGCGGTCGCGATTAAATCGCGTCCTTGCCGCACGACATAACCATCGTGAATGAGGCCCTCGATAATGGCCGCACGCGTCGCCGGCGTGCCGAGGCCTTTCTCGCGCATGGCTTCGCGCAATTCCTCGTCTTCAACCAATTTGCCCGCGCCTTCCATCGCGGAAAGAAGTGTCGCTTCGCTAAAACGCGGGGGCGGTTTGGTTTCGTTGTGCGTTACCTCGACATCGAGCACTTTCGCCGATTCGTTAGGTAGAATCGGCACGAGCGTTTGATCGTCACCTACTCCCTCCGCTGCCGCTTCCCTTCCATAAACGGCGAGCCAACCGGCATCCTTAATGATCTTGCCGTCTGTCTTGAACGCGTCTTTATCAACCCGCGTGATCCGCGTCGTCACTTCAAACTGCGCTGCCGGAAAAAAGGCGCTGATGAAGCGCCGGACGATCATGTCGTAGATTTTTTGCTGCACTTCATCGAGCCCGTGCGGCGCTGTGCCTGTCGGCACAATGGCGAAGTGATCGGAGATTTTCGCGTTGTTAAAAATACGCTTGGATGGTTTGACCCACTTGTTCTCAAGGGCGGTGCGCGCGTGGTGATTGTCGATCTTGCTTAATGTCGATTTTACCGTCGGGATGTAATCTTCCGGCAGATAACGCGAATCGGTCCGCGGATAGGTAATGACCTTGAAACGCTCATAAAGCTGCTGCGCAATCTGCAAGGTGCGCTTCGCGCTGAAACCCCGCGCGTTTGCTTCGCGTTGCAAGCTGGTCAGATCATAAAGCAAAGGCGGCGCCTGCGTGGTCGGTTTGCGTTCTTCAGTCGCGACGCCCGTTTTTCCCAGACAACGATTCTTGATCTCTTCAGCGACGGCCTGGTCCCAGATCCGTTCCGCGCGCGCATCTTCATCGCCGTTTTTGGCAAAATCTTCCCGGAACCACCGCCCGCGATAATTGCCTGCTTGGACTTCGAAATCGGCAGAAACCTCAAAGAAGGGCCGCGATTTGAACGCATGAATTTTGTCTTCGCGTTCGGTCAAGATTGCCAGAGTCGGCGTCTGCACGCGACCGACCGGCGTGAGTTGAAAGCCGCCGCTGCGATTGTTAAACGCGGTCATGGCGCGGGTGCCGTTGATTCCGACGAGCCAGTCGCTTTCGGATCGGCAGACGGCCGCCTCGGCCAGCGGAATCATTTCCTCGTTTGGGCGCAGATGTTCGAAGGCCGCCCGAATCGATTCCGCCGTCATCGATTGCAGCCAAAGACGCCGCACCGGTTTCTCGACGCCGCTCAGTTTAAGAAGATAACGGAAAATCAACTCGCCCTCGCGGCCGGCGTCGCAGGCGTTGATTAGCGCATCGACATCCTTCCGCTGCATCAACCGCTTGAGCATGTCGAAGCGCGCCTTCGTTTTCTCGATCGGTTTGAGCTCGAATTCGTCCGGAATGATCGGCAGATTGGCAAAGCTCCATTTGCCACGTTTCACGTCGAGTTCGCTGGGCAAGGCAAGCTCGACCAGATGGCCGATCGCGGACGAAATGATGTAGTTCTCGTTCTCGAAATGATCTTCCACCTTCTTGAAGCCGCCGAGAGCGCGCGCGACGTCGCTCGCCACGCTGGGCTTCTCTGCGATAATCAACGATTTAGACATCTGGATATGAACGCTTTGCAAAGGCTGGGAGCAGGTCGCGGACGAGCCTAAGCCAGTTTCACGAAATATTTTCCGGGCAACTGTTTAACCAGCCGCTTCAGCTCAAGGCGGAGGAGAGTAGAAGAGACGGTTGCGCTTGGCAAATCGCATTTCGCCGCGATCTGGTCGATTGGGGTCTCCGCCGCCTCGATCGCGTCGTAAACGCGGCGCTCGTCCTCGGAGAGCGGCGGCAACAGGCGCACGGCTGCTTCCGGCGATGGTTTTGTCTCGGGCAGAAGAATTTGCAGATCATCGAGAATGTCGCCCGCGTCCATGACCAGCTTGGCGCCTTGTTGGATGAGACGATTCGAACCCATCGCACTGGGCGCGTTGATGTGACCCGGTACCGCATAAACCGATCGGCCTTGTTCCAGCGCCTGCGACGCGGTGATGAGGGCGCCGCTGTTCAGTCCCGCTTCGACCACGAGAATGCCGTGGCTCCAGCCGGAAATGATTCGATTGCGCATCGGAAAAGTTTGGCGGTCGGGTTCGATCTCCATGGAAAATTCCGAAACGATCGCGCCGTTTCCGTCGCGGATTTTTTCCGCGAGACCGAGATTCTCCGGCGGATACAACTTCGACAGTCCGGAGCCGATGACGGCGATCGTTCGCCCTTTCGCTGCGAGCGCGCCTTGGTGTGCAGATGTATCAATCCCTCGCGCAAGGCCGCTAATCACGGTCAAACCTGCATAAGCGAGTTGGTAAGCCAGCTTTTTGGCTGCTTCCGTGCCGTAATGCGTTGTACGACGCGCGCCGATGATTCCGATCGCGTGATGGTCGCGTTCCTGAAGCTCGCCCCAAACATAGAGCACAATGGGCGGTGCATGGATTTCACGCAGCGGTTTCGGGTAAGATGGCGAATCCTGGGTGATGACCGTCGCGCCAAATTCCCGGACGCGATTCAGTTCGGCGGCAAGATCGACAATGGATTCCCAATTTGAAATTTGATCGGCGACTTCACGGCCGATTCCTTCCACTTTCCGCAGCTCGGATCCTTTGGCCGCGAGAATACGCTCCGGTTTTTCGAAAGCTTGCAGAAGCTTTCGCATTCGAACCGGCCCAACGGTCGGCAGCATGTTGAGCGCGATGCAGGCTTCCGTGGAATTCATTCAATTAACTACGGATTCGGCATTCCGCAGTTCGTCAAAATCGGCAATCTCGCTTTCGAAATCGCCGGCGCGCGCAATGTAGAGCGCGCAAAACCTAGAACGGAATTTCGTCGTCGTCGGGCTCGGCTGGAGCAGGCGATTTCGGCGGTGGCGATGCGGATTTTTCCGCCGAACGCGCCGGCCGCTCGCTTTCGCCCGCATCCGCAGCAGCTGTTGCCGCTGGACGACTTCCCAACAACTGCATGCTTTCGCCCACGACGCGCAATTTCGTCCGCTTCTGTCCGCTCTGTTTATCGTCCCAGGTGTCCAATTGCAAACGGCCTTCGATGAAAACCGGCCGGCCTTTTTTCAAATATTCGCCGGCGATTTCCGCGAGGCGGGCCCAAAGGACAACATCGACAAACGTGACTTCTTCGCGTTTTTCGCCGCTATCGAGTGTGTATTGACGATTGACGGCGAGACCGAGATCGCAAACTGCGCTGCCTTTGGGGGTGTAGCGCACCTCCGGGTCGCGCGTGAGATTTCCGAGGAGAATGACTTTATTGAAGCTGGCCATGCGTCGGTTATAGCGAAATCACTTCGCTCTCGCCAACTTTTTCCCGGATTTTTCCTTTTTCTCCTTTTTCTCGCGCAGCCGTTGGTAATGCTGGCGATAGACCTCGGGGTCGAGCTTGAATTTGGAGCGAAGCTTGGTGACGAGCTGGGGATCGGCGTGGAACACGAAATTGACGTAAAAGCCGGCATCGAGCGGCCCGGCCACGTAGGAAAACTGGCGCTTGTCCATCTTTTGCACCTGCTCGATTTCGGCACCTTCCTTTTTGAACTCCGATTCCAAGCGTTCCACAATGTCGTGCACGCTGTCCTCTTTTCCTTGCGAGTTCAAAACGAGCAATGCTTCGTAGCGATTCTTCATGTTTCTTCTTCTGGTTTGTTGAAGGTGTTCATCGCGGAAACGATGCCTTTGTCAATTGCGTTTTTCAACGCGTCCGTTGCGCGATCGATTGTCGATGCAACGAGTGGCCTCTCTTCCTCAAAAAAACGACTCAGCACGTAATCGACCGATCCCTCGCTGGGGGCCGTGCCGATCCCAATGCGCAACCGTGGAATCTCGTCGGTGCCAAATTGCATGACGATTGATTCAAGTCCGTTGTGGCCGCCGGAGCTTCCACGCAGGCGCAATCGAAGCCGGCCAAGCGGCAAAGCGAAATCGTCCAGCACAACAAGGATTTCCTGCGGACCAATTTTGTGGAACTGCGCGACGGCGTGGAGCGGCTCGCCACTGCGGTTCATGTAAGTCATCGGCTTGATCAAAATTATGTCGTCGTGCTTGGCAATGAGTGCGCCCCACTTTGTCGATCTTTCCCAGGTCGATCCAAACTGCGCGGCCAGGCGATCGGCCACGAGAAAACCGATGTTGTGCCGCGTCTGCTCGTATTCGCGGCCGGGATTTCCCAGACCGGCGATCAGGCGAATCGGTGCTGAAACATTTGTGCCTTCCGGCATTGATTAACATCGTGCGACGGAGCGCACGATCCACCAGCGCAGTTCGAAACTATTTCTTCTGCTCTTTTTCTTTGGGCGCGGGAGCCGGCGCACCTTTCGCCGCTGGAGCACCCTTCCCTGCCGGGCCAGGAGCAGCAGCTTCGCCTTCTTCCTTCTTCTCCTTGATCACTTCGGGTCCAGCAGCAGCGCCCTCCGCTTCAGCGACCACCGGCTCTTCTTCAACCACCGGCGCCACCACCGAAAACGCGGTCAGATCGGTCTGCACTTTTACGGTCACTCCGGCCGGAAGTTTAATATCCCGAACATGAATCGAATCGCCAATATTGAGCGCGGAAATATCGACCGTGATCCGGTCGGGCAAATCGCGCGGCAAACATTCGATGGCAAGAACGCGCAAATTTTGCTCGAGCAAGCCGCCGAAATTCTTGACGCCGTTCGCCACTCCAAGCGGCTCCAGCGGGACGTCGGCCTGAATTTTTTCGTCCATCGAGATGGCGTGAAAATCGACGTGCAGAACGTCACCGCCGACGGGCGAATGCTGTACTTCCTGCACAAGCGCGGTTCGGTTCGATTTCTCGCCGTCAATTTCGAGCTCGACCAAAATGTTTTCGCCGGAAGCGTGACTGAGCATGGCGTTGATGTCGCGCACGGAAAGTTGCAACGGCTGCGGCTTTTCTTTGCCGCCGTAAATGATCGCCGGCACGATGCCGCGCGCCTTCAATTTGCGCGCCGCAGCCCGTCCGATTTCCGCGCGCTTTTCCGCTTTGAGTTTAACTTGTTTTGCCATTGCCTTGGTTGTCGATCTTGAACAGCGACGAGACGGACTCATCGTTATGGATCCGTTTCATCCCCTCGCCGAGTAGCTCGGAGACGGAGAGCACGGTGGTTTTAAATCCTTCCACCGGGCGCACCGGCGTGCTGTTGGTCGTAATTAGTTCCTCAATTTTGGATTTTTGCAACCGCTGAATCGCAACATCGACAAGGACGGCATGGGAAACGCCGGCATAAATCTTCAGGGCGCCGCGTTTTTTCAAAAGCTCGGCCGCGGAAGTCAACGTCCCGGCCGTCTCGGTCAAATCATCGACCAGCAGGATATCCCGATCTTTTACTTCGCCGATCAAGTAAAGGGCCTCTGTTTCCGTCGCGCTCCGGCGCTCTTTTGCGACGATGGCCAAGTTAGCCCCGAGCGCATCCGCGTAGGCCGACGCCATTTTCAGGCCGCCCAGATCGGGTGAGACGACGACGGTTTTACCCGCAGTCAACCGTTGCCGCAAATATTTGATCAGCACCGGCAGCGAATAGAGGTGGTCGACCGGGAGATCGAAAAACCCCTGCACCTGTTGCGCGTGCAGGTCCATTGTCAGGACACGATTAACACCGGAGGCGTGCAGCAAGTTCGCGACTAACTTTGCAGTGATTGGAACACGCGGCTGATCTTTTCGGTCCTGCCGCGCATAACCAAAAAATGGAATCACTGCCGTGATGCGATCGGCGCTGGCGCGCCGCGCCGCGTCGACCATGATGAGCAACTCCATCAAGTGCTGGTTGGTTGGAGGGCAAGTCGGCTGGATAATGAAGACGTCGCGCCCACGAATATTTTCCTCGATCCGGACATAAGTTTCACTGTCCGGAAACGAGCTGATCGTGGCCTGACCAAGGGGCACACCGAGGTAACTGCAAATGCGTTCGGCCAGCTCGCGGTTGGCTGAGCCGCTAAAGACTTTCATTTCTGGTTGGAGCGCGAACATCGTGGGGGCGTTACGTTAGGCGTGGCAAACCAAGGTTGGCAAATCAAGAAAATGCGCCCGCGCCCAGCGCGGCGTTGATTCACTTGCCAAGCGATCAAATTCCCCGAAAAGTACCTGGAACAAGATCGACATCCTCCATGATGACCAACCCCGAGCCAATCCGAGTGGAACGTCCGACGACCAATTCACGGCTCTTCGCGCACACCCGCTGGGACGCGGTGCCGGCACTGGCGGGGCTTTTTCATCTCGCGTATTTCTTCGGGCTGTTCTTTCTCTACCCGCACGCGCCGCTCTGGGTAATGCTGATTCTCGGATTTATCTATTCGCTCATGGTCAACGCGAACATCAACGGCGTGGGCCACAATTTCATTCACAACCCATTCTTCCGCCCCCAAATGCTCAATCGCCTTTTTGGAATCACTCAATCGATCGCGTGCTGCTTTTCACAGACCTATTACGATGCCGTGCACATGCAGCATCACAAAGGAAACGCCGACCGGCCGAATGAAAACGGCGAGACGATCGACTGGATTTCCATCTACAAACATGGTCACGACGGCGAAGCGGAGAACCCATGGAGCTACGTCTTCCTGAGTTTCTTCCGCGATGACGTGGGCGCGATCCGAACGGAATTGCGCAAGCGCGGCGCAAAAGAATTCCTCTGGGGGAACATCGAGCTCGCCGCCTTCGCAGCAACGCTGGTGGTGATGTTCCTGTTCAACTGGCGCTACATCATTTTTTATTTTCTGCCGTTCTTCTATCTCGGCCACTGCTTTAGTTACTTGAATGGCTATTACCGGCATTACGGCGCCAACCCCGACAAACCGGTTGCGTGGGGCGTAAGCAGTTACGGCAAAATCTACAACTGGCTTTTCTTCTACAACGGGTATCACGCCGAGCACCATTTCCGTCCGAAGGTGCACTGGATCAAAATGGAAGGGTTCCGCCGAAGCATCACCGATTTGCAAAAACAGGAAGGCGTGCGCGTCATCAAGCGCGCGCATATGCTCGGCTTTCTTGATCCAGAGCTGCCGAAACGCGGCGAAGGTGGCACCCAGGTAGGGGCGATTGACCTCAATCGCCCGCGGACGGTTCGGTGAACCGCCCCTACCTATTTTGCGAAGCTCGCGCGCAACTTCTCCTTCTTCGACTCGCAATCTTCTCTCAACCGTCGAATCTCTGCCGCGAGCTGTTTCTCGAGCGCTTCGACTTCTTCGAATTTCTCTGCGTTCTGCGCCTTGTGAATCTGGTCCTTCAAAAAAACTTCCTTCTCCGCGATCTTCGCCTGGAACTGTGAATCGATTTCGGCGATTTGTTTTTTCTGATCGTCGCTTAGCGTGACGCTTGGCGAAGCTTTTTGCAGCCGCTCCATCGCTAGTTCGTAGGCGGATTTCATTTCTTTCCCCTCTTACTCTTGCTCCTGACGGTAATCGAATCAATCGTAAGATCGACAATCACAACATCGACAATGGACATTCGGCTTCTTAGCATCGATTTCGACGGCACTCTCGTCTCGCGGGTGAGCGAGCCAGTGCTGGATCGGCAGTGCATGGAGCTGATCCGCGAACTGCAAAATGCGGGTGCGCTTTGGGCGGTCAACACCGGTCGCTCGGTTGATTTACTCGAATCTGGCCTCGCCGATTTCTCCTTTCCGATCCGGCCCGATTTTATTCTCACGAGCGAGCGTGACGTCTTTCGTCCGGGCCAAAACGGTGAAAAATGGGAAGCTTTTGGAGATTGGAACGACCGCTGCGCACGCGAGCATGCGGAGTTGTTCAGTTCATCGCAATCCGTGCTGGCCGAAGTTGTCGACTTCGTGAACCAAAAGACCAAGGCCCGCATGATTTACGAAGTGAACGACCCCATTGGCTTGATCGCGAGCAGCGAAGAAGAGATGGACCGTGTGACCGACTTCATCGAAAAAGCGCGCCAGAAGCAGCCGAAGTTCAATTATCAGCGGAACACAGTTTATCTTCGGTTTTGTCATTTCGATTATCACAAAGGCGCGGCGCTGGCCGAGCTCGCGCGTTTGACCGGCATTTCGCGCGGAAACATTTTCGCCGCGGGCGATCATCATAACGACATCTCGATGCTCGACGGCAAAGTCGCGGCGCTCCCGGCATGTCCGGCGAATGCAATTCCGGAAGTAAAAGACGCTGTGCACGCCGCCGGCGGCTATGTCGCAAAACGCGAACACGGCGCGGGAGTTCACGAAGCACTGCATTTTTTTCTCAACGCGAGATAGAACTAATCTCCGCGCGCGCGGCTGATTCCGTCACGGCCAGAGCCAACGGCGCGTCAGCTTCGATCTTTCCGGCGAAGCGGTTCGTCATGTAAGTCAACAGCAGGACCCAAAACGAAAGCGCGAGCCCGAACATTGGGAACTGCAACGCAAGCGGCAGCGAGTAGATGATCGCCATTAACGGAATCCAAACCGCCCAGGTCGCGACCAGGGTCGGGATGATTTTGTCGCGGTAGTGTCGCCAGGTAAAAAGATCGCGCACCGGACGCATCGAGACCCCGGTGTTCTTCCATTCGTATGTAAGCACGCCAAACGGCGCCGCGAAGAATGGATTATAGCCGAACTGATCGACGCAAATTTTCGCGCACACCACCGGCAACGTCACGACATCGCCAAACCAGGCCGCTTCAGTCCGATACAAAAGATCGACAAGCGAACCATCGAATCCCCAAACCGGAATGGTGAAAAGTAAATTGCGCAGGTTTCTCGCATTTGGTCGCCCGCGCTGAAAGAAAAGAACCAGGAATAACTCCGGGATCAGCGCGCCCGCGGCGATGGAGGCGACGATCACGAAGACCAGCCCGTGAGTCCGCTTAAATTCGGCAAGCTGAGTCAGCGCCGATGAAACCGTATCGCTTGTGTAATAGGCAATCAGCAGCGCGAGCATGATCGCCTGGATGATCAGCGCCGGAATCGCGTTCGCGCGAGCCGCTTCCCAACCGATCGTGAATGGCGCGCGCGATTGCCTGTTCATCGCCGTTGACATCCCCGCGCGGGACAACTGATCAAACCGAGTCAGACAGAAAGAGTGGCAACGTGACGTCCGTGATCACCATTTCACACTCGCGTTCGGACCGGTCCCATTTCCGGCCCCGAGGCGGCCTTCATCTGATACCTTTTCGCCAGGAACAGCATTTTGATCGCCGGCAGTGTTGGTGCTTGGCAGCAAGCCGCTGCACGCGCTAAGGAAAAAGGCGATCGCCAAAAGCAGAACGGTGTGGATGGCAAAACGTTTAATCACGCAGCGAAGTTAAACACGATTTTGCTGTTCTCCAGTCAAATTCATCACTCAGTGCGCGTTTGAAGCGAGGCCGCCCGGCCCGTACACTGGGACGTGGGAAACGAAGCTAAGATCGACATCAAGTCTCTGTCGCTTGACGATTTGCAAGTGAAGCCTCGCGATTTTGGGCAGCCGCCCTATCGCGCCCGGCAAATCATCGACTGGCTTTACACAAAACGAGTAAACTCATTCGAAGAAATGACAGACCTGCCGCGC
>DASYVQ010000046.1:0-9780 GCA_035936875.1 Chthoniobacterales bacterium
GGTGCGGAGCGTGCTGGACGCAGCCGCGTAATTCCGTTTGCAGAAAAAGGCCGCGCGCATCCGGGCCAAGATCGACAATCATTCTCTCGACGAAGGGCTTTTTCAGGAATTGGCGGCCGCGCTCGGTTATAAAGAAAACAAATTGGCGTTCACGTTGATCGCGCAGCGAATTTCTCTGAAGTCTTTGCGGGAAAAGCGCGACGATTGCGAAGCGTTGTTGTTCGGCGTGGCTGGTTTCCTCGAAGCGCCGGACCTGGCCGTCTACAAAAAATCGACCAGAAATTACGTGCGCCAATTATGGGACCGATGGTGGCCGCACCGCGACGATTTCCGACGATTCATTTTGCCGGCCAAGACATGGCGTTTAAGCGGCACACGACCACTCAATCATCCGCAGCGGCGGCTGGCCGCATTGTCGATCCTGGCGTGCAAATGGACGGCCTTGCGCCGTTCGTTAGGCAAAAAAAGTGTTGTGGCCGTAAACGATTTCTTTGACGGCCTCGACCATCCGTTTTGGAAATTTCATTACACGCTCACTTCGGATTCCTCGCCAAAAGAAATGGCACTCATCGGCGAATCGCGCGTCGCGGAAATCCTGGCCAACGTCATCTTCCCGTTCTGGTTCTTGGATGACGCCGATGTTTGGCCGGAATACGCAAAACTGCGGTCGCGCCTGTCCAATCGGCCGCTCGAAACCGCCGCCACGCGCCTTTTCGGCTCCGACGCGCGAACGGCGCAATTTTTGAAAACGGTCGCGCACCAACAGGGCCTTTTGCAGATTTACGAAGACTTCTGTTTGCAGGATAATTCCGATTGCGCGCAATGCCCGTTCCCGGAACAAATGCAAAAATGGAAATGAGCCCAATGACGAATGACGAATGACGAATGTCGAATGTCGAATGTCGAATGAAGGCAGAGACGCCTTCACGCTGATCGAGCTACTGGTCGTCATCACGATCATTGTGATTCTGATGGGACTGCTTTTCCCCGCGTTCCGCGGCGTTCAGGACCAGGCTAAAAAAACTCAGGCCAAAAACGATCTCACCCAAATCGTGACGGCAGTAAATGCGTTTTACACAGAGTACGGGCGTTATCCGACGTCAGCAGCGACTGATGCGACGGCGACTTACGGACCCGGTGGAAACACAAATGACGCTCTATTTAATGAATTGCGCGGGATAAGCACCACCCTGAATACGCGGCAAATTGTTTTCATGTCGCCACCAGACGTAAAAGATACGGCTAATCCACGGTCCGGAATCGGAACGACGACTGGGACAGGTCAATATTTCGACCCATGGGGAACTGCTTATGCGGTTGCTCTCGACGCAGATTACGACAATCAGGTAACGCCAAATCCCTACGGAGGCAGCGGGGGCGCGGGTTCGAGTCCGATCCGACAAGGCGTTATCGCTTGGTCTCTCGGCAAAGATGCGAAATTGGGAAATAACGGCGACAACCTTTACAAGAACGCTAGTGGCGTTCAGTCCGACGACGTGATTTCGTGGCAATGATTTTTGTTTCGATTGCAATCTGAGATCTGAAATCTAAAATCTGAAACTCTTTCGCGGGTGTAGTTCAATGGTAGAACGGTAGCTTCCCAAGCTACACACGGGGGTTCGATTCCCCTCACCCGCTCTTTTTATTTCCCGCCGAAAAATTTCCGGAAGGATTGAAAGAGTTTGTTCGGGAAAGTCGCGGCTTTGCGGCCGAGATCATCCAGTCGCCCCGCGAACATTTGATCGCCGCCGTGGATTTCGCACGGCGCGGCGGGAACTTTATCGGCCGGCAAATCAATTTCGTAGGCGGTACCCGCCGCCTGGCAGCCAGTAGTGGCGAGATGATTCGAGAGCGAACAAACGATGGCGTGTTGCATCGGGATCGTAGTTTGCAAGTCCTCCGGCGGATAACGTACGGCGGCTTTGTTCATCACTTGCACCCAGACCGGAAGCGCGAGAGCGGCGCCGTAGCCGTGCGGAATGATCGTGACCGGTTGATCGAACCCGACCCAAACGCCGCAAGTCATCGTACTGGTGTAACCGACGAACCAGGCGTCTTTGTAATCGTTGGTCGTTCCTGTTTTTCCGGCAGCCGGCAATTTGAAGCCTAACGAACGCGCGCTCGCAGCGGTTCCCGTCGTGAGCACTTCTTCCATCAACCGCGAAGTCATCCAGGCCGCGCTCGGGTCGAGCGCCGGCGCCGAAATATGGGCCGCGCGATAGATCGGCCGGCGCTCGGGATCGTCGATGCGCTCGATGACATAAGCCTGTTTACGAATTCCTGCGTTCGGGAAAACCGCGTAAGCGGCAGTGAAATCTTTGAGATTTGTTTCAAACGAACCGATGTAAATGGCGGGCCCGTGCGGAATGTTTTCGCCGAGATTGAGCGTGGTCGCGACTTTTTGCACGGCATCAAGGCCGGCGAATTGTCCGACACGCACGCTCATCGTGTTGCGCGAATTGATGAGGCCGTATGAGCAAGGCTGGACGCCGCCGTAAGTGCCGTCGGAATTTCCGGGCGACCAATTTCCCGCACCATCGATTTCGCCCGGCTGAATCGGACCATCGCTAATCGAAGCGCCGGGAAGAAGTCCCTGAGTAAACGCGACTGTGTAAACAAACGGCTTGAAGGCCGAGCCGACCTGTCGATTTGCCGGCGGCAGCGCGCGATTGAATTTGCTTTGCGAATAATCGCGGCCGCCAACAAGGCCGCGGATGCCGCCGCTGTTGTTGTCGATCGCTACGACCGCGCCTTCCAAATAGGGCATCGCCGAGTCCTCGCCGTTTTCCGGCGGCTGATAGTTTGCCTTGAGCGGATGATGAAAATTCGATTGATGCTCGATCTTGGTGAGTTGCGTCTCGAGCGCTTGCTGCGCTGCAGTCTGCACAGCCGGATCGAGCGTCGTGTAAATGTAGAGGCCGCCATTGTCGATCTGATCCTGCGTAAGAATCGCGTTCAGATCGCGCTGCACCGCGTCCATGGCGTAATTTTCCTGAATCTGAAGCATCCGCCTGGGATGCGCATCAACTCTGGCAGATTTTGCCTGGGTGGCTTGCGCGCCCGAAATTTTTTTCAACTCGGCCATGCGATCCAAAACGGCGTTGCGCTGGAGGGCTGCGCCTTCCGGATTTTTCAGCGGCGAAAACCGATTCGGACTTCGAATCAAGCCAGCGAGTAGCGCGGCCTCGGAAAGATTCAGTTCCGACGCGTGCTTGCCAAAGTAAGCCTGCGATGCGGTCTCAACTCCGTAACAGCCGGACCCGAAATAGATCCGATTCACGTAAAGTTCGAGAATCTGCTGTTTGCTAAACTCGCGCTCGATACGCAGAGCCACCATCGCTTCGAGTAATTTGCGGCTGATGTTGCGCCCACCGAGTGGAAGACTGTTACGGGCGAGTTGCTGGGTAATGCTGCTGGCTCCTTCCTTGGCCGAGCCGCTTAGAAGATCGCGCACGAGAGCGCGCAAAATGCCGCGCCAATCAATCCCCGAATGCTGATAAAAGCGCGTGTCTTCGCGCGCCAGAAGCGCAGTGGTAAAAAACGGGGAGACTTGATCGAGCGAAACGCGCAAGCGATTCGCGCCGGCCAGACGGCTGTAAATTTTTCCATCGAAATCGAAAACGGTGCTGCGCTCCGGCATGGCGCCCACTTTTTTCATGTCGAAACTGGCCGCCCACGCGCCGTAAAAAATGAAAAGGGTCAAACCCCCCGCCGCAATCAGGCAGAGCAGGGTGATTTTCCAACCGTAGCGGAAAAGTTTGCTCTTCCGGGCGCGAGCGAAAAGTTTCATTCAAATCTCTGACAATCTAGCCACAGATTGGCTCAGAGAAAAGTTGGGCGCCGGTCCGAGCCGGACTGGCATTTAACGGACTACCCGATCCACGCTTTAAAACAAAGAGAAGCGAAATTAGAAATTGAGCTTCACTTCGCCCTCGTGCACCTCAGTTGGGCATGGAGCATTCAATGGCACACCAGTTAGCGCGTCGCTCGACTGCACGACTTTATTGTCGATTAAATACTTCTCCACCTCTTCGCCGCTGACATCGGGAAGCACGTGGCCGTTAATTTCGACGCATGGCGAAAGTGGCTGGCCGCTCTTTGTCTCCATCTCCCAGCGGAAAGCGGGATTCTGGATGATGTCTTTTTCGGTGTAGGACAAATTGTATTTGGCGAGGACGGCGCGAACGCCGGCGCTCCAGCCGCAAGTAGTTTTCAGGTAAGCGGTGATTTGAGGCGTATCCATTTTCAAAAAGATAGCACGAGCCCGGCAAAATTATAGCCCGGATTCGGCATTAACTTTCCAATGAAAGATCGACAATCTGTCGGTGCGCGACTAAAACCCTCGCCAGGACTCCGACCTGTTCCCCCATAGGGTCAGCTCGGAGCCCCGGCGCCCTAAGGTGTAGCTAAATTTTGTGGCGTATCGGCCGCAGTGATTGCGTTAATTTTTGCAATCCCAACTCGAGGCGCGTTTTCACCGTGCCCAGCGGCGCGCGCGTGACAGCAGCGATCTCGCGATGGCTCATTCCGGTGAAAAAGGAAAGCTCAATGGCCTGGCGTTGATAGCGCGGCAGATCGTTCAGGCGTCGGTGAAGAAAGCGCCGCAAATCAGAACGCTCATTCTCGTCTCCGAGTCCGCGAGGTTGCGGCCACGTCTGCAGTTGGTAATCGACCTGCGCTTCGTAACGTTCCTTCGCGCGGCAATACGCTTGTTTCCGACGTAAGCGATCGATGGCGCGGCGGCGTGCCAAGGTTACCACCCAGCCAAGCAGCTTGCCCGCTTTCGGCGAATAGCGATCGGCTTCGCGCCAGATTTGGATCAAGATCTCCTGCAGCACATCGTCCGCTTCGCCTTCCTCGTGCACCACGTTGCCAATGACCGATCTGATCCTGTTGCCGTGGCGCGAATAAAATTCGCTCAAAGCTTCCGGTTGATGATCGGTAATCGCCGCCATGAGCGACTCGTCGGAGGTGAATTCGGCAGTGTCGTCGTCGAAGCGTGGTTGTAAAATAAGTTTTTGCCTAACGAGTGGTTGTTGTGGGTTCGTCTGAAATCGTTGCGTGATTCAAAAGATGCGAAAGGCGAAAGCAGACCGCAATCGGGCTGCAAACCGGTTGGCTCGTAGGTCAAATCCCTACGC
This sequence comes from Chthoniobacterales bacterium, assembly GCA_035936875.1. Taxonomy (GTDB): domain Bacteria; phylum Verrucomicrobiota; class Verrucomicrobiia; order Chthoniobacterales; family UBA10450; genus DASYVQ01. The sequence continues at coordinate 5,142 of DASYVQ010000046.1, forward strand.
GCGTGGCACTTGGATCAGAAGAAGTCGCAGCCAGCTCAGGCTGCTCTTCGAAACTGGCCCGCGAATTTTCGCAGAGCGGCAGTAAAAGAATTTTCGCGCCGCCCCCATCGGTCAGTCGGAGTCGGACTGACGCGCGGCTCGTCTTGCAACATCGACATCTTCTCGAGCACTTGGTTGGTGGGTAAAACCCAATCCATTGGAATGGCATGACAGCGCGGAGTGGAACAAACCACTCGCAAAGGTCCGGTGCCGCGAGTGCCGCCGACCACGTCGATTTCGTGTCCGGAGATTAGATTGCAACAACAGAGACAATAGCGTTTGTCATCAAGCGATCGCCATTTCCGGAACCGATCCAGGCGCTGCAAAATCTCCAGCTTGTCGCGGTCCGATAACTTGATCGGGGAGAGTAGCGCCATTTCTACAGGAGAATGCAGATGAGCAGCCATCAGCACAATCAGACGAACGGTGAATCTGCCTATAGGTTTAACTCTTACGTTTATTTCCTCGCCTAATGACATCAAACGCGGAGCACTCGATTCACGAGAGAGAATTTATCGTCCCGGCGTCAGATTGATGGCATAGTTGGCAGAAGGAGGGGCCGAAAGACGGAGTTGCGGAAAGGCAGACGGATCGTAAATCGAGGCATCGATCCGCCTCTTCCGCGGCGTATTGAATAATGCGAACATGAAAACCTTGAAACCGACTGTCCGCGCTGCAAAGAAATCGCGGCGCAACGGCGCGACGCGCGAATCCAACGGTGGCCGTGAGTACCAAGCCGCCATCATGGATCTGCGCGAGCGCAAGGCAGCGGAGGCACGATTACGAACAAGCGAACTGCGTTACCGTACGTTGTTCGATCTTGTTCCAATGGCAGTCTATGCCTGTGGCGCTAATGGAGTCATTCAGGAATTCAACCGCCGCGCCACGGAGCTGTGGGGGCGGGAGCCGAATAGCAATGGCACCAAGGAAAAGTTCTGTGGTTCGTACAAGATTTATTATCCCGACGGTCGCTTTATGCCTCATGAGAAATGCCCAATGGCGAGGGCGCTACTGGGCGAAGAGCTCAAAGCAAAGGACTTGGAAATTATCGTCGAGCGAATGGATGGAGAGCGCAGAACCGTCGTGGTTGCGCCCCAAGCATTAACGAACGGCCAAGGCGAAATCATTGGCGCCATCAATTGTCTTTACGACATCACTGAGCGCAAACGCGCGGAACAAAGAATCCACGAATCTGAAGAACGCCTGCGTGCGATTATCAATCAAAGCAACGCGGGCATGGCCAGCTGCGATTTAAACGGCCGGTTTTCCTTTGCCAATCAGACGTTCTGCGAAATGGTCGGTTACACGCAATCGGAATTGGCAGACAAGACCATCCTCGCAATCACGCACCCGGATGATGTCGATATTACGACGAGACGTTTCAAGCAGATGGTGCGAGAAAAGCAGCCGGTCGAAATAGAAAAACGTTACATTCGCAAAGACGGGTCCTTAATTTGGGCGAACGTATGCGATACGCCCGTGCTCGATGCCGCGGGCAAGCCTGCGTCGGCCGTAGCCGTAGCGATCGACATTACCAAGCGCAAAAAAGCCGAAGCGGCTCTGCAAAAATCGAAAGGAGTTCTCGGTCGGCGCGTAAAAGAGCGAACGCGCGAGCTTCACGTCGCGAATGAAGAATTGGAAAAAGAGATCCAGCGACGCAGAGGCCTCGAAGGTGAAATTCTGGAAATCAGCGATCGCGAACAGCAACGGCTCGGCCAGGAATTGCATGATGGGATTTGTCAGCACCTCACTGCGGTCGCATTCATGGCGCGCTCGACCGCGACGCGGTTAAAGAACCATCGCGTCGTCGAAGTGGGTGATCTCGAAAAAATAGCCCAACTGGTGAACGAAGCTGCGGCCGATACGCGAAATCTTTCCCGCGCCTTGCATTCGGTCGATGTCGATGCAGCCGGGCTGATCAATGCGTTGCAAGACTTGGTCGACCGGGAAATTTGGAAGACACCCTGCCGGTTGGAAGTCAAACCGTCATTTCACATCGATGACGACCCGGCGGCATCACATCTCTATCGTATTGCCCGTGAAGCAGTCATTAACGCCAACAAACATGCCCAAGCCCTCGAGATCGTCGTGCAGCTTGAGCGATCGCGAAGAGGGATCGTTTTGCGCGTAACCGATGATGGCGTCGGATTCCAGAACGAGCCGAAACTGAAGCAAGGCCTGGGTTTTCACATCATGAATTATCGGGCCCGATCGATCGGCGGGCGTTTGGAAATCAAATCCGGAAGAAAAGGTGGCACGTGCGTGGCCTGCTATCTGCCCGCACGAAAATGAAGGGCGCTCGATCAACCAACAACAATTCGAAATGCGATCTGCCGGAAGCGAAGCGCATCGTGATTGTGGACGATCACCCGCTGTTTCGAAAAGGTCTTGAGCAGCTGATCCAATCACATGATGGCCTGGCTATTTGCGGCGAAGCCGCCAACGCCGCCGAAGCGATGGACGTGATTCGCCAGATCGCGCCCGACATGGCGATTGTCGATCTTAGCTTGCCGGGAGCAAATGGCATTGAGTTAATCAAAAATATCCGCGCGGAATTTCCGAAACTGCTGATTCTGGTTCTCTCGATGCACGACGAATCGCTCTACGCATTGCGCTCAATGCGCGTCGGCGCGCAGGGTTACGTCATGAAACAGGAGGCGCTCGATAGCGTTGTATCGGCGATCCGCGAAATCTTTGCCGGACGGCCCTATCTCAGTCCAGCGATGTCCGCAAACGTGATCGCGAAGTTCGCGCAAGGCGCGGGCGAAGGGAGCGCGAACGTGGTCGATGGATTGAGCGATCGCGAGCTGGAGATTTTGGAATTAATCGGAAACGGCCGCGATGTCCGCGAAATTGCGAAGGCGTTGCATTTGAGTCCCAAAACCGTGGAAACACATCGCGCCCACATCAAAGAGAAATTGAATCTGCAAAATGCGCGGCAAGTCGCGCGCTTCGCCGTGCAATGGCTGGAGGGCCAGACGAGTTAAAACATCACGGTTTGACCGATCGCTTTGATTTTGCTATCGGCTGAGACAGTGAGGCTTTCATGAAACCCCCCAAGGCGGAGACGAGGTCGTCACTAATCGCGGAAAGGCCGAAGCTCGCCGCGCAAAAGCAGAATCGGCGGCAGTCGAAACGAATCGTGATCGTGGACGATCATCCCGTTTTACGCAAGGGTCTGGGCCGCATCCTCAATTCGAATGATGATTTCGTTGTTTGCGGCGAAGCTGGCGAGGCGAACGACGCCATGGCGCTCATTCGCAAAGAGAAACCCGACCTTGTCATTGCCGATATTGGCTTGCCGGGAGCGAGCGGCATCGAGCTGACAAAAAATATCCGGGCGGAATTTCCGGACATGCCGGTTCTCATTCTCTCCATGCACGAAGAATCGCTTTACGCGCTGCGCGCGCTCCGTGCCGGCGCGGCGGGATACATCGTTAAACAGGAAGCGATTGAAAAAATTGCGGATGCGGTACGCGAAGTATTGAACGGGCGGCGTTACCTGAGCCCGGCGATCTCACAGCAATTGAGCACCAGTTCCGAAGCGCAAGCGGGAGCGCGTAGCGCGACACCGATCGCACAATTGACCGACCGCGAGCTGGAGATTCTCGAGTTGATTGGCAAAGGGCGCGAAGTGCGCGAGATCGCTGAACAATTGCGGTTGAGTCCCAAAACGGTGGAAACGCATCGCACCCACATCAAAGAGAAGTTGAATCTGAAAAATGCACGAGGAGTCGCGCGCTTCGCCGTGCAATGGCTGGCGGAGCAATCTGCGTAAGAGCAAAGCTTGGCGCGCGCCCGGAATCGAGTTAAAAATGCGCCATGCAGTTCCGGCCGAAGATCCAAAACTTCGTTGTTGTCGTCTTGGTCCTGTTCGCAAGCTTTGCCATTTCCGCTTCATCTTTCGCTACGACCAAAGGTTTGAGCCAGATCGTGACGCCGGATTTGCAGAGCGAAGGCGATCTTTCGCTTAGTCTGCAGATTCAAGACAAACGCATCGCCAATCCGTACGAGCTCCAAGCCGAGCTCGGATTAACCAAGTGGTTTGAGGTTGCAGTGTTCAAAGGTTTTTCGCCTAACGAATTAATCTTTGGAACGGAGATCTCGCTGATTCAAAAGGAGCCGTATCTGCTTTCGGCAGGTTTCGTGAACTGGTCGCCGCATAGCGACGTCGATCCGCAACCGTTCATCGAAGCCGGTTATTACGGCGAGCATCACAAGTTCATTGTGGGCGCGACACATGTCGATTTTCGGCACGAAGCGATTGTCGGCTACGCTTATGATTTCAACAAAACCTGGCGCGCCCAGGTTGATTTTCAAAGCGGCTCCGGCAATTCATCGACCATCGGATTCACTTGCAACCTGACGCGCGACTTGCAGTTCAATCCGGCGATTTATGTTACAAACGACAGCCCGCACCACGTCCTCGGTTACATCGTTTTCACTTACACGTTCCATCTCTGGAACACGAAGAGAGAAAAGGCCGAACCGTCTTCGGCAAAATAGGGAACGTCTCGAAAATTCTCTTGATTCCAAACCCGGCGTGGGTTCAGTCGTACAGAGCATATCAAACATGAGATCAGCCAGCTTGCGCCTATTT
>DASYVQ010000047.1:0-18077 GCA_035936875.1 Chthoniobacterales bacterium
AGTCTTCTCGCCTTTTTGCACAACCAAGCCACGCGGCATGGGCCTGGGACTTCCCATCGTCAAACGCACGGTTTTCGATCACAATGGCCGGGTGGAAATCGATTCCACGCCAAAAGGCACATCGGTCAGCGTAATGTTGCCCGCGACGCCTTCGCGTAACTGACGAAATTTCAGATTTCCGATTTCGGATTTCGCCGTTAAGTTTGTGTAGTCGCCACCTCGCGCGACAAGATCGACATCTTCCAGGCTTATGATCGTTACCACCGCTCAACTCTACAAAGTCGCTTACGGAAAATTTGCCGTCGGCGCTTACAACATTAACAACATGGAACAATGCCTCGGCTTGTTCCGCGGCAATGTGCAAAGCAAAGCGCCGTTCATTATCCAGCTCTCTAAAGGCGCGCGAAAATATGCCGACAAACGCATGCTCGAAGCGATCGTCCGCACCGCTGAGGGAATGTTTCCTGAAGCGATTTTCGCCGTGCATCTCGACCACGGCGACGAGGAAGCTTGCTACGATTGCATCGCGTCTGGTTTTTACAGCTCGGTCATGATCGACGCCAGTCATGAGTCGTTCGAAAAAAATATCGAGATCACCAAACGCGTGGTGGATCGCGCGCACCAGAAAGGGATCAGCGTCGAAGCGGAGCTCGGCCAGCTCGGCGGTGTCGAAGAAGACATCAAGGTGGACGAAGGTCACGCGTCTCTGACTAATCCCAAGGAAGCAGTTGAATTCGTAAAACGGACCGGATGTGATTCTTTGGCGGCGGCGATCGGCACCAGTCACGGCGCTTACAAATTTAAAGGCCAGCAGAGTCTGCACTTCGAGGTGATCGAGGAAATTAAGAAGCTGATTCCCGGCATGCCGATTGTGATGCACGGCAGCTCAAGCGTGCCCATCGAGGAAGTGCAGCGAATTAATGCGGCCGGCGGCAAACTTGATCCGTCTGCCCGCGGCGTGAACGAGGAGGAATATTTGCCCGCTGCGAAACTTGGCGTTACCAAAGTAAACATCGACACCGATGGCCGGCTGGTCTGGACGCGCGTGCATCGGGAATTTTTCCGCGATCATCCGGAACAATTCGATTTCCGTCCGCCTGGAAAGATTTTCGTCGAGGAATACGCGAACTTCATCGCTCACAAGAACGAGAAGCTCGGCTCAGCCGGCCAACTTGATGCTGTCCGTGCGAATGTGAAATCTTAGATCGACATGTTCGTCGCTCGGATTCCGACGGCGCTATAAAATAGTGACCTTCACTCTCCAAGAGTTGGCCAAAATGTCCGGCGGCGAGCTGCTGGGTGACCCAGCGCAAAAGATCACGGGCGCAGCGTCGCTCGCGGAAGCTCTCCCAGGAGAGATTAGTTTTTTTTCCGACCCCAGATATTTTCCGCGTCTTCGCAAAACACGCGCCTCCGCGGTTTTCGTCCCGCTTGATTTTTCCGAAAAAATTCCGGCGGCCCAAATTCGCGTCGCAAATCCATCCAAGGCGTTCGAGCAGGTTGTCCTAAAACTTGCACCGAAACCGATCGTCTTTGCGCCGGGCATTCACTCGAGTGCGATAATCGATCCAAAGGCGAAGCTTGGAGCTCGCGTTTCGATACAGCCGCATGCCGTCATCGAGGCTGGAGTAAGCATCGGCGAGGACACCGTGATCGGCGCCGGAAGCTACGTCGGTCACGAAACTGCGATTGGCGCTTCCTGTTTAATTTACCCAAACGTGACCATTCGTGAGCGGACGCGAATCGGTTCCCGCGTGATCATTCATGGCGGCGCTGTGATCGGAGCAGACGGTTTTGGATTCGAAATCGTGGAAGGCCGGCAGAAAAAGGTCCCGCAACTTGGGATCGTCCAAATCGACGACGACGTCGAGATCGGCGCGAATGCCACAATTGATCGCGCCCGATTTGGCCGAACCTGGATTCAGGAGGGAGTCAAGATCGACAATCTGGTCCAGGTCGCGCACAACGTCGTTATTGGAAAGCAGTCCGTGATTGCAGCGCAGGCGGGAATTTCGGGAAGTGTTCGCATCGGAGAGCAAGTGGCAATGGCGGGCCAGGTCGGGATCATCGGGCACGTTACTATCGGCGACAAAACAATGATTGCCCCTCAGAGCGGCGTTGCGAAGGATATATCCGGTGGCGTGTGGTTTGGCTCTCCAGCCGTGCCATTGCCGGAAGCCAAACGGCAGATCGCGTGGGTCCACCGGTTGGGGAAACTGATCGACCGCGTCAGGGCGATCGAAAAGAAGCTCGGTTTATAGGCAACCGCCAGGCGCATTTGTAGCCGATTCCCCCTCGGAAAAGTTGGGGGTTGCGAAAAAGCAAAGACCCGGCCGAAGGGTTGGCAAGGTTAGTGCTCTACTGATTATGGAAATTATAGAAGCCAATGCACTTGCCCAACCGCGATTTTTCTCAGTTCCTCATCATTGATGACGACCCCGCCATCGCCAAGTTTCTCGTCACTTATCTCCGTCAACGAGGCCATACCTGCCAGGCTCTGACGGAAGGCTTCCAGACAGCCGCCTGGCTCGCTTCGCACGATTGCGACGTGGCAATTGTCGATCTTAAGATGCCGAAGGTCGACGGAATTTCGCTCATTTCCTTCATGCGCGAAATTAATCCGGCTTTGCCTATCATTGTTTTCACAGGCGTCGGTTACGACGAGGAGCAAATGCACGCCGCTTTGCGCGCGGGGGCGAATGGCTACGTCAGCAAGAATTTGCCAATCGAGCAACTTTACTGTGTGCTTGCGCGTGTTCTGGCCACCTGCCAGCAGCGAACTCACAGTGAAACCGCAAATGGCCAGCACCACGCCCTCGTCGGCGCAGCCTGATAAAAGAGCTACTTAACGCTTCGAGCTGCGCTAAGACGCTTCCGCAATTCTTCCGGCGAGATGGAAGTTGCGCCGCACGCTGTCACGGTTTGCCGCTCCAAAAAATCTGAAGTAGCCACTGTCACATCAAATCGCGTCGCATATTTGCTCGCCAAGCGCTCGATGATGGCATCCGCCGTCTGACCGCGCCGCGCGTAGAAGATTTGGACTTCGTGCGGATCCGATATTTCCGAAATATGTTTGCCGCGGCCATCGAAGACGACCACCACATTTACTCCGGTCCAGTCCTGGTAATCGCGGAGCTCTTTGGCCAACGCCTCGCGCGCAAGCATTGAGCGGCGCGCATGCAGTTTGCGCAGCTCGGGCCACGCGAAGATCACGCTGTGCCCATCGACGATCAAATAGCGCGCCTGCATCCGAAATTATACTTACTCGCGGGAAAGAATCGAAACCGCGCGTCGGAAGATGTCGATCTATTCCGGCGCGGGCCCCGCTTGCTTTCTACTCTTCGCTTTGGACGGTTCGCGGCGCGACGCTTTCATGGCGGCTTTTTTGCGCTTCAAATACGCCCGGCGCCGCTTGCGCTTTACTCCAACGCGATGTTGCTGTCCCACGGCGTGTCCTATAGGCGCAAAGCTAATCACGCGCAAGCGAATCGGTCGTTCGGCAAAATTGGCGGCAACAAATATAAATCGGTGATTGCATTTCTTAGCCGATCCCGGTTAGAAAAAATCAGTCCTGTGCTTTCGCCACCCGTGACCTTCTCTGCGACGCCTAAAACATTAATCAGCGCGTCTCTCTTGCTCCTCGCGCTTGCCACTCTTTTTGGCGTGCTCAATATCGCCAAAGTGAAAACGCTTCGTTCGAACGTCACAGAGACAGCGACGGCTCGTGACAACGCCGAGAGCCGCCGCGCGGCTCAGGAAAAGGAAATAAAAGGTCGAGAAGCGGCGGTGGCGGCAGAAAAAATAAAGATCGCCGAAGCGCAACGTAACGTCGGCGGCGCTGAGGCGGAACTCATCAAAATGCAGAAGGAGAAAACCGATTTGCAGGCCAAGCTCCAGGCCAATGAGAGCGAGATCATCTCGCTCCAAAAACAGCTTGAGGAAAAACAGCCCACCACGGCGAATCCCGGTGCTCCATCCACTGTCGAGATGCAGGCCCAACTCGATGATGCCAGGCGGCAACTCGATAGCGCGGAGCGCGAGAAAGTTTTCCTCTCCGAAAAAGTGCAATCGGTGCAGCAGCGCTCTTCGCAATTGGAAGAGGAAAAAAAACGGCGCGCAGTGGCTACCGGGAAAGTGGGCGTGCGCGGGACGGTCCTTGCGGTCAACCAGGCTTACAATTTCGTGGTCCTCAATTTGGGCGGCCGGCAAGGAGTGGAGCCGCACTCGGAAATGCTAGTCCTGCGCGATGGCAGCTTTATCGGCAAGATTCGTATTTCTTCAGTTGAACCGGCCACTGCAATCGGCGACATTATTACCAGCAGCTTGGCACGAGGGGTCCAAGTGCAACCTGGAGATATTGTCATATATGCTGGCACAAATTCCTGATCTGAAGAGAAAGATCGCCGTCGTGCTCTTGCTCGCCGCGGTGACTGGGTTCGTTTCCTGCGCTTCGCAGAAAGAGCAAGTGGGCATCGTTAACGATCCCGACGCGAAACCGGAATCCCAATTGCCCTGGAATAAACAGGAAAAATGGGAGACTGGGGGCCAGCTGGCCAATATCACCGACCGGCGATAAAACTCGCTCGTCGATCTCAGACGCAAAGATCGACAACTGCGTGAATCGGAACCTCGCCTGACCTGCGGAGCGATCAGATCCAAAACCCCGCTGGGATCACGGCGTTTTTCGGGACGATCACGATCCCGTCGCGGATAAAATAATTTTCCGCGTCCAAATTGGTCGCCTTTCCTTCCGGCGTGATCACGGCTCCGTCCGCGATGCGCGCGTTCTTGTCGATGATAGCCCGGTCAACCACGCAATTGCGTCCGATGCCAATTGGCGGACTTCCCGGGTCCGCAGGCCGATCTTGTTCGAAATAGTCCGCGCCCATGATGATGCTGTTGCGAATAGTGGCGCCGCTCTGAATGATGCTGCGAATACCGATCACGCTCCGCTCGACATGCGCGTCGGAAATAATGCAACCGTCGGATACGATGGCTTGCCGCAAGGTCGCCCCATTGATTTTGCTGCCCGGTAAAAACCGGGGATGCGTGTAGATGGGAGCTTCCGTGTCGAAGAAGCTATATTCCGGGACGAGATCGGTCAGGTCGAGGTTTGCCTCATAAAAAGCGCGGACGGTTCCGACGTCCTCCCAATAGCCTTGGAATATGAACGCGTTTACCTGCCGATCTTTGATCGATTGCGGGATGACGTGTTTGCCAAAATCCGCCAGGTCGTTGTCCAGGCATTTCACCAAGACGTCTCGATTGAAGACGTAGATTCCCATCGAGGCTTGGAATAACTCTTCGGTTTCGCTCGAACCGATCGCACGCAGTAACTCGCCGCTCATTTTCAGTTCATGCAGGATGGCTTCGTCCTTCGGTTTCTCCACAAACCGCGCAATGCGCCGATCGACTCCGCTCTGCATAATGCCGAACTCGGCAACTTGCTCTCGCTCGACGGGTTTAGTCGCCAGCGTGATATCGGCGCCGGATTGAATGTGTTGGTGCAATAGCGCGCGAAAATCCATGCGGTAAAGCTGGTCGCCGCTCAGGATCAGATAATAATCGAACGGGCGCTCAAGGAAGTAGCGCATGTTTTGGCGCACCGCGTCCGCGGTTCCCTGGTACCATTGCGATCCTTCGGGCGTTTGCTGCGCCGCCAAGATGTCGATGAAGCTGCGCGAGAAATTGTCGAACTTGTAGCTCGCCTGGATATGTCGATGTAACGACATGCTGTTGAACTGGGTGAGTACGTAAATCGAGCGCAACCCGGAGTTGAGGCAATTGCTGATCGGAATATCGACGATGCGATATTTTCCGCCGAGCGGGACCGCGGGTTTAGCGCGGTCTTTCGTCAATGGGAACAAGCGCGTGCCGGCGCCGCCACCCATAATGATGGCGAGCGTTTGTTGTGTCGTGCCGGGTGGAAGAGCGGGAGCCGACATCGCCGGACTTGCCAACGTTGGTTTGCGACGCGGATCGTTTTGCGTTGCCACACCGGCAATAACTCAGCGTCCGAGCGTTCAGGCAACCTTTTTGCTGCTCTACCACCGCGTTGCACGGTGCCAAACCGGCCACAGGCCGGTTGCTACAACGTCGCGCAAACGCTAGTTTCCATCTCCAAATATGTGCGGAATTGTCGGTTACGTCGGTCGCGCAGAGGCCGTCCCAATCTTGCTCGACGGTTTGCGACGCCTCGAATATCGCGGCTACGACTCAGCCGGAATCGCGGTCGTCAACGGCGACCATGTCCAGACGCGCAAATGTGCCGGACGCATCGCCGCGCTGACGAAATTAGTTTCGGAAAAACCGGCGACCGGTTCGTACGGAATCAGTCACACTCGCTGGGCGACGCACGGAAAGGTGAACGATGAAAATGCGCATCCGCATTTCGATGCCAGCGGCAAAATCGCGCTCGTTCACAATGGCGTGATTGAGAATTACCAGGCTCTCAAGGAGCAACTAATCCAGAATGGCGATACCAATTTTCACTCGGACACAGATACGGAAGTTCTCGCCCATCTCATCGGCAGTATTTACCGGCAACTCGATGGGAAAGATTCCAAGGCGCGCCTCGTGAACGCCGTGCGCGCGGCCTTGAAGCAAGTCATCGGCACTTACGGAATCGCGATCGTTCACGCCGATATCCCGAATTTTATCGTTGGCGCGCGTCGTGGCAGTCCGCTCGTTCTTGGCGTTGGCAAAGACGAAAATTTTCTCGCCAGCGACGTTAGCGCGATCGTCGCTCATACGCGCGACGCCGTTTACTTAAATGATTTCGATATCGTCGCGGTCGAACGCGATAAGTTTGAAATAAGCTCGCTTGACGGCGTAAGCGGGCAACACCCGGTCAGTAAAGTCGAGTTCAGCGCCGAAGACATCAAAAAAGGCGACTATCCGCACTACATGCTCAAAGAAATCTTTGAGCAGCCGGATTCGGTGCGCGACGCCATGCGCGGGCGTCTCAGTGTGGAGGAATGCACGGCCAAGCTCGGCGGTCTTAACATGACCGCTGCGCAATTGCGCGATGTCGGACGTCTCGTTCTGACCGGCTGCGGCACGGCCTTGCACGCCGGCCGGGTTGGCGAATACATCATCGAACAGTTGGCAAACATTCCCGTTGAAGTCGAATACGCGAGCGAGTTTCGCCATCGCAGCACGCCGATGACGCGCAATACGCTCGTCTTTGCCATCAGCCAAAGCGGTGAAACCGCCGACACCCTCGGCGGGTTGCGTGAAAGCCGGCGCAAAGGTTATCGCACGCTTGGGATTTGCAATAATGTCGCCAGCACGATCGCCCGCGAAAGCGACGGCGGCGTTTACATGCACGCCGGACCGGAGATCGGTGTCGCGGCCACGAAATCTTTTACTTCGCAGCTCGTTATTCTCACACTGATCGGCCTGCTTCTCGGCCGGATGCGGCATCTTTCTACTGCGGAAGGAAGCCAAATCATTGAAGCGCTCGAGGCATTGCCTGGCCAAATCGAGGATGTGCTGAAGCTCAGCGACGAGGTTAAGGCCATCGCAAAGAAATATGTCGATGTTAGCGGGATGCTTTTCTTCGGGCGCCAATTCAATTTTCCGATCGCACTGGAAGGCGCGCTCAAGATGAAAGAGATCACCTACCTCTTCGCCGAAGGCCATCCCAGCGCCGAGCTCAAACACGGCATTATCGCACTCGTTAGGCCGGACTTGCCGTCAGTGTTCATCGCGCCGGACGACGCCGTCTTTTCCAAAAACTTAAACAACATCGAGCAAGTCAAAGCGCGCAAAGGTCCGATCATCGCCGTTACCTCCGGTAGCGGCGCAAAACGATTGAAAGGGCTCGCCAACGACATCATCGAAATTCCGAAGGTCATTGATTGCCTCAGTCCGATCCTTGCCGTTATTCCGCTGCAACTTCTCGCCTACCATCTCGCTGTCGCTCTCGGCCGCGATGTCGATAAACCGCGCAATCTCGCCAAAAGCGTGACGGTGGAATGACCAGGTAAATTGCAGGCAAGCGCTCCGCTCGCCGTCGTTTCCAAGCACGCTCGTTGACACCGGAGAAGCGAATTCGTACGATTTGGCCTGACGAAATTGCGGCGTCATCCTTTTAGTCGTGCAACAAAACGAAGATTACGTCCTCAAAGTCCTGCAAGACGTGGGACTGGTGACACGAAAGCAAGTCGAAGGGGCGCGGTCGCGCTTGAACGGCACGAATAACGTTGTCGATCTTTTAATCAAAGACGGAATCGTTTCCGAGTCGGACGTGTCGCGTTCGCTCGCCGCCCAGGCGCACATGGATTGGATCGACCTTTCGTCGATGGTCATTCCGCCGCTCATCATCAAACAGATTCGGGCAGAGGACGCTCGTCGTTTCAAAGTCATCCCGGTCGCGTTCGGTGAAACCGGCCTGGTCGTGGCGGTGAGCGATCCGCTCGACATCGACACAATCGATAGCTTGAGCTTTTTGCTGCAGCGCGAACTCGAGTTGGTTTGCACTAGTCCGGAAAAAATTCGGGAAGCCCTCATTAAATATTACGGCACCGCCGATGAAGCTGCCGACATTCTCCAGGAACGCCTCGGCGAGGATGTCGATCTTGGCCTCGAAATCGGCGACGGCGCGGCGGCCGTGGAGACGGACGAAGCGGACGCGCCCATCATTCGGATGGTCTCGATGCTATTTATTGAAGCGCATCGCGCCGGCGCGAGTGACATTCATCTCGAACCGCTCGACAAAAAGTTCCGCGTCCGTTTTCGCATTGACGGCGTCCTCCAGGAAATGCAAGCGCCGCCCAAGCGTTTGCAATCGGCCATCATCAGCCGGATCAAAATTATGACCGGCTCGATGAGCATCGCCGAAAAGCGTTTGCCGCAAGACGGGCGCATCCAGGTCAAAATTAAAAAGAAACCGATCGACCTGCGCGTCTCGACCATTCCAACGAACCACGGCGAAAGCGTGGTCATGCGTGTGCTCGATAAATCAAGCCTCATGCTCGGGTTGCCCGAGCTCGGATTTCTCAGCGACGACCAGGAAACTTTCGAGCGCTTGATCCAACTTCCCGATGGAATTCTTCTCGTCACCGGCCCGACCGGCTCGGGAAAAACGAGCACGCTCTACGCCTGCCTGAATTACATCAACAAGCCGGACCGCAAGATCATCACCGTCGAAGAGCCGATCGAATATCAGATGACCGGGATCAATCAGGTGCAGGTGAATCCTGAGATCGGCATGACCTTTCCAGCCGCGTTGCGTTCTATTTTGAGGCAGGCGCCAAACATCATCATGATCGGCGAAATTCGCGACCTCGAGACCGCGACCATCGCCACTAATGCCAGCCTTACCGGTCATCTTGTTTTCAGCACCCTCCACACCAACGACGCGCCCTCGGCCGTGCCGCGTTTGATCGACATCGGCGTGCAACCGTTTCTTGTCGCTTCATCGATCCGCGCGATCATGGCGCAACGACTCGTTAGGCGACTTTGTCCAAACTGCAAACAACCGGGCGAACTGAGCGAAACTGAGCTGCGCGCGCTGCGCATCGAGCCCGGCCAGTTACGCGACGCGCAAGTAATGAAACCGGTCGGCTGCGACCAATGCCGTAACACCGGTTATAAAGGCCGAATGGGAATCTTCGAAATTCTTGTGATCGATGATGAAACGCGTCACATGATCAACAAACGCAGCGCGACTTTGTTGCTGCGGCAACGCGCGCGCGAGCTCGGGATGCGCACATTGCGCGAAGACGGAGTGCGCAAAGTGCTGGCCGGTCTTACCTCGGCCGAAGAAGTGATTTCAATTACACTCGGAGACGTGAGCTAGCGTATATGAACGACAAACAGGTCGCCGAGCTTCTCATCGAGCAACACGTGTTGCAGCCGTCGCAAGCTGAAGACGTGTTGAACGAAGCGACTCTGAACGGCAAAACCATCGCGCAAGCGATGGTCGATAGCGGTTTCGTCGATGAACACGGTTTTTACCGGACGATCGCCGAAGCGCTCGGCACTGAATATGTCGATCTTGCGGAAAAGGAGATTGCGCCTGCGGTTTTAAAATTAATCCCGAGCGGTCTGGCGCGGTTGCACCGCGCGCTTCCCATCGGCATGAGCGGAAACACTTTGCGCGTCGCTTTGGTAGATCCGCTCGATTCGCGCGTGGCTGAAGATCTTCGCTTCGCTTTAGGCAAAGATGTCGATGTTGTCGTCGCGCCGACCGAGCAAATCGAAAATCGGATCAAGGAATATTACGGCGCCGACACCTCCAGCATGGAAGACGTGCTCAAGCAACTCGGTGAAACCGGCGAGATGTTGCAAATTCGCGGCGACGAAACAGCTGGGGCGGTGGAAGCAGAGGCGAACGCGACGCCGATCATTCGTTTTGTCGATCTGATTTTGTATCAAGCGATCCAGGACCGCGCGAGCGACATTCATTTCGAGCCCTTCGAAAACGAATTCAAAATCCGGTACCGCGTGGACGGCGCGCTTTACGAAATGTCGCCGCCGCCGCGCCATCTGGCGCTGCCCGTAATCTCGCGCGTCAAAGTGATGGCGAGCATGAACATCGCCGAGCGCCGCCTGCCTCAGGACGGACGCATTCAAAAAAATATTGCCGGCCGCCATGTCGATCTTCGCGTCTCGACTTTACCGACCCAGTTCGGCGAGAGCGTCGTCCTGCGGGTGCTCGATCGCTCGATCGTGAATCTCGATCTCGAGATGCTCGGCATGCCCGATTATGTCCACAATTACATCCTCGAGGTCATAGAGCGCCCGAACGGAATTTTCATCGCCACCGGCCCGACGGGTTCGGGAAAGACAACGACGCTTTATTCCTGTTTGCGCAGGATCAATACGATTGATTCCAAACTGCTCACCGCGGAGGAACCGGTCGAGTACGACCTCGAGGGGATTGTGCAAGTTCCGGTGAACGAAGCGATCGGGCTCACCTTTGCCCGCGTGTTGCGTTCTTTTCTGCGCCAGGATCCCGATCGCATCATGATCGGTGAAACGCGCGACCTCGAGACCGCGCAAATCGCGATCCAGGCCGCGCTCACCGGACACCTGGTTTTTACGACGCTGCACACAAATGATGCGCCGGGAGCGATCACGCGTTTGATCGACATGGGCGTCGAGCCATTTCTAATTTCATCGACACTCGAAGCCGTCCTCGGTCAGCGACTATTGCGGAGCATCTGTCCAACCTGCCGAGACAGTTATCAGCCTAATGAGTCGGTGCTCGCACAACTGGAACTTTCACGCCGGGACATTGGCAAGAAGCAGTTTTACTACGGCAAAGGCTGCGACACCTGCAACAACACCGGTTACAAAGGCCGCAAAGGCATTTACGAGTTGATGAAGATCACCGATCCGATTCGCGAATTGATCAACGAACGTGCACCAACGGTCGTGCTCAAACAAAAGGCGGTCGAGCTCGGGATGGTGACGCTCCGCCAGGACGGTCTGCGCAGCATTTTCGCGGGCGATACCACGATCGAGGAAGTGTTGAAATACACGTGAGACATTTAACGATTGAGCGAATGAGTGAGTTAGCGAATGAGATGGACTTGATCGCACGGCCTTGCTGAATTCGCTCAATCACTCACTCGCTAAATCACTAACTGAGTCATGCCGCGTTTCACTTACTTAGCTCTCGACTCCCACGGGCAAGAATCGACGGGCCTGGTTGAGGCCGGTTCGACCAATGAGGCCATCGGCCAATTGCGCCAGGCCGGATATTTCCCGACCAGCGTTTACGAAGAAGGCAAAGGAGGCGGCCCCGATGGAAAGGCGGCGAAGCGCGCCGCGAAAGCCGAACGAATCTCGCGGCCGCGCGAACGGAAACAAATCGTTCTTTTCCAACGCAAGAAAATTAAACCGAAAGTCCTGATGATTTTCACGCGTCAGCTCGCCACCCTCATCGATTCCGGCGTGCCGCTTTTGCGCAGCCTCAACGTTCTCGCCAAACAGGAACGCGATTCCGTCTTGAAAAACACGATCAACAAACTGGCCGATTCCGTGCAGGGCGGCGGCACCTTCTCGGAAGGTCTCGCGCAGCATCCGCTCATCTTTAACGATCTTTACGTCAACATGGTGAAAGCGGGCGAGCTCGGCGGCGTGCTCGAGCTCGTGCTCGGCCGGCTTGCCGAATTCCAGGAAAAGGCGGCCAAGATCAAAAACAAAGTCGTCGCCGCAATGGTGTATCCCATCATCGTCATGACCATGGCCATCGGCATCATGGGGTTCCTGCTCGTTTTCATCGTGCCGAAGTTCGAGCAAGTCTTCCACGACATGCTCGGCGACAAGCCGCTGCCCGCGATCACGACGTTTGTCATTACCGTGAGCAAATTCGTGCAGAGCCATTGGCTTATAATCATTGGCGTGCTCGTCGCTGCGGTTGCTGGTTACAGATTTGCTAATCGCACCGCCCGCGGAAGATCGACAATCGATCGGTTCAAACTTCGCGTCCCGCTTTTTGGCGATGTCATTCGCAAGACAGCCATCTCGCGTTTCTCACGGACGCTCGGCACGCTCGTCACCAGCGGTGTGCCGATTCTCCAGGCGCTCAACATTACACGAGAAACCGCCGGCAACATGGTGATCGCGCGCGCGATTTCTCAAGTGCACGAGAGCGTGAAGGAAGGCGAATCGATCGTGCAACCGCTCGAAGCCAGCGGCGCGTTTCCGCCCATGGTGGTCAGCATGATCGACGTCGGCGAGGAGACCGGCCAACTACCCGAGATGCTTTTGAAAATCGCCGATGTCTATGATGATGAAGTGGATAGTTCGGTCGCAGCCATGACCGCGGCGCTGGAACCGATCATGATTGTCTTTCTCGCGCTCGTCGTCGGCACCATCGTGATCGCTCTTTTCATGCCGCTCATCAGCATCATCAGCGGCCTGCAGCAGCAAACCTGAGCAGCATGCGCGAAAACTGTAGAGGCAGCCGTGTCGGCTGCAAAATTTTCCCGACCGCAGGCGGCACGCCTGCCACTACAGCCGCGTTCACCATCATCGAACTGCTCGTCGTCATCACCATCATCATCATTCTGGCGGGGCTGATCCTGAGCACCGTCGGTTACGTGCAAAAAAAAGGCGCCCGCTCCCGCGCCGAAGCCGAAATTGCCGCCATGTCCGCCGCGCTCGAAAGCTACAAAGCCGACAACGGCATTTATCCAACCGATGCGACCACGACAGAACAGTTGAAGGCAACGGATACCGATCCGAATGATTACAAACCCGCGTCGCGATATCTTTATAAGCAGCTCTCCGGAGATGATGACGGAGACCCGACGACTGCCGCGCCTGCGAGTGCAAAGAACTATTTAGGCAGTGCGCTGAAGCCCCAGATGCTGAGTCCAAATCCGCCAGGTCCGAATACCTTCATTCGCGACCCATTCGGAAATTCGTATGGCTATTCAACTCTCAAAGCGGTTAGTCCCACTTCGATCGACGGCTACAATCCCACATTCGATCTTTGGAGCACCGCCAATTCGACGGCCGCGAATCAGTGGATTAAGAATTGGTAGGGTGGCTAACGCTCGTTCGTTTCCACCACGATGACGACGCGGCGATTGGGTTGTTCGCGCGCAATCTCGGCGTCGAATGCCGCTTGTGATGCGTCCGGCGGAACCGGGCGCGGCGGAACGATAAATTTCGCTTTGCCGTATCCGCGTGTCTTGATCCGAATGGGATCGATTCCCAATGCGTCCGCCAAGTATTGCTTCACACTGTCCGCCCGGCGCTGGCTAAGATCGAGATTGTATTCGTCGGTGCCAATCGAATCGGTGTACCCTTCGATTGAAAACGTCGCTTTCGGATTCCGTTTCAGCAGATCTACAAGCCTTGTTAGGATCGAACTCGGTTGCAGATCCGCACTGTCGAACCCGAAAAGCTGATCGTCCGGCATCGGAATTTTCGTTCCCGATCCAAGCGGACCTTGCTGCCTGAGCAATTGATCGAGATCTGCAAATCCCGACGTGCCTTTTTTATTCGGCCCGGCGCTGTCGCCCGGGACCTTGCTCGTGAACGAATTCGGCCGCTTAATGATCGTGCTCGTGGCCAGCTCAGTCCCGCTCAACGCCGGTTGGGGACGACCTGAGACCGAGCTTTGGTTTAAGGCAGACTGTTCACGTGTCGCGTTCGGGCTGTTCGAAAGATTCTGCGCGGTGTTGGGTTCAATCTGGTTCATCAGCGAGGTAACATCGGCCTGATCGACTTTGGGCTTGTCCGGCAAAGCATCCATCTCTTCGGGTATGGCGGTCGTCGCGATTTCCTGCAAAAGTTTGTCGGAATCGAACGACTTCTTTTCGTCCGGCTGCTGGACATCGGTCTTGTCCGGCTCGGGTTTCGACGCCGGATTCAATTGATCGGCGCTGGCTTTTTCTAATTGGGCAAGATCGACCTTCTTGACCTTGAAGGTGAGCGTTGGGGGCCCTTCGGTGACGACTGCATCCATCGATTGGAAGCGCGTCCGGTAAAAATAAGTGCACAGCGCGAGATGCAGGCAAAGCGACACAGTCAGACCAAACCAGAGCCAGCTGCGCTCCTTGCTTCCGGTCAAAAGCGCTTCGTATTCGAGATCGTCGAACTCGTTGAACTCGGAGGCTTTCATTGTCCTAGTTAAACACCTTTACCCGGAAATGGTTGTCAAACACTCGGCTTAGACAACGCCCGAGGCGTACGCGTTCGTTCTATGAAAGCGCTGGCAGCGTTGCGAATTCCCTCCGCCACATGCGCCTCCGGCGAAACAAATTTCGGCGTGAACCACGGAAACAAACCGATCAAGTCGTGAGTGACCAGGATTTGCCCGTCACAATGTTCGCCCGAACCGATGCCGATGGTCGGAATCCCGATCGCGCTGGTGATTTGTTTGGCGATGTCCGGCACCACAATTTCGAGCACGACGGAAAACGCACCCGCTGTCTCGACCGCGCGAGCATCGGCGATCAACGCTTCTGCTTCCGGTTGCGTCCGGCCTTTGACTTTATAGCCGCCTTG
This sequence comes from Chthoniobacterales bacterium, assembly GCA_035936875.1. GTDB lineage: Bacteria > Verrucomicrobiota > Verrucomicrobiia > Chthoniobacterales > UBA10450 > DASYVQ01. The sequence goes on from DASYVQ010000047.1 coordinate 14,977, forward strand.
CTCGCGCACGCTTTGCGGCAGCATGCCGATGTGCCCCATAAACGGAATGCCGGCACGCGTGATCGCTTCGATTTGCGGGACGTGACTGACACCGCCTTCGAGCTTCACCGCTTGTGCGCCAGCGTCGACAAATTGCTTCGCGGTCGCGACCGCCTGCTCCGGCGTGTCGTAAGTATGGATCGGCATGTCGGCCACGAGCAATGCGTCCTTCACCCCGCGCGCCACCGCCCGCGTGTGATGCAACATCTCATCCAGCGTCACGCGTGTCGTGTCTTCATAACCGAGCACAACCATGCCTAACGAATCGCCCACCAGGATGATGTCGATCCCGCTTTCGTCCAACAAACGCGCGGTGGGATAATCGTAAGCCGTCAGCGCGGTGATCTTTTCGCCGCGTCGCTTCATTTCGCGAAAATCTTTCATTGAGGTTGCCAGTCGTCGGTCAGGCGGACAACTTTACCCGAATCATCGAGCTGCGCGAGCAACTCTCGAACGGTTTTTGTCTGGTTCGGCAACACCAAGTCCGGCCGGATATCCGCCAGCGGTTGCAGAACAAATTTTCGCGAATCCAGACGCGGGTGGGGCAATTGTAAACGGTCGTTGTCGATCTTCATCTCGCCGAGATAAAGAAGGTCGATGTCGATCTTGCGCGAGACATTCCGCGCGTGATCGCGCCCGCGGCCAAGCGATTCTTCGATTCGAATAAGTTGCTCAAGCAGTTCCGCCGGCTTGCCTTTGTAATCGAATTCGAGAACAGCATTGCCGAATTTTGCGGCGCTCGGTTCGCAATCGACCGGCTCCGTTTCATAAATCGGCGAAGCCAGGACTGGCGCTGTGACGCCGGCAAGATCGACAATCGCTTTTCGGGCCGCGCGAAAATTGTCCAGCCGATCGCCCAGGTTCGATCCGAGCGCGACGCCTGCTCTCATTTTTCCGGCGACAGACCGAGGACATTTTGCATCGAATAAAGACCGGCCGGCTTTCCTACAATCCATTCTGCCGCACGCAATGCGCCGCGCGCAAAGATTTCGCGGCTCGAGGCGCGATGAGTCAGCTCGAGGCGCTCGCCTGGTCCGGAAAAGATGACGGTATGATCGCCAACCACTTCGCCTTCGCGGATCGATTGGGTCGGTATTTGGTCGTCAGTCTTTCGCGCTCCTTTCAGAATTTCGGCCAGCGTTTTGGCCGTCCCGCTCGGCGCATCCTTTTTCATCCGGTGATGCGTCTCGGAAATTTCCGGAGTGAATTCATGCCCGAGAATTTCGCCGGCGCGATGAGTTAGCGCGAAAAGGACGTTGACGCCGATGCTGAAGTTGGACGCGAACACAATCGGCAACAATTCTGCCGCTTTCTCAATCGTGTGCCGCTGCTCCGGAGAATGACCGGTCGTGCCGATGACGAGCGATTGTCGATGTTGCAACGCGGCCCGGCAGATTTCTTCGGCCGCACCGGCCTGACTGAAATCGATCACGACATCGGAATTTTTCATTGCCGGCTCGATCGCGTCGCCCAGATCGCATTGGGCGACGATGTCGATCTTTGGATCTGTTTTGGCAAGATCGACAATCGTTTTCCCCATCCGGCCTTTCGAGCCTACCAGCAAAACGCGCACCGGCGTTTTCATTTCGATTTTTCGAAGGCTGCGAGCGTTTTGCGCAACCGCGCCTGATTGGCTTCGCTCATTTCGCACAGCGGCAAGCGAACTTCGCCCGACATCGCGCCGCGCCAGCCGAGCGCAGTTTTTGCCGGCACCGGATTCGGCTCGATAAACAAATCCTTGAACAACGAAAACATTTTACGATGCAGCTTTTCCGCCGATTTGATATCTCCGGATTCACACGCGCGCACGAGCGCGCAGATTTCCGCCGGGAACAGGTTCGAAGCGACGCTTACAACTCCGACCGCGCCGACCGCCATAAATGGCAGCGTCAACGAATCGTCGCCGCTCAAAATCGTGAATGAGTCGGGCAAACGCCGGCGCAATTCCCCTACCCGCTCGACACTGCCGCTCGCTTCTTTGATCGCGACAATGTTTCGGCATGCTTCCGCCAGTCGGACGACCGCGTCCGCGCCGATGTCCACGGCGCAACGTCCGGGTATGTTATAGAGCATGATTGGCAGCGCGGTTGCGTCGGCGACGGCTTTGAAATGCCGAAAGAGTCCTTCCTGGCTCGGCTTGTTGTAATACGGCGCAACGAGTAACGCTCCATCGACATGCAGTTTCTCCGCCGCTTTGGTCGCTACGATTGCTTCGCGCGTCGAATACGATCCCGTTCCAGCCAGAACTTGGCAGCGACCCTTCGCAATTTTCACTGCGCACTTGATCACTTCTTCCCGCTCATCATGCGTCAAAGTGGGCGACTCACCAGTGGTGCCAACCGCGACAACTCCGGTGATTCCGCCCGCGATCTGGGACTCAACCAATTCTTCGAGCGCAGTGAAATCGATCGCGCCCTTCTGAAAGGGCGTCACTAGCGCAGTAAAAGTGCCACGAAACATTTTAAGACTTCCTAAGCCACAGATTTACACCGATGAAACACAGATTCAGAAAACAGCAGCTTGATTCATCTGTGTCAATCTGTGTGCATCTGTGGCGAATAAGATTGGCGATTCAAAGTTCGATCGTCCCTTCGAAAACGAATTCCGTCGGGCCAGTGAGGGTCACGTGGCGAAACTGGTCGCCCTCTTTTTTGAAACCCACGCTTAGCTCGCTGCCACTGCGAACAATGACGCTGATCGGGCCCTTCGCCTTTTCCGTCGCGCCAAAAATCAACGCGCTCGCGACCACTCCCGTTCCGCAAGCCAGTGTTTCGTCTTCCACGCCGCGCTCAAAAGTGCGGACAGCAATTTTCTGCGCGCCCCGTTTTTCGATGAAATTCACGTTCGCGCCCTTCGGCGAGAACATTTCGTGACGCCGGATCGCTTCGCCTCGTCGCCGTACATCGACATCTTCCACTTTCGAGACCGGCACGACCACGTGCGGGACGCCGCTGTTGATGAAATGGACACGTTCCTTTTTCCAATCGGCAACCAGTTCAATCGAAAGCCGCAAATCTTTGGGATCGCTCATGTGCAAAGTGACCGAGTCGCCGTGCAACTCC
>DASYVQ010000048.1:0-20661 GCA_035936875.1 Chthoniobacterales bacterium
ATCGCCGCTGCGGACGATGGCTGCCGAGCTCGGATAATCGTGAATCGTCAGATACTGACCCAGCCGCGCTGTCGCTTTGGAATCGAGCGAGGCGAACAACGGAACTGAGCGTAAGGCGGCGACGTCCATGTCAATTCATCAAGCGATGCGGCGATTATATATTGCAACCCCGAGGAATTGGAAGCGGGTCTTGTAGGGTGGGCTGTAGTGGCAGGCGTGTCGCCTGCAAAATTCGCGGTGTAGAGGCGCGTGTCCTCACGCGCGAAAACTCCCGATCCGGCTCGGACTGCGGCTGAGGACAGCCGCCTCTACAGTTTTGCCGGCGCGATGGTGAGCCAGGCCCAGCCGGCGAGAAAACAAAGGCCGCCGAGCGGTGTGATTGCGCCGAGCCAGTCCCGCAGATGCGGGATCAACGCCATCACGTACAGGCTTCCGCTGAATAGAAGGATGCCGGCAAAGAGTAGCCACCACGCGCCGCGATTGGCTGCGCCGTAAAGTGCGAGCGCGAACAGCGCGACCGCATGCACGAAATGATAAAGCACACCTTTGTTCCAAACATCGAGCATGCCGTGGCTTTCGAGTGTCGATTTAAGCGTGTGCGCGCCAAAGGCCCCGAGTGCGACAGCGAGAAAACAGAGTGCAGCTGCGATTCGAAAAAGCAAGATAGGCATATCGATATTGAGGTGCTGTAGGGGACGCTGTTAGCGTCCCGTCTTGGGAAACCGCAGGGTTCACGGTTTTCGATTGGGAAGCAAGCTGCTTCCCCTACAGACTCGGTCATTTCGAGCGGAGTCGGGAAATCTCTTCTTTCAAATCCTCGCGGGACGATCGTCGCTCGTTGCGAATTGTCTTCAGATAAAAAATCGTTCCGGCTATGCCGAACGCGGCGGCCCCAAGAAAATTTGGCTCCGCTCCAAGCTTCCAAAGATACACGCCCAGGAGAGCGGCAACGCTGACGATCAAATCGCGAACCAGATAATACGTGCCGACCATTTGCGCGCGCCGCTCCGGTTCGCAGTAGCCGATGATCAGTGCTTTTCGAGACGTATCGCCAAATTCTTTAAAGCCGCGAATAGCGAACGCAATCACGAGCACGGAAAAACTTCGCGAGACGAGCAAACTGATCGGGAACAGCGTGAACATGATGAAGGTCACGATGACGAAAGGTTCGCGGCCGTGCCGGTCCGCGTAATGCGACGCGGGAATAATGCAAGCCGCGGCGGCAAGCATCTCCACCATGGTGAGCACACCGACCTGTTTCGCGCTTACTCCGATGTAATCCATTGCGAAGATGACGACCCAGGCGTAGGGAATTCGTTCGCAAAAGCGGATCAGGATATCGCTCAGAAGCAATCGGCGCATCGGCGAGTTGAACTCGCGCAAGCTTCGCAAGAAATTCCAGCGCTCGACTGCAGCCGCTTCTTGTTTCGGCTCCTCGCGCAATTGCCGTTGCACGAAAATCGTGGCGACCGAAAGAAGGATCGAGATGATCAGCGCGATGCGTACGCCGGGGATCACGTTGATATGGCCATCCGGCTGCAGGCCGAAATGATCGATCAGCATTCCGCCCAAAATCGGCGCGATCATGATCGGCAAACGCTTGATGACCGATTGAACGCCGACACCCATCGAGTGGCGGTTCGCGGCGAGCGTCGCACCGACGAGGGAAAAAGTCGCGGGCAAGGAAAAGCAAGTCCAGGAAAGAAACAGAAACATGCCCGCGATGACGGCGCCCCAATGCGGAATGAGCAGGACGAGCGCGTAGCCGACGATGGATATGATGTTGAACGCGAGAAGCGCGCGCCGATGTCCCCAAAGATCGACAAGTACGCCGCCGGGGTAAGCGTAAAGCGCGCCGAGCAGAGTGCGCAGTGCGTCGTAGAGCCCAATGACCAAAACGCTTGCGCCGAGCGCTTGCAGATACTTCGGCACGAAACGCATCCAGAGTTCTTCGCCCGCGCCGATGACGAAAATGGCGACGAGCAGGACGACGAGATTGCGTTTGATCCCGAAAAACTCCGCCAACCTGCGCGCGGGAGTTACGCTTTGCTGGTCTGGTGTTTGCATTCCGCGTAAAGCGCGTCGTAAACGACGAATTCGCGCTCGAGAATTTCGTGATCGTTCAATCCAAGCGCGCCGAAGCCGGCAGCGATCCAGCGCAAACCTTCACCCGCCGCGTGTGGATTGCTCGGATGCGAATCGGCCGCGCGCACGATTTCGCCGAGCAAAACGAGCGCAGGATCGATGAGCTTGTATTTCTTCAGGATGGAATTGAAGGAAACGTCTTCGCCGTGATGGCCGAGCTCGCAATTCGGCACATCAAAAACGGTTCCGTTGTCGATCTTCGTCCAATGGGTGTCGCGCGGCAGAAAAACAAATTCCGCGTCCGGATCGACAAACTTTTTTATCAACCACGGACAAGCGACGCGATCGACTTTAATTTTCTCGCGCGTAATCCATTTCATCGGGCGGTGCGAAATGTTAAGCGTGGACGTTCGAGCTTTGCCAGCTAATCTCGCGATATGAGCGCGTGGTTTTGGTATGCGGTAGCCGCCGCTGTTCTTTACGGTGCGCATCAAATTTTCACCCGACTTGCTTCGGAGCGTATCGGCGATGGTCTCGGAGGTTTCGTGGTTGAAGCGAGCGCGGCACTGTCGATCTTGCTTTATCTGGCGGTTCTTTGGTTGGGCGGGCGTTGGAATCAAAAATTCAGCGCTGTTGGATTTAACTACTCACTTCTTACCGGAATCTGCGTTGGCGCTGGCACGATCGCGTTCTTTTTGCTTTTTCAAAAAGGCGGGCCGCTCTCTGCCGTGCCCGCTATTTTAGCCGGCGGCGCCGCGATCATGGCCATCGCCGGAATTTTATTTTTTCACGAAGCCCCGTCCTGGCAACGGCTTGCTGGTGTGGCCTTCGCCATTGTCGGGCTGTTTTTGCTTCGCAAATAATCACTGCAAAGAAAGATTGCGTTCGAGTTATGCCGCATGCTCTTCGGTTTGGCTTCGTTTCGTGTCTTTTTGGATTGCTCATCACCGCGCGCACGGCGAATGCGCAGGAGGCTGTCACTCGCAATGTTGAAGTTGAGGCTGAGGAATTGCCGAGCGCATACGGTGCGCCGCCGGATTTATCGCGTGGCCGCATTTCCACGCTGACCAAATCGTATGTGTTGCCACCTTTCAGCTTCGAACTGGAAACGATTTACGAAGGCGACGCGTTTCGGCACGGACTGCCGCGCCATTTGTTTACGCAAGAAGTCGAGATGGGATTGCCGTTGCGCTTTGATGTCGCGGTCCAGAACGAAGTCGAGCATTTCGCGGGCGACACTGACGATCGCACGTTCAGCATCACCGGGCGTTATGCGCTGGCCGATTGGAACAAGATCCCGCTTAACCCCACCCTCTTTGCGGAGTACAAGTTCGGCATCGGTGAAACATCACGTGATCTCGCCGTTCCGGACGCGGTCGAGTTCGGGGTGATTCTGTCACACGATTTTCGTCACATGGTGGAATGGGCGATGAATTGGCAGGAAGTGAACGGGAGTCACTCGACCGACTGGGGCTTTGCCCAAAGCGTTGAAATTCCGGTGTTGTTGCCGGAGGAACGACTCGAAGTCGGGCTCGAGATGCAATATCGACATGCCGAGGAGACAATCGTGCGCTCCGATCAACCGCGTGGTTTCGTCATCGGGCCAACGCTCGCCTGGCGACCGACGAAGAGTGCGCGCTTTGATTTCTCGCCGCTTTTTGGATGCACCGGCGATTCACCGCGCGTCCAAATCTCCGCCGTATTCTCGTGGTCTTTCGGAAAACCAAAAACCGGCGAAGCTGAAACACCTGCGTCCGCGCGCAATCGTTAGATCAGCCAGTCAATCGACGTTTATTGGTTTCTCATCGACATGATCAGCCGCGCGAGCAGTGAAAGCTTCGCGCCGCTATGCGACACGGCCATCGCGCATCTGGCAGACTCGTGATGCCAGCAAGTCCGTTTCGGCCCGGTCGTGAGTTACGTAGACCAAGGTAAAACCAAACTGACTGTGAAGGTCTAACAAATCAGAGGCGATGGCGCACTTACGTTCCTCCTCAAGGCTGGAGAGTGGCTCGTCCATGAGGAGAATGGAAGGTCGCGACACCAAAGCGCGCGCCAGCGCCACGCGTTGCTGCTCGCCTCCGGAGAGCTGGTGAGGCTTGGCCTCTGTTCGGTGCTCCAGGCCAACGCGATGAAGCATCTCGCGCACGCGAACCTCAGCCTCACGTTTTTGAATTCTCCGAGCATTGAGACCGAACATCAGGTTTTGCTGCACGGTCATATGGGGCCACAGCGCAAGATCCTGAAACACCATTCCTACATTCCGTTTCTCTGGCGGAACAAAATTCTTTCCCGAGTTTGCGACGATTCGACCTTCAATCCGAATCTCGCCTTTGTCGGGAACTTCCAGTCCGGCGACAAGGCGCAGAACGGTGGTTTTCCCAGAACCGGATGGTCCGAAGAGGACAAGGCGCTCCGCCTTTTCAATCTTAAGCGATAAGTCGCTAAGAACGACTCGCTCGCCAAACGTCTTCGAGACGCCATCGAGTTCGATGTGATTCATGCTGGTATGGCTTGCGCTCGGATCACTCGTGCCAAAATCGCGAGGGGGACAAGAGACGCTATCGCCATGATCAGACAAAGACTCGCGATCAAAGACGGAGCGCCATTTGCCATGAGTGTCAAAATTCTTGCCGGCAGTGGATCGCCACCCGGCGGAGCAGTCATAAGCGCGAGGGGTACGTCCCGCAGACACAAAATGTAAGCGGCAAGCCAGGCGCAGATGAGCGTTCTCGTCGAGAGCGGCACGAAAATGCGAAAGAGTCGCCGCGCCCATGACGCTCCGCTAAGGCGAGCGGCTTCGTCGAGCGTTTTTGGAATGAGAAAAAATCCGGCCAGCGACAGTCTTGTCGTGACGGCGCAATATTGTGCGGTGTATCCGAGCATCAACAGCGCCGGAGTTGTGTAGATGAGCCAGGTCATCGGTGAGTTCCACAGACGTATCAGCCCGATCGATAACACCGTTCCCGGAATCGCAAACAGCGACAGCGTCAGAAAGTTCACGAGTCGTTGCCCGCGGTCGCGCGTCAAATGGCCGAGCAGAAATCCAAGAGTCATCAAGATCGTTGCCGCTATAGCCGAATAAATAACACTTCTTACGACGCTCGCGCCCGCGCGTTGGAGAGCTTCACGCATCGCGGTCAGCGAGAATGCGTCGGCGAAGAGCGCGCTCAGAGGAAGGATAACGAGCGCGACGCTCAGTAGGCCCAGCATTGCCGCGACAAAGGGTTTCCATCGGTCGAGAGGAATTACCAATCCACAACCGATGCTTCGAAACGTGTAGACCCGATTCTGAAGGAGTGCGGCCTCGATGAGAACACCGAGAAACGCTAAGGCAGCAAGCGGGACCGCCGCAGCCGTGGCTGCGCCAAAGTTGTACGAGGCGGCAAATTGTGTGAAGCTCAGAACCGGCAAAACCGGATAGCGCAAGAAACTCGGAACGCTCAACTCGCCGATCGCGAGGAGAAATACGAGGACCAGGGAGAACAAAATGCCCGGCGCGCTAAGTGGCAGCGTGATTCGTCGAACTACTGCCGGCCATCCGGATGCCAGACGACCCGCTTCTTCGAGACGGCCGTCCACATTGGAGGCCGACGCAAATGTCAGAAGCGTGACGATGGGAAGGAATACCGATGAAAGCACAAGCACGCAGCCGCCGAATCCGAAGAGCCAGTCCGATGTAGTTACTCCAGTGCGTGCAACCACTCGACTCCAGCCGAGCGCGATAAAATACGGAGGCAACACGAATGGCACTGTGAGCAGCCACATGAATCCGGAACGCAGGGGCAAATCGGATTTCGCGAAAAAGATTCCTGTGGGCACACCGATCAATCCGCAAACGGTCGCCGTTGCCAGCGCTAATCGAATGCTATTGCCTAACAACGGCCAGAAGCGTGCAGTGAGGATGAGTTCGCGATAGTGATTGAGACTGAAATGTCCGTTATGCCAAACGCTTTCGAAGACCATCAGCGCGATTGGCGCCAAACCGGCAATCGCAACGACTGCGAGACACAGCCAAAGAACGATCGTCTCAGCTCTTACTGTCCGGCCCATTCTTTGAGGAAGGGCTGGATTTCCTCCATCTTGCGCGCCAAGTCTGCGTAGCTGACGCGCATCGTCTTAATGTCTTCGATGCGCCGGATTTCGGGAGGTATCTCGACACCGGAATGCAACGGAATCTGGGCACAGTCAGCAAATGCGAGCTTGCGTTCGGTCTCCTTGCTGAGCAGGTAATCGATGAGGCGTTTCCCATTTTCAGTGTGCGGCCCTCCTTTGATCAGCGCTACTGCGTTCGGCAAAATCAGGACGCCGAGCCCATTGGGATCCTGATCCGGATAGACAATCTCGACCGGCTTTCCTTGTTTTTTCAGATTTACTGCGTCGTCGCTATCAACGAGCGAGAAGTCGACTTGTCCGGTCGCGACGAAGTCAGTGCTTTCACCATTGCTAGTCGTCATCTTCACGCCATTCTTTTTGATGTCGTTCATAAAAGTCCTGGCGTGGTCGTCGCCCCAGATCGTGAAAAGAGCAGCAACATAATCGGTGGTCGTTCCAAACAACGGATTCGCGATGGCCGCGCGTCCTTTAGCTGAAGGACCCGTGTAAGCCATCACACTTGCAGGCTTGATTGTCGATCTTGCGTTAACCAACAGCAATCGAGCGCGCGCGGAAAAACCGGTCCAGTAATGATCCGGATCTTTGAACTGATCGGCGATTCCTTCCGCGGAGGGCGAGACATAAGGCGTGGATACACCGCGCTGCTTGAGCGCGTCCGCCCGCACCGGCTCGTTAGCCCAGTAGACGTCGGCTTGTGCATTGTCCTTTTCGGCAATGAGGCGATTCATCACGCCCGTACTCTTTGACTCTTCAGTGTCGAATACAGACTTCACCGTGGTTCCGGTGTCGCGCTCGAAGTCCTTCAGGATCGGCTCCGAAAAGACTTGGTCCTCGCTCACGTAGACCACGACAGTTCGTGAACTCGTTGGTCGGCACGACGTGAGAATCGCAATCAGCGCGAGAGCTACAACAAAGCTAATCGAGTTACGCATAAGGTTTTCCCGACAACGACAACGCCTGCCTGTAATCGCTATTTTCCGCCAAAACTGAAGTCGTCGAATAACGTCACACTGTCGGCTTTTGTCCAAACGCCCACTTTCCCGGCGTTCGAGAAACTTTGATCGGTCGCTTCGATTACTTTGTTGCCGTCAAACGTGACCGTGAATTTGTTTCCCTCAAAATCCACGCGCAGCGTGTGCCAGACGCCGGACTTTACTTTCGTGTTTATACTTTTGAAGGCAACCCGCTTGCCGCCGATCGTGTGATAGATCGTTACGTTGTCCTCAAGCGCATTGGCCCGCGCGATGTAATAATTGTTCGAGTCCTGCACGCGCCAGATAACGCCCCCGGCCTGGTCTTCTTTGCCTCCGATTGGCTTGAATTTCATTTCGACAAAGCCGTCTTTGAGCGTCGCGCTTTCGTAAATGCATATCGGAAACGTGCCGACGCCGGATTGTTTGAGCACGTTTGGCTTGCTTGGCGCGGAGCTGTCCTGCTCGACGTTCCATTTCGCGCTGCCGCTTCCGGTCACCGCGCTTTTCCAGCCCGGCGGTGGTGCGCCCGCCTTGGCGTCATCGAAGTTGATCGTCTCGGCCAGCGCGGTGCCTGACGCGAAACCGGCGCAAATCATCAGTGTGTATATCGTTTTCATTGTTGTTTCTCGTTACGTGTTGTCTTGCTTCGTTCGTTTCAAAACGGCTTACGGCCGTTTTACTTCGCGGCCGATGTACTTACGCCAGACAAGCCGGAGGCCAGAAGCGCACCTTGGATTGCCTCGGCCAGTTTTTTAGCCGGACCTTTGCCCCAATAGTGAAAAAACAAGATGCGTGGATTCTCATGCGTCATGTGGGAATGAATCGCCACGATGTTAATCCCGCCAACGCGAATCGCTTTGAGCGCGGATTGCAGTTCATCTTCAGTGACAGCAAAATCTCCATCGACAATCGCGTTGTCATCGCTGCCGGCAAAGGCCATCCAGGTGTTCACGCCCATCGCGTTGTCGATCTTGACTCCATGCATCGTCGCCGGGTGGCCGATGGTGAATTTCACCATTCCGTTGCTCGCTTCACTGCTCATTCCGAAGACTTTGTTTAGCGGCTCCGCCGAAATTGAATTTTTTTCCGGCAACGATTTTGAACCGAAAGAATCCTTCGGCTGCGGGCTGGTCGCACGAACCTCTTTGATCTTGTCGTAAACTTTACGCACTGCGCTAGCGAGTTGCTCGACCGTTCCCTGGCCTTCGATGTGCATGAAATAGACTTTCGGATGATCGAAGAAAAAATGGTTGTGCAGCGCGGTCACGCTGAGTCCGTTGTCGAGAGCGGCTGAGATCGCGGGGTTTACTTCGTCTTCGAAGAGAACGGTGTCGCCCATCACCATCGCTTCGGTGTGCGAGCCTTGCGTGAATGCCGCCCAAGTCCCGAGTCCCATGAAGGGCGGCATCGTCCATCCATCCACTACGACTTTTATATCGTTGCGCGGGGACGTGACTTTATAAACAGCTTCTTTCTCGTTGAGCTTGCCTTTTAGCCCCGTAATCTGATCGATCTTCGCGGTATCGAGCGCCGCCAGCGCGCTTACACCCGCCGCGGCAAAAAGCGCCGCCGTGATGAAAAGCTTTTTCACTCGCGCAGCATTGCTGCAATTCGGTTTTTCGTTTTCATGGTTGTTATTTTTTGACCGGTACCGGTCAAGTACTGTTCGAAAGTGAGTGATCATTTAGGCGCAGGAACTTGATCAGAATCGAAGTTATTCGCGCGGCCCCACTTTAGATGACCGACGAGATGCCCGATATCGCCCGACAAGATCGACATCGTCACTTCGCTGTCGCGAGGCGCACACCCAGGAAAATAAAAAGTGCACCGGCGGCCCGATTAAGCCACTGCCCGATCGTTTGATTTCCACGCAGTCGTTCGCTGAATGCGGAGGCGAACCACGCCAAAATCAGACACCAGATTGTGCCTGTAGTCACAAAGGTGAGCCCGAGCGTGAGAAAGGCCAAGACCTTCATGTTGGATGCCGGGTCGATGAATTGCGGAAGAAAGGCGAGAAAGAACAGCGCGACTTTAGGATTTAGAACGTTCGTGAAAACGCCCTGCCGGAAAGCCGCTGCGGTCGTGCGCCGACGAAAATTGGACCGCAAACTCAATTCTTTCTGGCGATCGAAAAGCATTTTAACTCCGAGAAACATAAGATATGCGCCACCGAGCAATTTAATTGCACTGAAAGTGACGGCTGAGGTCGCGAGAATTGCCGAAAGTCCGAGCGCGGCGGCGCAGGTGTGAAAAATACTACCAACGCAAATTCCGAACGCTGATGCGATGCCAGCCTCGCGGCCTTGGGCAATGCTGCGCCCCAAAATGTAAGCCGTGTCGGGACCCGGCGTCAGATTCAGCAAAATTCCCGCCGCCAGAAATAATCCGAAATCGTGAATACCGAACATGGGTTGAGTTTAACTATATTAGGCCGCAAACTCGAAATAACTTCCGATGCTGGCTGCGCGCGCTCTTTTATAAACGGCAGCTGCGGCAACAGCGTCTTCGATCGCGACGCCGGTGCTATCGAAGATGATGATTTCATCATCCTTGGCGCGTCCGGGTTTATGACCCGCTACGATTTCGGACAACTCCGCGTAAACGTCTTCTTTGCGCATCAAACCTTGGGCGATTGCATGGTGCGTGTCACCGATCGTGCAACACTGTTCGCGACTGTCTGCGACCACTTTCGCCGAGGCCATTAGTGCGGGATCGATCTCCTGTTTATGGGTGTCATCCGCGCCGACTGCGGCAATGAAGGTTCCGAGAGCGACATCTTCTTTGCGCAGGAAAAATTCCCTGGCGGTCGTGCATGTAATACAGACATCGCTTCTTTGAATCGCGCGCACCAGGTCGCGAGTCGGTTCGATGTCGATCTTTAATTCACGCGAAAGTTCGGCGGCGAGACTTGTTGCCGCGCCGTCGTCCAGATCGAACGCGTAAATTTTCTCCAGAAGCAGAACAGCCCGCATGGCGCGCAGCTGCGCTCGTCCTTGTTCTCCACAGCCGCAAATCGTGGCGACGGAAGAATTCTTTCGCGCAAGATATTTTGCCGCCACAGCCGAAGCTGCGGCGGTGCGTTTAATTGTGATGTCGATGGAATCGAGAATCGCAAGCGGACGGCCATTTTTGGCATCGTAGAGGACAATCAGGCCTTGGATGGTCGGCAGTCGGGACTGTGTTTTATTGCCCGGAAAGTTCGTGTTGAGTTTTGCGACAATGTAACTCTGATCATGGGGCAGAAGTCCCGCTTTCACATGCAAGCCGCCGTTCGGCGCTTTCACTCCGAGAATTTCCGAGTCCGGAATTTTTCCCTGGCCTTGGAGACGAAAAACTTCTTCGACCGCGTCGAGGCAGCCGCGCATACTCAGCAGCTCTTCAACATCAGTCCGACGTAACAAGAGCGTACCTTCAGCTTGCATCAGGTCCTCCGACCAACTTGGAGATTTCGGCGCCGGGCGTGACTTCGACCGGCGGCTGGCCGCGACGGAAGATTCTCGCGCCGGTTTCGCCTTTCAGCGTCACGGCCCCATTTTCGATCAGCAACGATGCTCCTTCGCGAATGCCGACGACCGGCGTTGCATTTTCCTCAAGGAATTGAAGGATGCGTTCCTCCTGGGTCTCGCCCATGTGCGTGGAGTTTGGGTCGGGATCGAGATAGTGCGGAATAATTTGAAATGGGACCAGGCCTAACGAGTCGAACGAGCGCGGCTGGACAATCGGCATGTCCTTTGTCGTTTTGATCGTAGGACCCGCGACATTGGAGCCGGCGCTGCTGCCGATGTACGGAGTTCCGCCTTTTACTTTGCGGCGAATCGGTTCGAGCAACTCGAGATCTTGCAGCGCTTTCAACAAACGAAAAGTGTTGCCGCCGCCGATGAAGATCGCGTCGGTTCGGTCAACTGCTTCTTGAGGATTGTCGGCTGCGTGCGCCGATTCGAGTGCATAACCCATCGCGGCAAACCGCGATCTCGCCTTCGCTGCGTAATCATCGCGGTCATACAAAGCAGACGGGAAAAAGAGAACCGTTTTTGCGGAACCGAGGAAAACTTTGATCTCTTCTTCGACGTGATCGAGATAGCCCTGGCCATGAACGGTGGAATTGCTGATCAACAGAATCCGCGAAGATGATTGCATCTTGTTATATCTATAACCGTAAAGTATAGGTATATACTAAGATGCGGGTAAAGAAAAAACTAACCTGGCTTCTCCTTCTTCTCCGTCTCCCGGCCACTCACAAGGCCGAGCGCGTCGCCATCTGGCGCAAACTCAAAAAGTCCGGCGCCATTCAAATTCAAACTTCGACTTACGTTTTACCCGATGAACCGGCGCGCTATGAATCGTTCCAGTGGCTGAGCCAGGAAATCCGAAGCGTCGGTGGCGACGCCACGTTGGTGCGGGCTCGAGAAATCGAAGGTTTGCCCAACGAAAAACTGATTGAGCTGTTTAACGCCGCGCGAGCGAAAGAGTACGCGTCGCTCAGAGAGCTGCTTCGTCCTTCGAACCGCGGTCGGAAAAATCCAGCCAAGAAACTGCGTGTCGCCACGCTCGATCGTGTCCGAAAGCAGTTTCGAGAGATTCGTCAGACGGACTTCTTCAACAGTCCGCGGGCCCAAGATCTCGAAGTGCTTTTGCACAAGATGGAAGGGACGCGTCGCGTCGAAACTGCGTATCCAAAAATCATGCTGCGAGATTATCGCGGTAAGACTTGGGTGACGCGACCTCGGCCGGAGATAGACCGTGTTGGTTCGGCCTGGCTGATCCGCAAATTCATCGATCCCAAAGCGAAGTTTATCTTTGCCCGAAAGGTTCCCGCGAATGGTCGCGCGATTTCGTTCGACATGCTTGACGCTGAGTTCTCGCATCAGGGCGAAGACTGCACGTTCGAAACACTGCTGAAAAGCTTCCGAATCCAGGACAAAGTCGTCCGCAAGATCGGAGAGATGGTTCACGACGCCGATCTCGATGACGATAAATTCCAGCGTACTGAGTGCATTGGAATCGATCGCGTTCTTAAAGGCTGGGCGCGAGAAGGAATATCCGATCAGGAAATCCTGCGCCGCGGATTCCAATGCTTTGACGCTCTCCATGCATTTCTTCGTCGCGTATGAACGAAGCTGCGGCTAGCTCCGTGCAACATCGACAACGTGCGCCGTCGTTTGCGGAAGCGTTTCGTTTCTGGTTAAAACTCGGATTCATCTCGTTTGGCGGACCGACCGGCCAGATCGCGATCATGCAGACGGAGCTGGTCGAGAAAAAGAAGTGGATCAGCCAGTCACGTTTCCTTCATGCGCTCAATTTTTGCATGCTGCTTCCCGGGCCCGAAGCGCAGCAGCTCGCGATCTACATCGGTTGGCTTCTGCACAGAACGTGGGGCGGCATCGTTGCCGGATCGTTTTTCGTCATTCCGTCGATCTTTGTTCTTTGGACGCTCAGTTATGTTTACGCCGCGTTCGGCAATATCCCGTCGATCGCCGCGATCTTCTACGGATTGAAGCCGGCCGTCATGGCTATTGTCGCCGTCGCGGTTATTCGCATCGGGCGCAAAGCGCTCCGAAACGAAATCATGTGGACGCTCGCCGCTCTCGCGTTCGTCGCGATTTTCTTTTTTCATGTCCCTTTTCCAGTCATCATCCTGAGCGCCGGCGTAGTTGGATTAATCGGCGGACGATTTTGGACAAAGAAGTTTGATGTTGTTAGCGGTCACAACGGCGTCGTTGACGAATCCGTGCTGAGCGATGCGGCGGAATCGCCCGAACACACGCGGCCGTCATGGGCGCGAGCAATCAAATTGATTTTAATCTGGGTTGCGTTGTGGTTCGCGCCGACGGTGGCGGTCGGTTTGTGGAGAGGCTGGCAAAGCACGCTTTTTCAAGAGGGATTGTTCTTCAGTAAGGCGGCGGTGGTAACGTTTGGCGGCGCGTATGCCGTGCTGCCTTACGTGGCGCAACAGGCGCTGTTTCATTTCGGCTGGCTGAAACCTGGGCAGATGATGGACGGCCTCGCACTGGCGGAAACAACGCCCGGGCCGCTCATTATGGTTCTGCAATTCGTCGGATTCATCGGCGCGTGGCAACACCCGGAAGGTTTGTCTCCGCTTTTGGCTGGCACGCTCGGCGCCCTCATCACCACGTGGGCCACTTTCACGCCTTGTTTCCTTTGGATTTTTCTGGGCGGACCGCACATCGAGCAATTGCGCGGCAATGTGAAATTGAGCGCCGCTCTTTCCGCGATCACCGCCGCAGTGGTTGGCGTGGTGTTGAACCTCGCGGTCTGGTTCGCGCTCAACACGCTTTTTCCCGGTCAAGGCGTGGTCGACTGGTTCACGGTCGTCGTTAGCGTTATCGCGTTCGTCGGAATGCTGCGCTGGAAATGGGACATTATTCCAGTTGTGCTGGGCAGCGGCTTGCTGGGGCTAATTTATAAATCTCTTTTGTAGGGGAAGCCGTTGGCTTCCCATGGGACGACAGCGTCGTCCCCTACAGAAGAATAAAATCTATCCGGCCGCCGGTTTCAAGCGGTCGCACTCTGTTTGGTACGCTTCAATGAGTGCTGAGATCTTGGAGTGGAAAGCTTCTTGCGCGGAGTAAACGTCCCCGATGGGTTCAACGAAAGCTTTCTGCTTGAGCTCTTCCTCGATCGTTAAGCTAAGTTCAGCGAGCTTTTCGATGTTGGCGCGAGAATGAAATTCCAATTCTCTGAGCTTGGCGAGAAGGGCAAGCGACTTTTCCAGCTGTGTCGGGTCCGGCTTGGCAGCTTCGGCCAGCTTAACAGCAGAACTTTCTTCCGCGACAGTTTGTTTTTTCTTGGCGGGTTGCGCCTTTTTCCCGGGCTGGTGCGAAGGAGCCGCATCGCCATTGTGATGCTTCTCCTGGCTCACTTTCTTGGCGTGCGCGACGTTTCGTGGATCTCCCATAGGTCGAACGTTAACCCGCGGAAGAATGCAGCGCGAGCCGGTTGCCTTCCGAATCGATAATCATAGCCCGGAAACCGTGCGGCCCGATTGGTTGTTTTTCTTCCAGAACTTTTCCGCCGTTTGCGCGCGCGGCTTTGATGGCGTCGTCGAGCCGGCCTTCCACCGAAAGATAAATCAGCGGTCCGGTCTGTGACGGCTGGTTCTTACCGCCCACGCTGTCGCTACTGACGCAGAGACAACCGGACGCGTTCTGTTCCTGATGCGGAAGCAATCCGTACTCGAATCCGCTTTCCGACATTTTGCTTACTTCCTGGCCAAGCACGGCCGAGTAAAATTCGATCGCCCGATCAAGGTTCGTAACCGGAATATCTGTCCAGCAAAGAGTGTCAGCCCTCATAATTCTCGACGTTGTAGATGTCGATCTTAGATTTCGTGGCGATGTCCTTCGGCGTCGTAATCGTAGATCTTGCCGTCTTCCTCATCCTTTGTGGTCTTGTGCGATCCATCACAGAACGGCTGGTTCTTGGAGAGGCCGCACATGCAAATCCAGACCGACTCTGCTTGCGGTTTAATTTCGAGCGGTCGCTTGTCCGATTTCAGAACTCTGCGCATGTCCAAAGCTAGCGCGCTCCGCTTGATTATGGCAAGAGCGGCTGTAGGGGACGCTGTTAGCGTCCCATTTTCGGGAAGCAGACTGCTTCCCCTACAGAATCCTTGGCTAGGCGCATCGGCTGCCGCGTAATTGCGCGACATCTTAATGATTGTCTATTGCTGCGGTAATGGCTGCGGCGAAGACAAAGATCGAGGATTACGCTTTTCTAAGCGACACGCAGACTGGCGCGCTGGTGAGCCGCGATGGCTGCGTGGATTGGCTTTGCTTTCCACGCTTCGATTCCGGCGCCTGCTTCGCGTCGTTGTTAGGCACCCGCGACAATGGCCATTGGCGGTTTTGGCCAAAAGAAAAGATCGACAAAATAAGTCGGCGATATCGCGGCGATACGTTGATTCTCGAAACTGAAATTGAAACGAAGAGCGGCGCGGTGCGTTTGATCGATTTTATGCCGCCGCGCGGCGAGAATCCCGATCTCATTCGCATCGTGGAAGGAGTTCGAGGCGAAGTCGCGATGCAGATGGAGTTGATCATCCGGTTCGATTACGGGCGCACCATACCGTGGGTGCGAACGGGGCACGGGGGATTGGAAGTGATTGCCGGTCCGAATGGACTGATTTTGCGCACGCCGATCAAGACGCGAGGCAAAGATTTGACCACGGTCGCCGAATTCACTGTCAAAAAAGGCGAGCGCGTGCCGTTTGTGCTGACGTGGTTCGCATCGCATTCCAAGCCTCCGAAAAAAGTGACTCCGGACCACGCGTTGCGGGACACGGAAAGCTACTGGAAAAAATGGGCGAAGCGCTGCCACCGCAAAACGCCGTGGGATGACGCGGTCGTTCGTTCGCTCATCGTCCTCAAGGGCCTGACCTATGCGCCGACCGGCGGGATCGTTGCCGCGGCGACCACATCCTTGCCTGAGGAAATCGGCGGCGTGCGCAATTGGGATTATCGTTATTGCTGGTTGCGCGATGCGACCCTCACGCTCGTCGCCCTGGTCAGCGCCGGTTATCACGACGAAGCAAAGAGCTGGCGTGAATGGCTTTTGCGCGCGATTGCCGGCAGCGCCGATCAAATGCAGATCATGTACGGGGTGCGCGGCGAACGCCGTTTGGAAGAGCTTGAGATTCCCTGGTTATCCGGTTACGAAAATTCAAAACCGGTGCGCATTGGCAACGCTGCCTCAAGTCAGTTTCAGCTCGATGTCTATGGCGAAGTATTGGGCACGATGTATCGAGCGCACGAGGCCGGAATCGAAAACCGCGAGACCGATTGGCGCCTGCAAGTTGCCTTGATGGATTTTCTCGAAGCAAATTGGAACAAGCCGGACCAGGGAATTTGGGAAGTGCGCGGCGGCCCCAAACATTTCACCCATTCCAAAATGATGGCGTGGGTGGCTTTCGACCGTGCGGTTAAACTGGTGGAGCACTGCGGATGCACGGCTGCGGAACGTGTCGGTCGATGGCGAAAAATTCGGGATCAGATCCATTCGGAGGTTTGCGCGCGCGGATTCAGTACGAACAAGAAAGCCTTTACCCAGTACTACGGATCGGATGCTCTCGACGCGAGCTTGCTCATGATGCCGCTTGCCGGGTTCCTGCCATTTACCGACAAGAGAGTGCGCGGGACGATCGAAGCGATCGAACGCGAACTCATGCAAGATGGTTTCGTGCTTCGCTACCGACCCGAAGAAGAAGGCGTGGACGGATTGCCAGGGAGAGAAGGGGTGTTTCTGCCTTGCTCGTTCTGGCTAGTGTCCTGTTTGCATCGCCTCGGCCGCAAAAAGGAAGCGCGCAACCTCTTTGAGCGTTTACTCTCTGTCCGAAACGATCTCGGCCTGCTTTCGGAAGAATACGATCCGAGATCAAAGCGGCAGCTCGGGAATTTTCCGCAGGCGTTTTCGCATGTCTCGCTCGTAAACGCGGCGCTCACTTTGACGGGCCAATGGAGCCCGACCGGGAAGCGCCGCTCGCGATAGACTACTTGCTGATCGCGCGCAGATAACGATCCGCCGAGCGCGCGACCGCGGCTTTGGCGTCGGACAAAACGTTCGCTTTCCACCACGCGCCGTAAATCTGATCGAACGAGAACGGTTCAATCGCGTCGACAATGCGACGAATTGTTACGGGCCCAAGCGGAATCAAATTCGGATAGCTGCGCATGAAGCTGACGTAGCGGCGGTCTTGCACCACTTGAATGATGTCGCCGCTGAGTAGCGCGCCTTTGCCGTTCGCGCCCGCCGGCCAATGTAACACCGTGCCGCCTTCGAAATGTCCGCCGCAATTGATGAGCGTGACGTTGTCCCAGAACGTGAGAGTCGTTCCTTTCCAGAATTCAATGCGCGGGCTGTTCCGCATCACCCATTGTCGATCTTCCGCGTGCAAAAATATCTGCGCATCGAAACGTTCAGCCCATTCGACCATTGAGGAATAAAAGTGCGGATGTGAAATCGCAATGGCGCGGATGCCGCCACGCGCCTTCACTTCGGCGACGGTCTTGTCGTCGAGCAATGTAATGCAATCCCAGAGCAAATTTCCGTGGGGCGATTGCAGCAGAAGCGCGCGCTGACCGATGGCAAATTCCGGTTGGGTGCCAATGCCGAGAAGTTGCGGCGCTTCCTCATCGAACTGGTTGTGGTGATCGCTCTTTAACTTTTCGAGCGTTGTCCACTGCTGACCTTCGCGGCGAACAAATTGCCGTTCGTCTTCACAAATCGGACACTGCGGCGGAGGCTGCGCCGTTTCGTCAAACTGCGTTCCGCACTGCACGCAGATAAAATTTTCCATCGCGCGACGAGCTTAACACATCGCGGGTTCTTACTGTAGGGGACGCTGTTAGCGTCCCGTCTCGCACAATGGGAAGCAAACTGCTTCCCCTACAGAGATTTGTTTGGAGGGCGTCGCGCTGTCGGCGCAAACATGCGCTGTAGACGCTTCGCTGTGCGAAGCGCAACGCCGGTAAGATCACCTGAGTCTGCGCCGCCCACAGGGCGGCGGCTACAACTTCTACTCCGAAGTTGCGTTACAAATAAGCATCCAAAGTACAAGGACGAATGACATAGTGTTATTCCTTTTGGCGAATTTTACCTGCCCCGGTGACGTGTTTCTCGATCGTCGGCGGATTGCCCGAATAAATGACTTTGCCGGCGCCGGTAATTGAAACTTTCAACGTCTCGCTCACAGCGATGTCCGCGTCGGCCGCGCCGGTGGTCGAAATCTCGGCAGTTTTAGTTTGCAGCGAGCTCGCACTCAACTTGCTGGCGCCGGTCATGTCCGCGAGCAGCTCATCGATGTTTCCATCGAGGTTGACCTTTGCGGCGCCGGTCGATTCTACGGCGAATTTCGCCCCAGAAAGCTGATTGGCAGTCAATCGCGTTGCGCCGGTGAGTCTTGCGCCAGCCCGCGTGGGACTCGAGACAACGACTTTGACGCCGTGTGTCGGCCACAAGTTTCTGGCCGAATGCAGACGCAGTCGATTGTCGATGTTACGATTGTCGATGTACTTGAGGAGATTTTCGTCCGTAGTGATGCTGAGAGCGGGCGGGCCGCTGCGCCATTCGATCTGGAAAGCGCCGTCGGCTTCGATTTCCGAAAAAGGACTGACCGTGCGCTGGTCGGTAATGATGTGGCCGTTGCCTCGGATGCCCGCCCAACGGCAGCCCCCGGCAAAAAGAGCCAAACTGGCAAGTAGTGCGACGGTAATCTTGTTCATAAAAACGTGTCTCTGCTGATGAGATGCGGTGACAGGCGGTTCTGGATTCAAAAAAATGCGCGCGATCGTCTCAGTGGTCATCCTGAGCAGAGCGAAGGACCTCTCAATTGATCCTGTGTCACTCAAAATACACAGCGTGACCCCTCTTCGAATGTGAGATTCCTCGCTCTCCTCGGAATGACAGACTTTATTTCAAGATTTTTAGCTTCACCATCCCGGCGGGCGCGTCATCGACGTAGAATTGCACTCGATAATCGCCGGGGATCCAGCCGCCCTCGGGTTGGGAGAGCGTGAATGTGCCGTGAGCATCGGAAGCCGTCGTGACCGTCGACGCATCGTCGATTTCGTAATCGGCTGCGACATCGGCGACGTTCTCGGCGATCCAGACCACGCGGATATTCGCGTCAGCATGCAGGCCGCGACTCTGCCAGCGCGCGTAAATCGCCGGCGTGTTCGAAGCGAACGTGGTTATAAAATTTCCCGCCGGCTCTTTCGATAATCCTACGGAAAGTTTTTCCGGCTCGGTCGCTGCTTTTGCATCCGGCTGCGCTTTAACTTTCGGCGCTTCCTTTAGGTCGAGCGACGTCTTCTGCAAGAGAAGGCCGGATGGGCCATTGATTGTGGTTATAACTTTAACAAATCCAGTTCCCGGCACGAACCAGCGGTCGATGCTCGCCGCCGTCGGCAACGTTTGCTCGCAATGGATTCGCCAGGCATGAAATTTTCCGGCCGGAACATCGACATCTTCTTCACCGGCGACTTGGTAATGCTGGCTCACTTTCGTCTCGCCGATTTGTCCGTCGAAGTTCCAGTCCCCTCCGGTTTTTAGCGGGGCCGCGAGCATCGTTTGCGGCGGAGTGAGTTTGACCAGCACGCCTTTTCCGTCCGTTCGCGCCGAACAAATAACTCCGCGTTCGTCCACCGTGATGAGGTCCGTGTTGGCCGTCGCGCCGTCGCGATAGATTTCCAGCTTCAGCAACTCTTTGCCGTCGACGCTTTGCGTTCCGCCAACTCGGTACGTCACGGTGAAGCGATCTTTTGGATTGAGTTCGGTCAAATCGAAATTGCCGCTTTCGGAACGTTCTTGAACCATTTCGTAATTCCAAGTTGTTCCCTCATTGGTTGGGATAAGTGATTCAGCGAACGCGGATGTCGTCGATAGCAATGCAATCGCGGCGGTGACGATTTTCATCTTCGCTCAGACAAAGGGATAACGTAAAAGTTCAATGCATGATTCGCGAGTCACCTCGCCCCGACTATGCTAAGCGGATGCGCGGGCCGCAGAAGATAGCTCCGATGTTCGGGCGGATCGTTATTTTTGTTTGCCTGATACTTGGCGCGTGGCTTGTCGATCTTCCGGCCGAGCCGGCGCAAGAACCCGTCCTGAGCGCAAGCCGAATGGATCGACATGTGGTGGTGGTCGTTTGGGACGGAATGCGTCCGGATTTCGTGACCGAACAGAATGCGCCAACGCTTTGGAAACTGGCTCAAGACGGAGTGACGTTCCGAAATCATCACGCGGTTTTTCCGAGCGCGACCAACGTAAATGGCACCGCCATTGCCACTGGCGCATATCCGGAACGCAGCGGCATATTGGCGAATCATGTTTATCGGCCGGAGCTCGACGCCAGGAAATCGATCGATGTTGAGGCAAGCGCGGTCGTGGAAAAAGGCGACATTTGGTCGGGCGGAAAATATGTTGCGGTGCCGACGATCACCGAACTCGTGCAAGATGCCAGCGGGACGACGGCAATCGCGACTGCGAAGACGGTCGGTCTGTTGTTAGATCGACATGTTGATCCTGCGCGTGGAAAGAAATCGCTTACCATTTTCGCGGGCGGGTCAGTGCCTCCCGATGCGGCTGGTTCGATCGCGAAGACACTGGGCGCATTTCCGCCCGCGACCAAACCTCAAGAACGCGATGGCTGGACTACCAAAGCGCT
Source organism: Chthoniobacterales bacterium (assembly GCA_035936875.1). Classification (GTDB taxonomy): domain Bacteria; phylum Verrucomicrobiota; class Verrucomicrobiia; order Chthoniobacterales; family UBA10450; genus DASYVQ01. The sequence goes on from DASYVQ010000048.1 coordinate 20,356, forward strand.
CACCGATTCTCTTTGGAAAGATCACGTGCCGGCATTTTCGATTTTATGGTTAAGCGAACCGGACGACACCCAGCACAAAACCGCGCCCGGCGCGGCGGCCGCGCTGGATGCAATCAAATCATCTGATGAAAATCTCGGGCGCGTGCTGGCGGCGTTAGATCGGCATCATGCGCGAGAAACGACCGACATCTTTATCGTTTCCGACCACGGCTTCTCCACCATCAGACGCATGATCGAGCTGCCGAAGATTTTGAAAGAAGCCGGCTTCAAAGTCGTGACAGAATTTTCCGAAGAACCGAAAGCCGG
>DASYVQ010000049.1:0-5480 GCA_035936875.1 Chthoniobacterales bacterium
GTCCAACGCTCAACGTCGAAGTCAGAGGGTAGGGCACGCGTCTCGCGTGTAACGCCAGTCCGGCTCGGACTTTCGGTGTCTCGCCGAAACAAATCTTGTCGAATCCGAAAAGTCCGTGAAAGCGGGACGCTTTCAGCAGCGCCCGAGACGGGCGCGCGACCCAGAAGAAAACGCCCAACTCCGAAAGCATTCGCGAGCAGGCGTCGAAGTCAGAAGCACTAGACCGTAGCGGTCGCGGTTTCCCATTCGTTTGTTAGGCGAGCAAGATCAGCGGTTACGGTCCGCCACGTCGGGTAAACTTCCAGTTGGGGACGTCGGAATCCAAGAAACGACCGCACAAGCGCTACGCCACAGTCGTGACATTTTCCCATTCGGCGGTTAGCTGGGCGAGATGGTTAGTTACAGCCGATAACTCGCGATTGATGGCGACGGCGCGCCCGCCGGATTCGTAGACGGCTGGATCTTCGAGAGCGCGGACAAGTTCCTTTTGCTGTCCTTCGAGTGCTGCGATTTGCTTTTCGATCTCGTGCAATCGCTTATCCTTTTCGCGCTTGGTCCTGGAGACGACGTTGCGTGCTTCCGCTTCGGCGCGTTTCTGGGCTCGCAGGCCTGCTCCTCGATTAGGAGCGGGCGCGGCGCCGGAAGATCGAAGGTGGGAGTTCGAAGATAGAGCGGAACCGGCGGTCAGTGCGATCCTCGCGGATGCGGCCTTCGATTTATCTAGATAGTACTGATAATCGCCGGGATAGAACGTCAGTTTACCACCCGCGCGGTCCGCACCTGCAGTCCGAGGTGCGAGCCGCACCTGCGTTGGACCGGCGGTTATTTGCAGGACGCTTGTGGCAATGGCGCGGATGAAATGGACGTCGTGGCTGATGAAGATGAGCGTCCCGTGATATTGTTTGAGCGCGCCGATGAGGGCGTCGATCGAGCCGACATCGAGATGAGTCGTCGGCTCATCCATGAGCAGGAGATTCGGCGGATCGAGCAGCAGCTTGACCAGCGCCAATCTCGATTTTTCGCCTCCGCTCAGGACCGCGACCGATTTAAAAACGTCGTCGCCGCGAAAAAGGAACGAACCCAGAACCGTGCGCGCGGTTTGTTCGGGCACAGGTTTCGGCGAGTCCAATACGCTCTGAAGGACGGTTTGTTTCGGATTGAGCACGTCGATCCGGTTCTGAGAAAAATAGCCGACGCGAACATTGTGCCCGGGTTCGCGCGCGCCGTGTTGCACCGGCAACACTCCGGCGAGCAATTTGAGAAGAGTCGATTTGCCGGCGCCATTCGGGCCGACGAGCACCGTCCGTTGCCCGCGTTCGGCGTGAAAGTTCAGGCCGCGATAGACGACAAGATCGACATACGCATGATCGATATTTTTTAGCGTGATGACGCGAAGACCGCTTCGCGGCGGTTGCGGGAAATGGAACTTGATCGTTTTCCCCCGCGCGACCGGGGCCGCGATTTTTTCCATGCGATCGATCTGCTTCAACTTGCTCTGCGCTTGCGATGCTTTGCTCGCCTTGGCGCGAAAGCGATCGGCGAACAATTGAAGCGACGCGATTTCTTTCTGCTGATTTTTGTAAGCGGCTAATTGCTGTTCTTCACGCGCGGCCTTCTGTTCGACGTAGTTGTCCCAGTTGCCGCGATAACGAATGAGTTTCGAGTGCGCGATCTCAACGATGCTGCCTACAAGTTGATTCAGGAATTCGCGATCGTGCGAGATCATGACAATTCCGCCCGGATAATTCTTTAAATATTCCTGGAACCACTGGAGCGATTCGAGATCGAGATGGTTCGTCGGTTCGTCGAGAAGAAGGAGGTCCGGCTCCATCACGAGCAGCCGTGCCAGATACGCGCGCATGACCCAGCCGCCGCTCAGCGCGCGCGCTGGTCGAACGAAATCACTCTCGCGAAAGGCGAGTCCGGCGAGCACGCGTTTCGCTTTCGGTTCGAGCTGCCAGCCGCCGTGCTCGTCGAAAACGTGCAAGGCGCGATGATACGCCGCGTCATTCGAGCCATTCCCGGACTCGTGTTGTTTGATGATTTTCTGCGCATGCACAAGCTCCGGCGTTGTCGCCAATGCCAGCTCGAGCACGGTTTCGTCTCCCGCCGCTGCGGTCTCTTGCGGAAGAAATCCAATCGTGGCGCTCTTTTCGAATGCGATCTTGCCGCTGTCGGGAGAGGTCTCGCCGAGAATCAGTGAAAACAATGTCGATTTGCCCGTGCCATTTGGGCCGACTAATCCGATTCGGTTGCCGCGATTGACCTGCAGCGAAACCTCATCAAAGAGCAGTCGGCCGCTAAAAGATTTGCTGAGTTGAGAAACGGTGAGCATTGGGAGAGCGCGCAGTGTTCACCTGCTGCGCCTTCGGCGCAACTCGGGTTCGTTTACGCGCCGTTCTTTTTCGCGAAAGGAAGAAAGGGGTGGAAACTAATCAGAAATCAGACCTAATGACATCCGAAGCAAGCATGCATCATAAGCGGCTTATGATGCGGCCATCGCTACGCCGGTACTAGTTCGATCTTTACCTTGCGCCCGAGTGATCTCGCGGCGCGGTTGAGCGTTGCAAGGGTGACCGATGTATTTTCCGGGTCGAGCAGTCGGTGGATCGCGGCACGCGACGTTCGCATCTGCGCAGCCATCGCGCTCTTGTTCACGCGTTTCTGTTTCATCAAGTCATCTAGTTTCAGTGCGACGGCGCGCTTGAGAGCGGCAGCGTGCACTTCCTCGTGCAGGCCTTCTTTTTTGAGAAAGCTTTGGAAGCTACCGCCGCGGTGTTTGTTCTTACGTTTAGCTGCTTTTGATGTAGGCATTTTTTCTTCGCAGAGCCAAAGCTCTGTCTTCGTTTGGAGTTCTTCTGGTTTTCTTGATGAAGCCGTGCAGAAGGACGATCTCGCCCTCATGCACGAAAAATAACGTTCGAGCAATTCGGCTGGGCAATTTGCTGCGAACTTCCCATATGCCGGCTCCCAAGTGATCGACAAGCGGCATGCCGAGCGGCCAGCGAAACTGAACAGTCATGATATCCTCACCAATTATCTTCCGCTCGTTTTTCGGTAAATCTTTCAGCCAATCACGCACCGGCTCTCGCCCGGTTTCCGTTCGAAAGAAAACCGCAGGCATTGGTCGGGGCACTAGATGACTGTATCATTTCTGATACATCTGCCAAGCAGAATTTGCGCCGCCGTCAGTCTCGTAACATTCGCGAGGCCGGCTGTTCGACAGGATTGCCCGCAAAGGTACCTTGCGGACATGAGCGCTCTCTCAAATTTCGTCAGCCTTCATCCCTATTTCAAAGTGCATCCCGGAAAACTGGATGCGGTCAAAGCCGGCTTCCCGCGCTTCGTCGAGGAAACTGCGGCCGAGAAAAAGAATCTTTTCTACGGCTTCACTGTTAACGGCGACGAAATTTTCTGCCGCGAAGGCTACACCGACGCCGAAGGCGTTCTCGCGCATCTCAACAACATTGGGGCGCTGCTCGCGGAAATGTTGACCATGGCCGATCTCACCCGGGTAGAAGTGCACGGCCCGGCAGAGGAGCTGGACAAGTTAAAAGAGCCGCTCGCACACCTCAATCCGGCGTGGTTCGCGACCGAGTGCGAAAAAAAGTAAAAATTAGAAATTAGAAAAACTGTAGGGGAAGCTAACAGCTTCCCCTACAGCCCTACAAATCCTGCTTCCTGGTTACGCTTTGTCGTAAACCGCTGTGCTCGTCACCTTCTTTTTGCCCTTCATTGACCAAGCGGTGACGGTGCGGCTCTTGCCATCGGCGGCGACAACAATTTTGCCTGTCAGGACGACTTTGCCGCCTTTCTTCATTGTGAAGTTCAACGTGTGATCATCCACTTTGGTGTAGGCGCGCATGTCTTCCATCGGATCGCCAGTGACAGCATAGTCTTTTCCGTCGAAGTTGCCCTTCCACTCGCTATGGATCGGCTTACCTTTCGCGTCGGTTCCGTCGATCGTCACTTTCGTTTGGAAAAACATCGAGGAATAGACAACCGTGTTATTCCTGTTCGCGTCGCGCGAGAGCTTCGATTTCTTCATGTTGAGCTTCCAAGTGCCCATGTTCGCGTTCGCCGCGAAACAGACTGCGCCCGCGGCAAAGAAGAGAGCCAGAGTCAATCCAATGGTTTTTGTTTTCATGTGGCCGATCAAGGCTGGATTCTGATTTCCCGTCAATGTTTTTCCCCATCTAACAGCCAGCAAACGAGAACGTTCCCGAGCGGTTGAGATGAAGTATTAGCCTGGTCCCGGAGAACGGATATGCTCGGGTCGCGGGCCGAGGCCGATGAGGCGGGCGGGCAATGCGCGCAAGAACGGGAACCATTTGAAAAACCGGCCGACGAGTGGAAGCGAGTCGCCGCTGCCGGAGGATCGTCCGGTAACCATGCGGCGATGAACGATGACCTGAATCGACTGAATCAGGCGCGTTGGCCATTCACGGTGCTTTTGGACTTGCCCGAGGTCCGACAGCGAGACAGATCCTTCTTTCAACTTCGCCGCCAGCAAATTCGCGGTGGCGAGGGCATCTTGCAGGGCGAGGTTGATGCCAACGCCGCCGGCCGACGACAAACGACCGCGAAAGAGAAACAGCACCAGGAAGAAGTGGGAAAGATTTTGCAAAGCCTGAAGCCGGTGTCATAAGAAAGTAAGAAGTAGAAATTAGGAATTCATGAAACCAACAATTGCTTTATTAATTGCGGGGATCATCTGCGCCTCAGTCGCGCGCGCCGGCGATGTGAAAGTTGAAGTCGTCATCGCGGTGGATCAGACAGCGAAACCAGCCACAACTTTCACTTCAGATACGCCTAAGCTTTATGCTTTTTACAAAACCAAAGGGCTCCAAAATGGCGATAAGGTTCGCGGAGTCTGGATCGGGGAAGATGTTGGGGATGCCGCTCCCAAAGAGACAAAAATCTACGAGAGGACGGTGATAGCAGATGGAGATACCGACGATGGAGAGTTTTCGCTTTCGAAGCCGACGGCTGGATGGCCGGTGGGGAAATATCGCGTTGAGATTTATGTCGGTGACAACCTCATTACGACGGTGAAATTCAAAATTCACGCGCCCCTTTTCAAGAAGGATGCCGCCGACGGCGAATCGTCGGAAGAATAGCTGCGCGGCAAAACGCAGGAATCATTTTACCGACAGCGGCGTTGGGTTATCCGACGCCGCTGTTTTGTTTAGACGAGCGCCTCGACACAGAAGCGCGTCACACCAGCGTGCGAAAGACGGCGAAACTAATGAGAACCGTCTGGACGAAAAAGAAAACGGCGTAGAACTGATGATAGCGCTCGCTGCGCGTGATGGCGGCGATCGTTACGCCAGTCAGAAAGAGCGCCATACTGATCATGTATGGTGGCCCGAGCTCAAGAAAGTGCGGGACGCCTTTGAGCAGTGTATCGACAAGGTCAACGGGACCATAGAGCACAAGGATGATGAAAAACGCGCGATGGTTCGCGTAGAAGTGCGTTT
>DASYVQ010000050.1:0-5413 GCA_035936875.1 Chthoniobacterales bacterium
CGGGCGCCTCGGGCGGATCGGGCCGGAGGAAGTGCAGAATTATTTTCTGCGTCTGGCCCAGGAGAAAGGTTTTCTCGAAACCGTTTTCAATGCCATTCAGGAAGGAATCATCGTCACCGATTCGAATGGCCGCATCACTTATCTCAACGACGCAGCTTGCGAGTTGTTTGGCTTGCAAGGCGACGATGCCATTGGGAAACGGCTTGATGAACGCGTGCGCGGACTCGATTGGGAATCGCTGACGCATGGCGCCGGACCCGTCAGTCGCGACATAGAAATTTTTTACCCGTCCAACCGGTTCATCAACTTTTACATCGTGCCGCTGGTGATTGAGTCGCGCGACTCGGTAGCGGTGGACAAGATCGACAGCAGCAAGATTGACATCTCCGGTGAGCAGGTCGGTCACGCGATCATTTTACGCGACATCACCGAGAGCCGACGCACGGCGCAGCAGACCATCGAGTCGGAGCGATTCAACGCGTTGACCTTGCTCGCCGCCGGTGTGGCGCATGAAATCGGCAACCCGCTCAACTCGCTTAACATTCATTTGCAATTGATGGAGCGAAAAGTCCGCGAGCTCGATGGCGCGGCGCGCGCCGAACTGCAGGAATCAATCGACATCTCGCGCTCCGAGCTTAACCGGCTCGATACGATTGTGACCCAGTTCTTGCGTGCAATTCGTCCGACCAGACCACAGCTGCATCCGGAGAACACCAACTCGATTGTCGAAGAAGCGGTCCGATTCTTTGCGCCCGAGATCCAGGACCGCGACATCGTGGTCGAGCAGGAACTGCGCTCCGACTTGCCGACGCTCCAGCTCGATCGAGATCAGATGAAACAGGCGTTCTACAACGTGATCAAAAACAGTTTCGAAGCGATGAAGAACCGCGACATCCTCCGCATCCGCACCGACATGGACGAGTCGCACGTCATCGTCAGTTTCACCGATACCGGTGGCGGAATTTCCGCAGAAAACCTAAGCCATGTTTTCGAGCCCTACTTCACGACAAAACCAAGTGGGACCGGGCTTGGTCTTCTGATCGTGCGCCGCATCGTGCGCGAACATGGCGGCGAACTCTCCATCGAAAGCAACGAAGGCAAGGGTCTCACGCTCACGATTCGTCTCCCCTACATCGACAAGCGCGTGCGCATGCTCGAAGCCGGGGAAAGAAGAAAGCCGGAGGGATGAATGTCGGGGGGCGTTTACCAGGCCAGGCCAACCGCGGAACCGACGTAGTCGTCGTCGGTCAATTGCTTGAGCATGAAATCCGCGACATCGGCGCGGGAGATGCGAACCGGCCAGAAAAAGTTACCGACGTTTGGGCCATGACGGTACTTGCCGCGAGCCGTCGCGTTCGTCAGCACGCCCGGCCGCACGATTATCCAATCGGCGTCGCTTTCCTCGATTAGGTTTTCCTGCCGGACTTTGTCCCAAAAATAGAACGGCAAGATCAATGGGACGACCAAAAAGGTATAAGGAAGGCCGAGTCGCCCGATGCTATTGCCGATGCCGAGGGCGCTCTCACATACCAGCCGAGGCACGCCGCAAGTTTTCATCGCGCGCAGAATATTGCGCGTGCCTTCGGACAAGATCTTAGTCGGATAAAAGAAACGTTTGTGTCCGAGCGCGCAAACCACAGCGTTCTGGTCGCGCATCGCCGATTCGACCGAAGCGTAATCAAGCACGTTGCCTTTAACGACACGCAGATTCGGGTGTTCGATCTTGAGCTTCTTCGGCTTGCGCACAAACGCCGTAACCTGATGACCCTGCTCGAGTGCTTGCCGTACTAATTGCCGGCCGGTGCCGCCGGTGGCGCCAATAATCAGAATGCGCAGTCGATTTCCCCAGCCGCGCGAAATCGGCTTCGTTGTCTTTCGCCTGGGCGCTTTGCGCGCCAGCGCGATCAGCAACGCAACCGCATAAATAATGAAGAGAGCCAATAAAACTTTTCCTACCAAGTGGTGCATTCAATCACTGTTCTACCGACCCCTGCCAAAATTGAGGAGAATTATCTTTCCCGATTGAGAGATCGGCCGATTGAGTGAGAATAAATGACCCAGTCGTCAACTAAAGGAATGTCTCCGCAACCCACCGTCCTCATTGTCGACGATGAAAAACATACGCGCGATGGGCTGCGGCGTTTGCTCGAGAACGATTACGACGTCTACGTCGCCGGCGATATTGCCAGCGCGATGAACGTGCTCGAGCGCGAACCGATCGATCTTCTCCTGACCGATCTGCGCCTTGGTAACGACGACGGGATGCAGTTGATCGATCGCGCCCTGAAAATGCCCCAACCGCCGGTCTGCATCATGATGACGGCTTACGGCTCGGTCGACACCGCGGTAGAGGCGATGAAGCGCGGCGCCTACGATTTCGTGACCAAGCCGCTCAATCTCGACAAAGTGGAAATGTTGATCGCGCGCGCGTTGCAAAGCCGCAAGTTGGAACAGGAAAATCGGACGCTGCGGCACCAAGTCGACGAACGCTACGGACTAGAGAACATCATCGGCGAATCGGCGGCGTTACGCGAAGTGCTCGATACCATCAAGCAGGTCGCGCCTTCGTCGGCCAGCGTCTTGATCGAGGGCGAAAGCGGCACGGGGAAAGAGCTGGCCGCGCATGCCATTCACAATTTGAGCCGGCGTAACAAGGCGAAGTTTGTCGCCGTTCACTGTGCCGCGCTCTCGCCCACGCTCCTGGAAAGCGAATTGTTCGGTCACGAAAGAGGCGCGTTTACCGGCGCGCACGAGCGCCGTATCGGACGCTTCGAACAAGCGAGCGGCGGCACGATTTTTCTCGACGAGGTGGCCGAGATCCCATCGAGCACGCAGGTGAAATTGCTGCGCGTGATGAGTGAGGAACGCGCGTTTGAGCGGGTCGGTGGAAATCAAACGCTGCGCGCGGACGTGCGCATCATTGCGGCGACAAACAAGAACCTCGAAACGCTTGTGCGCGAAGGAAAATTCCGCGACGACTTGTTCTTCCGCCTGAATGTGGTGCGCATCACCATGCCGCCGTTGCGCGAACGCAAGGAAGACATTCCACTGCTGGTGCGCGGATTCCTCCGGCATTTCGCCAAAGCGAACGACAAAAAGATTGTCGATCTTACGACTGAGGCGATGAACGCGCTTTTGACCTACAATTGGCCCGGGAACGTGCGCGAGTTGCGAACGGCGATCGAGCACGGTGTGGTCATGGCGACGGGGCCGAAGATCACGTTGCGCGATTTGCCGTCAGCCGTGCGCCAGGCGGCGGAGGCGACATTGCCCCGCGGGATTTCGGCCACGAAAGCTTTTGGCGAGAAATCGAGCCCGCTCGATCTTCACGAAACCGAGAGGAAATTGATTCTGCAAGCGCTCGCCACCACCAACGGAAATGTCACCGCAGCGGCAAAGAAACTCGGAATCAGCCGGCGAACACTGCACCGCAAGATCAACGAGATGAACGCGGCAAAGTCGGCAGACGAAACTTCGAAAAACGACCAAGCACAAAATGCCCGGTAGCGAAGAATTCGTTCAAACTGCGGTGCACGCGCTCGAAGCCGGTGCGCCCTCGATCTGGATCAAACGCTGCTTTGTCGGCGTGGTCATCGTCGCGATGGCCGTTTATTATTTGTACCAGTTTCGCGGCCTCTCCACCTCCCAGGGAATGGACCAGGCCCAGATTGGGCGCGCCATTGCCAGCGGCCATGGTTGGCGGACAAATTTTGCCCGGCCACGCGCCGTCGCCCAACTACGGGCTCACCGGAAAGACGCCACGAAAAAAGTTTGGTTCGACACTTATAACGCGCCGCTGCCGCCGTTCGTTGATGCCATCGCGCTTTTGCCGATAAAATCACACTGGAAGATGACCCAGCGCGATCTCATTTACGCCGGCGACAAAGCCGTCGCAGCGATGTCGATCTTTCTTTTCGTTTTGTCGGTCCTCTTGCTGTTCTTTATCGCCCGCCGTTTATTCGACCAGCGATTGGCCCTGCTCGCCTGCGGACTGGTTCTGCTTTGTGACGCCTTCTGGCAGTACTCGCTTTCCGGTTTGCCGCAGACGCTCTTGCTGCTCTTGTTTAATGCGACCCTTTACGCGCTCGTTCGCGCCGTGGAAGCACAATACCGTGGCGAGATAGCCGGCATTTGGCTCGTGGCCGTCGGAGCCGGATTCGGACTTTTGGCGCTGACGCACGCGCTCACTTTATGGATCTTTGCTACAGCTCTAGTTTTCTGCATTTTCTTTTTCCGGCCGCGCGCTCGGACGGCAGTAATCGTACTCTCTGCTTTCGCAATCATTTACCTGCCATGGTTGATCCGCACCTATCTCATTTGCGGCAACCCCGCCGGCGTCGCGTTCTATTCTCTTTTTGACGGAATCGGTCACAATGAAGCCGGCTGGATGCGCCGGATGGAGCTTGGTCTGCCCGGCGGACCTGCCGCTTTTTGGACGAAGATTACAACCAATCTAATCGCCCAATCCGGCCGCATCTTCGAATATTTCGGCTTTAGCGTGGTAGCGGTGATGTTTTTCGCTGGCCTGCTTCACACTTTCAAACGATCGGAGATCGCTCTGGTTCGCTGGATGATCCTGGCCATGTGGGGTGGCGCCGTCGCGGGGATGGCCGTCTATGGGATGAACGAAGAACAAGGCGTCGCCGCAAATCAACTGCATTTGATTTTCATTCCGATCATGACCTGCTACGGCCTGGCTTATCTTCTGGTGCAATGGAACCGGCTCGGAATCACTCTTCATCTCGCCCGCATCGGGTTCATTGCTTTGCTTTATCTGCTCTGCGCGTTGCCGATGATTTTCGCCACGCCGTGGTTCGCATCTAAAAAGACGCTCATTCGATGGCCGCCTTATGTGCCGCCGGCCATTGCGGTGTTAAACGACTGGATGAAGCCGACCGAAGTCACGGCGTCAGACATGCCGTGGGCGATCGCCTGGTATGCCGATCGGCCCAGCCTCTGGGTTCCGGACACAGTGAAGACCTTCACTGATTTCACCGATTACAATCTGGTCGGCGCGCCGGTCAACGGGCTCTATCTTACGCCGATCAGCGGGACCGGAAATACTTACCGCGATATTGTGAAGGGCGAATACCGCGACTGGGCTTCAGTTATTCAACGAACTGTTGTCCTGGAGACTTTTCCACTCAAATGGGCGACGGTTGACGTGGGACCGGACAAAGAATGCGTTTTCTTCAGCGACCACGATCGAAACGTGCCGGCGAACCCGTAGCTCCATGACGCAAACGTCCTTGAACAAAGTTTCCCTTTTACGAATCGCAGTTCCGGCATTTCAATGATCACGTGACACAGGCGAAAAAGATCTTCGGGACAGATGGAGTGCGCGGTGTCGCCAACGTTGAGCCGGTCACAGCTGAGACCGCATTGAAACTGGGTCGTGCCGCGGCCCACGTTT
>DASYVQ010000051.1:0-2207 GCA_035936875.1 Chthoniobacterales bacterium
AGTGGATTCAATCATGAGGTCCGCGGAAAACCCTGAGATTTGCGCATTTCCCGATTTGGATAATTGGCTCTGCATATTCGCTGTCCCGGTATTTTTACTTCGCCTGGAGGCGCCTGGTTCACATACGCTGAGCCATGACAATTAGTTGATGTTCAAATATCTAACGGCCATGGCGGGCTTTGGTGTCAGCTGTCTGACTTCCGCGCCCAAAGACGGAAAGAACTCCTTGCCGGCGAACGGTTCAGCCGATCCCAGCCCTCCGATAGGTTGCGCGCTGGCGATCGCGAGGAGAAGCCACGGTTGCGGCCGACGCGCCGGAACGCCCTGAAGCAGCATGGCAAATTCTCGCCCGCTCGGACCCGATCGCAATTGATTGGTAACGTCGTACACGAGGCCTTCGTCATCGACAATTAGCAAGAAGATGTTGGCCGCCGTCGTGTCGAGCGTCGCCTGGAGCTTGTCGCCGCTTCGCAAATCGATTTTCCCGACTTCTAATTTTAGCGGACCGTCAACAGTAGAAAGGAATTGTTTCACAAAAACAAGTGCCGGACATTGCGCTGGCGTTACTTCTCGAACCTCAATTTTCGCTTCGAAGCCATTGGCTTTTTTGAATGCCTCGTCGAGCGCTTCGAAAGGTTTTGGGCCGAGTCCATAACCATCTATCTCGGCGGCCTGAGCCGAAACATTGCTCGGCACGGCGAGAAAACACTCACCACCATTGAATTGATAAACAAAGCGGTCGATTTCATCGCTTGGTGCGGGCTTCAGCTCAGGCCTAGGAACGTCAACCGGGAGAGCGTGCATATCACCGGAGTCCGCGGGAGTGGAAATGGTGGATTTCTTGTTTGCGTTGAACTGGGTCCAAACTAGAACACCCGCCACACAAGATGCGGCAACGCTAGCGATCGCGATACTCTTCCAGCGGCTCGAACCCTGTTTCTTGAGGACGCCCGAGTCTGTCCGGGGCGCGGTTTTGGAACGGTGTGCTGACGTGCTCACTCTCGCCGGGTATAGATCATCTGACACGCGTTCCGCCGGTCGCAGCGGTACCGCACGGCGCGTGACGATCGTCCTTTCATCGGCTAGACTCGCAAGCGGCCAAGACGCAACCTCGGCCATACTAGCGGGTCTGTCGGCCGGATCCGGTCGCAACATGCGTTCGAGCAAAGGTCGCATCCGCGGATCAATTTTGCAAAGGTCCGGAACGCACTTGCGCTTTTCGACAACAGCTAACTGGCTGCGGCCCATGTCGATCGGCTCACCCAGTAGACCGTACGCCAAAACGAGGCCGAGACTGTAGATATCTGATTTGCCGGTGACGTTTCCGTCAAACATTCCTAGTTGCTCGGGCGATACGTAACCATACTTGCCCGCAAATCCGCCCTCGAGCACGGTCAAGTCCCCGACGCGGTTGGAGCGTGCTATGCCAAAATCGATGATGCGGGCGTGAGCGACATCTTCCCCGGAAACGATCACATTATCTGGCGACACGTCGCGGTGTATAATATGCCGGTCATGGGCAGCTTGTAGCCCCGATGCTAGGCGCATTTGCAGTGCATGGACTTGCACGACATCGAGCGGACCCCGCTTAAGGATGTTCGAGAGCGACTCGCCCTCCACAAATTCCATTGCCAAATAATGTCGTCGAAGAATAGGATCTAATGAAAAAACAAAATATCGGACAATCGCTTCATGATGGATGCGATTTAATGCCGAGGCTTCCTTGCGAAAGAGCGCGAGAACCAATGGATCGTCAGCCATATCGGCCCGGATTACCTTGATCGCGACAGGATCACCGGTTTGGATCTCGTGACCCTTGTATATTTCACCCATGCCGCCAATGGCGATCGCGGCATCGATTTCATAAGTGCCGTTGAGCACGCTGCCGACCTGCAACAGGCTACGAGGGCCGGAAATGTCTGAGACGTCAGACATAATTTACTCTCGCACCTGACCAAATGGTTCGCCAGTTGGAGTCTGGCTAGGAGAATAACGAACGGCAATGACGGTCACATTATCCTGGCCGCCGCGCTGAAGCGCCAGCTCGACCAGCTCGTCACAAGCAGCTTGCGTTCTCCTGCTGACGACGCGCAGTTGAAGTTCGTCTGCCTCCACATGTCCGGTCAAACCGTCGCTGCATAGGATAAAGACATCGCCGGGAAAAAGTTGTCCGCACTTCATTTCAATTTCAGGTTTTTCGAAGATGC
>DASYVQ010000052.1:0-13261 GCA_035936875.1 Chthoniobacterales bacterium
GCCGCTTATGCCGAGACGGGCCGATTCTCCGACGCTGTTGCAACAGCGCAACGGGCCGTGGATATTGCGAACGCAACCGGCAATGCCGGTTTGGCTTCGGATCTGGAAAGGAATATCGCAAGCTATCGATTAAACCAGCCGCTCCGCAGCAGGGTGCCTTGAGGCCTACGTGCATTCTATGCGCGATGCAGGGTTCGAACCTGCGACTTGTCGCCGCGGCGACCGCTTCTATCGGAAGTGATGAGCTAATCGCGCGAATTGGATTCCTATTACGCTCAGGCGCCTCTTCACGAAGTGCCCAAACTAAGTCGTGATGTTTCGCAAATCAGCCGCCGAGAATGTGCCGACAAAATGCAACCAACCATCGAGAAAAAAACCGGAGCGCGATACCAAGTGTCATTTTAGATTGACCGCGCGCGCGGTCACAAAACGCAATTGGAATTTCGCGGACGCGCAAGTTGCGGCCGCCCCGGATGATTGTTTCAAAGACGATTTTGAAACCGGTAGTTGGCGGGGCAAGCTCTAATAATTTGGACCGTGAGATCGCAAAGAAACCGCTCATTGAATCGTGCACACCTGTCAGCGGATAAACCAGCGCCGACCCGCAGCGGGACAAGGCTCGCCGCCACAGCGGCCAGCCGGGCGTCGATCCGCCGTTGATATATCGGCTGCCAATCACAATATCTGCCTGATCTTCAAGCAGCGGTGAGAGTAAGTCCTTGCTCCGCTCCGGTGGGTGACTGAGGTCCGCGTCCAAAACAAGAAGAATTTCGCTCTCGGCTGCGCGAGCGCCTGTCATGATCGCGGAGGCCAATCCGAATTCGCTCCGGTCTCGTTCAATCAAACGAACCCGACACGTTGCCGTAACCGACCGGATTGCATCCTGCGTTCCATCGGTCGAGCGATCATCGACAAACAGGATTTCCTGAAATTGAACGCCGGTTGCGACAAATCTGGCGACAAGTGGCGCGATGTTCTCGGCCTCATTAAGGGTGGGAACAATGATCGCTACGGTACGCGCGGTCGCAGACATTTGCATTTTAGGGGCTGAGTGCCGGCGGGCCGCATTGTGAAAAATCTGTCAAATAGGGTCAAGAAATGGAAGATGGTGCGCGATGGCAGGGTTCGAATCTGCACAACCTCGTCTCAGCATCAACAAGTTACACGGGGCGACACACAAATAGAAGACGCACAAAAAGTTGCTGTCGAGCTGGCTGACCTGCGAACCGGCTTTAGCAAACCAAATCGAGCAAGATGTCGATCTTTATCGCAGACACGCCCCACTGCGCAATACCAGCCTAACGAATCCAGACCCCTTTTCTATTTTCCCTCAGAATCCCCTAACGAACTAATTCAACTGGCTTTGGGCAACACGCCCTTGAGAGCCGACCCCATCATTTCCGTCCGTGTCGCTTCGACTGCGCTGAAATAAACAGATGCTCTCTCAGCATAAAATAAGATTCCACGCCCGATCGCTCTGGCACATACTCGGCGCAATGAACCCGGCGGAAAAGCAACTCTCCGTTGCCCCTGGAACGTCAAAAAACAATCTCGTATCAATATCAGGCGTCAATTGGCAACAGGTCAAAGCAAGTCTGCCAAAAGCCTCATCGGAAGTTCTGGACTCGGTACAGAAGGCTTACGAAGCCGATCCTAGCGACCCGGCACGCGCCGTTGAGTTGGCGTTGCGTAGTAATATCGCTGGGCTCAAGACACGCTTCGAGTCCCTAAAGAAGGAGAATCAAAATGAGCCCGACACAAAAGTCCTGGCGACTCGAAAAGGTAAGCGTCACTAACCTTTTGGGATTTCAGGGGACAAAGGAATACAAGTTTTCACCAACCCTTCAAGTCCTCGAGGCGCCCAACCACACGGGTAAGGCCTCGCTGACTTTTGCCTTGCTCTGGGGAATGACGGGCACTATTCCCGCTCTGCCGCGGATTAATCGAAAGTCTTTCCGGCTTTTCAACAAGCACGCTGGCGAAACCGCAAAGAGTTCCGTTGTCGTCGAACTTGCCCAGGGTAATGCGGAGAAGATGACCATTCAAAGGACTTACAGTGGCGCGCGATCCGACGTCGATGTTGAGTTAACCGTCGATTTGAACGAGAAGAATTACACAGGCCAAGATGCACAGAATCTGATCTTCGATGAATTGGGAGTGAAACCTAACAGCCTTGAAGGTTGCGGGATCGTGCTGCAAGACCACCGTCTTGGCTTAATCACTGGCCAAGAAAGCGCCATCAGCGATGTGATCAACGACATGCTGGGCCTTTACACGCTCAGCCAACTCGTGCCCATTTTGGAGGAGAAGGTCAAAGAAGCAAATGATCTGAAGAAAGAAGTCGACGCTTTCATCGTAGCCGCCGACCCCGTCGCCAAATGGGTTGAGCGGGACACGGAACTCCGCACCGGGCTTAGCGGCAGCGAGAACGACGCGATTGACGCTGGATTCTTGCGTGAAGATTTGGAAGACACCAAGGGGACGGCGATCCGGGAACTTGCCTCCGTGGCGACTACTCTATCCGCGATCAAGCCTGCCGCCGCTGCGAAGATTACCGCAGAGGTGGAACGATTGCGAAATGCCCTTGGCACTCTTCGCACAACCACTCCGATCTCTGCCGAACTGGCTGAACTACAGCGGCGGGCGAACGAATTGGATCAACGTTGGAAAAGCGCTGACAGACTGTCGAAAGACTTCTCCGTTCATGCCAAAAAGTTGGTAGCCGAGTCTGCCAAAGGCGAGATGGACAGGGCGCAGTTGTCAGGCGTCATCGCTGACAAGGATGCGGCGCTGGAGAACAACAAGGCCACACGAGAGGCGTTAGAGCAGGAGCAAGGTCTCTTGACCGTGGCTTACAACCATCTGCTATCTCACCAAAAACTTGAATCGTGCCCTGTTTGCGAAGGTGTCGTTGACACCGGGAAACTATTGAGATCGCTCAAACTGCGCATCGCGGACTCCATCGCAAGAGAGTTAGAGCGTTTGAAGGAAGAAGACGAATCGCACGCCGCCCAGAGGAATACCGCGGCAAAACGGCTAAAGACTGTTAATACGCTGAGGGATGAGGAACACCGCCCGCTCGTCGAACGGCTTCTCACGTTCGCACAACAAATTAAGGAAACCAGCTACGCTTGGACCAGCCCGATAGACTCTGATGCGCTGTTCCTCGACGCGGAGGCACGAAATAGGTTGATCCGCCTTTTGGATGAAGCAGTCCAGAAAGCAAGTGACGAAAAGAAATCGGCGGAGAACGAAGTTGGCGAGAAGCAGACCGCGCTTGCCAAACAGGAGGCTGAATTGTTCCAGCCCGCTGAGACGAATATTAACCGGGTAAGAGATTTTTTAGTGCCGATCATCGAAGCCGTGGAAAAGATCGAAGCGCACGGAAAACTGCGGGACAGCGCGGAGCAACGGAAGTCCGACCTCACAAACCTTCGCGAGGAAGCACAGACGTTGGCAGGCCAGCTCAGGAAAATCACTGGCGCGCTCTCGAAGCACGAAGAGGAATCAGCTTCAGCTGCGGTCAAGGCGCGAATGCCCCGCATTTCTGGCTTTTTCAGAAGTGTGGCGCAGAACCCCGATTACGACGGCCTCGACATCCAGACGACTCTCAGCCGCGACAAGGTTGCCTACAAGATTCAGGCGACTTCCGCGCAGCTGGGCAATCTGAATGACGCGGTTGGTCACGTGTTGAGCGAAGGCGACCTCTCCGCTGCGGCAATGTCTCTCCTGCTAGGACTTGCTTCTGGAACATCGCACAACCTCGGTTTTATCGTTTTGGACGATCCTGCACAGGGTATGGATGACACCCTACAAGCCAATTTTGCCAACGCCCTCGCCAAACTTGAGGACAGGAAGCAGGTCGTCATTTTGACACATCAACGAAGTTTTGCGGAGGCTCTTGAGAGGGCAGGAGCATCCCGTTGCAAACTGGGCACATGGAAGCTCGGGAAACTGAAGGATGAGTGAAAGCTGGCCCAATCCACTGAAGCTTGAAGTTAAGAGTTCCCGCTCGACAACTCACCAGCTCTCGGAGCGTGATCTTGACGGCATTAATCCTGACGGGTTTGCCGCCGTGCTAATAACTGATCGGTGGCTTAAAGGACCGCGGTGGGTTCTTTGTCCCGCGCAATTTCTCAGGCCGGGAGGTCACAATGACAAGGAGCTTGCAGCAGTCGCCGAGACTAACCAAGCCGATCTCTGTGGAAAGCTGAATCGCATCTGGAGCAACTGGATTCTAGACGAGAGCGTGTGGAGTAAACTTTTCCTGCAGGATCACATGAAGATCAAGGCAGCGATTAAATGGTGCTTGCAGCATCATCCGCCACGCCAAAACAAGTCCAAGGGCAACTTGCATGAAGGAAGACTTGCGGATGCGCTCGATCGCTTCCGGAGCGCGCTTGACAAATTTCTCTCAGCCGAAACCGGTCCGAAGCAGGAAGGTTTCATACACCAATATTTGCTGGGGGACGCGCTGGAACAGCTCGGCTATGAATTGACCGAAAACCCGATCGGAGTTCCTGATATCAGGGCGACTTTGCCGGTTGGTTCGAATGCTGTGCGAAATGGGATTCGTCAGAATGTTCAGCAGTGGAAGCCGCAAAACAACTCATTAGTGCAGCTCCGCGAACAACTCTTGAAACTGACGGACGCGGAGCTTGAAGCACTGAGCGGGATAGTGAATTAAGTGTGTGTCGTTGCGATTTCCTTCGGGGTACACGCACAACTCCTCTATCCAACCTTCCGGTAACTGTAGCCGCCCTTCTTGATGTATTCGTCAAAATACTCGCCCTTGGATGATGCGCTCATCAGCCCAGAATACCGTGACTCTGGAACGTTGGAATACTCGTAAATGCCGCCATGCAAGAATTCCACTTCGAGCGTGCTGCTGGCTTCGTCGTAGCCGACCGACTTCAAGTTAGATGATGATACCGGCGTTCTGTTCATGTTTCCTTTCGCTTTGCGTTGTATGGTGTGGAGTGGTGATGCGCGATGCTTTGTCTAAAGGCGAAGTGTGTCCAACAGCAGATACATACTTACGTGAGAGCTTTTAGTCTCAGAATTTCTTCGACAACCTTCCGCAACGTCGAGCTTTCGTGTCCGGCTTTCTGACACGATGTGAGAACCTTTGCCAAAAGAGTGGGATTCTTTATCGCGTGATTTCGTCGCCCTATCCCGTACTCCTTCTGATGCTCATCCAACTGCTTATCAAAAACTTCGGGCCCGATTTCGTTACGCATCGTGGTTTCGAGGTTTTGGCTGAAGCACGCGTACTTGGATGTGACAGCCTCCGGCCAGTCTTCCTCAGCTGCTCCTACTAATCTTAGGAGAACGCGATTGTCCTTTGGGTCGCGCTTCTTATCCAATGGCCGTAAGCATTTCTCGCAAACACCTTCGGTTTCTCCTTGTCCAGCATCTCCGTCCCATATCACGTACACGGGAATCCCCAATTTGGAAAAAATGATAAAAGGCCGATCTATATTCGTCTTCCCGGAACATGGAATGACTGAGATGCCGTTTCCTTCGAGATCTTTATCTAGCGCTCTCGCTGTTGCCATTATAGCGGAACGATCATCTTCGCCTTCGACGAGCACGACAACGTCGGCAAAAAAACCTTCGTTCATCCATGGTGTCATGATTGCCTGCAGTCTTGCTCGCAACGTTTCAGCAGAGAACTTCTCACCTTTGGCGCCACTGGCGTGCCAAGTCTGCTCAGCGACCTCAGAGAGGGTGACGAGACTGATCCTCGCTATCTTCGGTTCATCGGCCTCCGCGGTGTACTTTCGCAACAGGCGGATCTCTTCTATCCGGTCGATCCCTACGAAGAGTGGCGAATGGGTACCGTATAGAATCTGCGTGCGTTCAGCTACTCCAGGGATCGACCCAGCAGCTAATTCACGCAGGACTCTGGCGAAGTGTCTTTGTCTATTCGGGTGCTGATAAAGTTCCGGCTCCTCGATTGCTAATACGAGGTCCGGCAATTGCTTGACAGCGTCTTTGGTTTCGTCAACCGGAGTGGACCTTGCGAGCGCTAGGTGCTGTAGCATTGTCAATATAAAGGCACGCTGTAATCCATGACCAGTTCTGCTGACACCGGCTTTGTATCCATCCTCAGCCAATTTCACATTGGCCTTGGGCATTGGAATTTCGATTTCGGCGAGTGGGAGCCATCCTAAAGAAACTTCAGAATCCGGAACGAAGACCTTCAGCGTCTTCGTCAGATTGCGAGAGAGCTGATTCAGTTCATCTATTTTCGAGGGATCAAGAACATCTCTATATTTTGTTTGGGTTTGCTCCTTCAACACTCTGACGGATTCCTTGTTTGAGAGGACGCTGCGAACAACGAGATCCATCAAGTCTGAAATAACGGAGCCTCGGCCTTCTTCGGCATCGTCTGACGCGTCCCGGACTGCGGGGATGAATAGAAATCTGCTATACCGTCCCAGGTAACCAGTTCCCACCTCCTTGAATCCGAAGAATTGACCGTTGTCCCGTGCTCTAGCGCACATATCGGGATGTTCGGACTCCCATTTCCGGAGATTCTCGTCGACGGCTCCTAAATTGGACCAAGGAGTAAGTGCTGAGTAATCCGACTTTGAGCGTACCTTGTTATATTCGGCTCTGGCGGTTGCTCCTCGATCTTTTAGAAGTAGCCCCTCTCTTATTCCTTCGAACTCGGGACACTGAAGAGTGGTCCCGTGATATGTGCATACTGTCTTCCCGTCCACGACGAGCAGCACACACGCGACGGATAACCTCCCGTCTTGAAGGTACGCCTGGAAGTGCTCTTTGGCCCCGTCAGACAATGCCCTATAGGTTACCGTAATTACGACTTCGTCCCCGTCCTGTTCGTTGTAACAGTCCTCGGTTTGAAGTTTGGGGCTCGAGCTGTAAAACAACTCAATGGCGCGCAAGAAAGATGATTTTCCGCATCCATTCGCGCCGACGAGTGCCGTCAACTCGTTACACGAGAGTGTTTCATCCTTTACACAACGGAAATTCTGCAGCCGAACCGACTCGATAATCATGATCTGTGGGGATGCACTACCCGTGTACTGCGTTTTTTAGAAATTGCACATCTCAATTACGATGGACACTATGAACTGCTGCCTAGCTTTGCGTGGTGCCCCTGGCAGGGGCCGGAACCGCAAATCGTGCGCGATGCAGGGTTCGAACCTGCGACTTGTCGCCGCGGCGACCGCTCAAGAATTTAGCGTTGTGGACGACGTCAGCCTTGTAATTTTCAATTTCTATTTTCTAATTGCTGTCTCCACACGCGCGATTAGCTCAGTGGTAGAGCACTTGCTTCACACGCAAGGGGTCGCTGGTTCGATACCAGCATCGCGCATGTCTTTTGGCTGGCGCTTGCCCTGCAACGTGCGCCGTTCTATGTAAAAGCATGTCTGAACACACAATGACTCTCACTTGGAAGCGCGGCGATGTGCCGTTCGAGTATCAGAAATATCCGCGCGATCACACCTGGAAATTTGATGGCGGCCACGAAATGCAGGCGTCGGCCGCGCCCGCTTATCTCGGCAATCCAAAAAATGTCGATCCGGAGGAAGCGTACGTGGCTTCGCTCTCCAGCTGCCACATGCTCACCTTCCTGGCCATCGCGTGTAAGCAGAAATTCGTGCTGGACGAGTATGTCGATGAAGCGGTCGGTCACATGGAGAAGAATGCCGAAGGTAAATTGGCAATCACGAAGCTGACGTTAAAGCCGAAGATCAAATTCTCCGGCGACAAGCAACCGACGGCCGAAGAGCTCGACAAAATGCATCACGCTGCCCACGAGAATTGTTTCATCGCCAGCTCGGTCAAAACCGAAATCACAGTCGAGCCGCAAACGTAATCGCGGATAACGCGGAACGAACGATCAATAAGGAAAGCAGGACGGGGACTAAGAATTCATTTCCTTTTTCCTGCGCTTCTGATTCTTGCATCTGTATTATCCGCGACATCCGCGTAATCCGCGGTTAATTCCCTTTCGATGAGCAAATCGCCTGACACGCAGCGTCCGCCAAAGGACGGATTCGCCGTGGCGAACATGGAAAAGATCGTCAGCTTGTGCAAACGGCGCGGATTCATTTTCCAATCGAGCGAAATTTACGGCGGCCTGAACGGATGCTGGGATTACGGACCGCTCGGCGTCGAGTTGAAGCGTAACGTCAAAAATTATTGGTGGCGCGTGATGGTGCACGAGCGCGACGACGTCGTCGGCATGGACGGTTCGATTTTAATGAATCGCGCCGTGTGGAAAGCCAGCGGCCACGAAGACACCTTCAGCGATCCGATGGTTGATTGTCGATCTTGCAAGGCGCGACTGCGCGCTGATCAGATCGTCAATAAGAAAGGCGAGAAGCAATGTCCGGTTTGCGGCGGGAAAGATTTAACCGAGCCGCGCGCGTTCAACTTGATGTTTAAGACTTACGTCGGCGCGACCGAAGACGAGTCGAGCATCACATATCTTCGTCCCGAGACTGCGCAGGCCATCTTCGTGCAATTCAAAAACGTGCTGGAAGTTTCGCGCAAGAAGTTGCCGTTCGGCATCGCGCAAATCGGCAAGGCGTTTCGCAACGAGATTAATCCGCGCAATTTCACTTTCCGCTCGCGCGAGTTCGAGCAAATGGAGCTTGAATACTTTTGCCGGGCGGAGGAGGGGATGAAGTGGCTCGAGTATTGGAAGGAAGAGCGACTCAAGTTTTATGAAAATATCGGCATCGCGCGCGACAAATTGCACGTGCTCACGGTGCCAGATGAGGAGCGCGCCTTTTATTCAAAAGGGACTTACGACATCGAATACGATTTTCCGTTTGGCCGGCAAGAGTTGGAAGGCGTGGCTTACCGCACGGACTACGATTTGTCGCAGCACCAAAAAGCGAGCGGAAAATCGCTGGAGTATTTCGACGAAGAGACGAAGCAGAAATTTATCCCGCACGTAGTCGAGCCGAGCGCGGGCGTCGATCGCACCGTGCTCGCGCTGATTTGCGAGGCGTATTCGGAAGACGAAGCGCCCGACGAAAAAGGAAAAATGGAGACACGCGTCGTCTTGCGTTTTCATCCGCGCATTGCGCCGATTAAGTGCGCGGTTTTTCCGCTTCTGAAAAACAAGGAGGAGCTTGTCGCCAAAGCGAAAGAGATTGTCGCTCTCTTGCGCCCGCACATGAATGTTTTTTACGATGAAAGCGGCGCAATAGGACGCCGTTACCGCCGTCAGGACGAAATTGGAACACCATTCTGCATTACCGTGGATTTTCAGACGTTAGGTAAAGGCCCACTCGCTGCTGCTGAGGTTCCGGCGGCGAAGAGCGATCTGTCAAAATTGAAAGTCAAGGCACCGCTATCGGGGTTAGCGATTCCGTCGACGAACGAAGACTTGTCAGAGGGATCTGCCCCGTACGCGGCACTTCGCGACACGGTCACCTTACGTGAGCGCGATTCGATGAAACAGGAACGGGTCGCAATTAAAGATCTCCCAGGCATTCTGACGTCGCGAATTTCTTGAAGGATGGATCTCGAGAGCTTTCGCAAATATTGCTTGAAAAAACACGGCGCGACTGAAGGCACGCCGTTTGGAGAAGATGTTCTCGTATTCAAAGTCGGTGGAAAAATGTTTGCCCTCGCATCTCTCGACGAAGTTCCGGCGCGAGTGAATTTGAAATGTGATCCGGATTTAGCGCTCGAGCTGCGGGACCGATACGAGCAAGTGAGACCGGGCTATCACATGAACAAAAAACACTGGAACACCGTTGAGATCGATAGCGGAGTTCCCGAAGCAGAATTGCGTAAAATGATCGACCATTCTTACGATCTAGTCGCCAAGAGCTTGCCGAAGTCTGCGGGCGCACGCATACCGCGACGTTAAAACTGCCGCGCGATAGTCAGTTCCCGGTCGGCGTGGCTGCAGCGTTTGTCGCCGGCCACTGATTACCTTTCATTGCTCGCCACCATCCCAACCCGTGTAATTGACGATAGCGTAGCGCCAACGCTTTTCCGTCCACACTGGTGACTGGTTGGCCGTGTAGATCTTCCACATAGGCTGGATCGTGGATTTTGAAAATGAAGTCCGGCCCGATGACCGCGCTGCAACCGTAACCAACTTGGCGTTGAGATTCATCCAAGAGATCGCGGCCGAACGCGTGATAAATGAAACCGGACGGAGCCGCCAGGTCGATAAGAGTTGGCAACACGTCCAGATGGCTTCCAGCCAACGTCGCTGGAGCCCGAACTTTTTCGAGCGCTTTATGACCGTAGATGATGAGCGGGACAGCGAGCTGGTCATAAAGCGTATGGGTCGGATGAACAGAAACGAATTTCTTCCGGGAATAATGGTCGCCGGTGATCGCGAAGAGCGGACGTTCAAATTCGCGTTCGCCTTCAGACACAAACTCCGCAACGCATTTGTCGGAATACCAAAGGTGTCCCAAAATCCGCACTTGGCGTTCGGACAGGCCGGCGCAAATAGGATTGGCCTTCAACACCTTTGGATCGAAGCCCTTCTTCTCCACATCCACGCTGTAGGGCGCATGATAGGAACTGGTCATAATTAAGTTGAAGGTGCGCTCCGGCCCTGTGTGCTCGAGCACAAAGCGAAAGAGGTCCTCATCGTCCACGCCCCACTCATTGCCAGTAGACCGCGCCCTCATCTGGTCGCCGCCGTAAACTTCTTCGAACCCCTGCTCGCGACAGAATTCGCCGCTCCGCTCCCAGCCCAAAGATGCGCCGCAGAAAAATCGCGTGCGATAACCGAGTCGTTTGAAAATGCCGGCGGTCGCGGTTGGCACGCCTTCGCGTACCACTGGTTGATAGTTGACCAATACTCCGGCAGCAGGCAGTCCGGCGATGAGCGCGCCCAAGCTCGCCATCGTGCCACCGCCTGATGAAATGAAGCCTCGGACATGGATGCCTTCTCGGCCGAGGGCACTCAATCGGTCCGTCAAATGGAGTGCGGCGTATTCAGTTTGCATCGCCCAAGCGTCGTAGCTCTCCATCACGACGAGGAAAATGTGAGTTGGCGGAGGCCCGGCGGGACCCGGCGCCACCCGCTTCAGACAATCATCCAAGTTCGCAGCGTTTTTCGCCTCGGGGAACAAAGCGGCCGCGGCGGCTCGCACATCGCCGTTGCGCAGAATGGTTCGCAACCCTGCCACCTTCTGCATGTTCCTTTCCTGCCAAATTGCGTAGCGCAGAGCGAAAAATGGATTGAGCACAACTTTGTTAAGAAACATATGCCCGGTTCCGGCCGCGTTTTTCACCGTGGCCAAATGATAGTGAGGCCAAACTCTTGAGCCCGTGAGCGCCCATGTCACAATTAGGATGACAGTGATCGCCCGCGCCCATTTTGTTCCGACAAAAATCGGAACGTCAGCCGACGCGGCGACGCGGCACAGTTTGTTGAGCCCCCACGCACTGACGACGACTGTAATTCCGCTGATGAGAACCAGCGGGATGACAGGATAGGTCTTCCAAATCGTCGTCAGAATCGCGCGGCGATCGTCGTAAATCAGTCCGAAAATCCAGTGATTAAATTGGCTATCGTACTCCGCAAAATAGGCAACGTCGGCGACGAACACGATTGCGCAGAGGCTCAGGATGATGGCGATCGTCAGCCGGCGTATCCGTTGGTGCAAAATCCCCAGCGGACGAAAAAACCCGACGAGTGTGAGGATGAGTGACGGAAGCACTGCCCAAATTGCGACGCAGGTGTCGGAACGCAGACCGGTTTCAAAGAGTCGGAGAAAGGCTGCTGCATTTGGCTGCGGCGACAATTCAGCGCGGAAGATGAAGAGCAGGGTAGCTCGAAAAGCCACAAACAAGACGACTAAGCTGAGCCACAGAACCATGTCTGCCAGCAATTGCTGGAACGGTTCCGTTGAGCGCGATTGCGAATCTCCGGTTCGCATCTACGGCAAAGCGCGGAGTTCGATCTCGCCAAACTTCAACTGCAACGCGTCGCGCGCGATGCCCAGAAAATTGTCTGCCGAATCAGTCAGCGCCACTTGCAGCTTTCCTTTGGCGGAAGACGGTGCGCGCAGTGATTGTCGATCTAACAAATTCCGCACTGCGACCGCGCAGTTTTGCGCGGAATCGACGAGTTTTACGTTTTCGCCAATCGCACGGCCAATCGCCCTGACGAGCAGCGGATAATGGGTGCAGCCAAGAACAAGAGTGTCGATGCCGTCCGCGATGATCGGATCGAGATAACGCGCAATTACTTGATCGGTCAGCTTGTCATCGAGCAATCCTTCTTCGATCAAGGGCACTAGTAACGGACATGCCTGGCTGCTGACTCTGACGTGAACATTGAGTGCGCGTAGTGCATTCTCGTAGGCGCCACTGCGAATCGTGGCGCGGGTTCCAATCACGCCCACGTGACGATTCCGGGTCATGGCAATAGCCGCTTGCGCGCCGGGTTCGATTACGCCAATCACCGGGACAGACACATTTGTCCGCAATTTCGGAATGGAAACTGAGGAGACGGTGTTGCAGGCAACCACAATGAGTTTTGCCTTTTCACGAATCAGCATGTCGGCGAGTTCGAGACTGTAGCGTTCGACCGTCTCCGCGCTTTTGTTTCCGTAGGGCAGGCGGGCGGTATCGCCGAGGTAGAAGATATCTTCGTTTGGCAAAAGCTCCCGCAGGGCTTTGACTACGGTCAGACCACCGATCCCGGAATCGAAGACGCCGATTGGACGCGAGTCGCTCATGCAGCGGCAAAGGTGCCGGTTAGCTTTTCATTTTGCAAACACGTGCGGGCTTCGGATGATTCATCGCGATGGCTGAGCTTTCCAAAACGTACGACCCGAAATCGGTCGAGCCCAAATGGTACGCCCGTTGGATCGACAATCACGATTTCGAGGCCGACCCCCGCTCATCGAAGCCGGTGTTCTCGATTGTCATTCCACCTCCGAATGTGACCGGCGTGCTCACCCTCGGCCACGTGCTGAACAACACGATCCAGGACATTCTTGCGCGGCGCGCGCGCATGCAGGGCTTCGAAACGCTCTGGCTTCCAGGGACCGATCACGCGGGCATTGGAACGCAGACGGCTGTCGAGAAGCATTTGCGACGCACCGAGAAGAAAACGCGACACGACCTCGGCCGCGAAGAATTTCTGCGCCGCGTGCTCGATTGGCAGGCCAAACATGGCGGCATCATTATCGAACAGCTCAAGCGGCTCGGTTGTTCCTGCGATTGGTCGCGGGAGCGTTATACCTTCGATGATGCGTATGTACGCGCCGTCCTGAAAGTTTTCGTCGAT
>DASYVQ010000053.1:0-8070 GCA_035936875.1 Chthoniobacterales bacterium
CATTCGTCAGTGCCCGCGAAAATAAACCCGAGCCCGCGCGAGTTGCCCTGCAAACAGTCGTTTAACAAAGTGAGCAACATTTCGTAATTAGCCTGCCGGGCGCGGGAGTTAGGCAGGCGGTGAGACAACACAACCATCTCATCAAGATTGACGAGGAGGCCTCCGAATCCAGCCTTTCTGACGAATGCAGCCATTAACTTCAGGCTGTCATAAAACGATTCGTCGTCGACGATCCGACGTATTCCGAGATCCGCGCGCGCATCAGTCTTTGTGGTGTATTCGCCGCGTAACCACTTCAACGCAGCAGATTGTAGTAACTCATTTTGTTGCGCATAACCGCGGTAGTAGGCCCGCAGCACCTCCGCGAAATCAAAGCCTCCGACATATTCTTGAATATCACGCAGATCCTCGCCTATGCGCTTTTCGACATCGGCAGCTGCCCCACCGCCAGTCATAACAGCATGTTGAACCTCGGACATCCAAGACGACAGAACAGCGGGCAACGCATTTCCATCGGGCTGTGCCTTAGTAGCCATGTTGCGCATCAATTCACTGTATAGCGATCGTGCCTCTCCGCCGGTAGCATAGAGTCGTCTTTCCATGCTGAAATCGGCCTGAACGACGACGATTTTCTTTTGAAATGCGATGTTGCGAATGAGGTTTAAGAAGAAGCTCTTCCCGCTGCCAAAGCGTCCTACAATAATTCGAAAGCAAGCGCCTTCGTCGCAAATGCGATCCAAGTCCTGGATCAGTGCAGACACTTCTGCTTTGCGCCCCACCTGAATCAGATGCAGGCCTTGCTTCGGAACCAACCCAGCTTGAAGGGATTGAATTACCGCATCGCGTTCGCGACGTTTAATTGTAACTGGCGAGTTCATGCAGCGACAGAAAGGGCTGCTGGTTCGGGTACCAAACTGCGATAGATCCGGATATTTGCGCCACGTTCGAGCAAGAAGTCACCAAGCGTCTCGTCAGACCAAGCGTTTACAGCATTGAATAAATCATCCGGTAGAAGGTGTTGGTCCGCGGCAAGGCGGTCGAAATCGGCGGTGGTGATCTGATCGTGCCGTACTAATTCTAGAACCGCGGCATGATATCGCTCCTCAAGAGAACTCAGCCACTCAACCGACTCCAAACTCGGCTCCTGTGATCTCGAAACGATTATCGGAGATGTCGATGTTGTTTCGGGTTCAGCCATAACGGACGAAAGCAACGAAATCACTTCATGTGTTTCCTCTGTCAGTATTTTAATTCGATCCTGGTTTAATGCGAAAGATGCCGGTTTACGCACGTTTCGCGTTGGAATCGGCTCACCCCGCGCGCTGCCACGTTTGCCAGGTGCAATAGCGACCTCTCGAAAGGCTTCGTCTTCACGCAATACTTTTTCGGCCGCGTCAGCATCCAATTGAAAAGAACGAGAAATGCGGCGGAGTGCCCTTAATTCGTCTAGTGTGACTTCACCATCGGCAGCAGCTACATGCGCCAATGTCCGTAAGACGAATTGTCGGCTCTCGGCTGGAACCAATTTTGAAATTTGCGGTAATAACCGCAGGGCGATATTCGTGTCGCGCCGCAGACACGCCTCCGCTGCGCGCAGCAGACTCCATTCGCTCTCATCCGGAATCTGTGAAGCGACAATTTCATAAAACACCGCGAGTTCCTCTGTCTCGACTATACCGTCCGCTGCCGCGAGCATTATCGACAAATAAAGAAGACGCATTAAACCCGGGAGAGATTCAGGGACGCGCTCCTCGCGAGTAATTGGGGAGAGCGCGAGTTCTTGATTCCAAGCGAGCGGCAGACCGGTAATGTCAGGGTTCGGGGCAAGCTGCCAACCGAGCTCTTCAACTAGACGAACGAGTAGACGACTCTGCGCGATTGTTAGGTTGGTCCGTTCCGGTATTCCTGCCAGAGAGGTGAGCGTTGCAGCAGGCACGAAGATGTAATCTCCTTCGTGTGGCGCACTTGCCAGCAGTTCCTCGAACGCAGATTTGAGCGGGTGGTCTTCGACCCTACGCAATTCTCGTGGCAGTGACTGCCACGCCAATAGCGCAGCGGCTTGTCCCTGCCTTTTCGATGCAAGAGCGCGACTATAACCCGACAGATCGTCCACACAGGAATTCCAGATTTCCGGAAGGGTTTTGAATTGACTATGAAGACCTATGACGTTTGGGAGACGAACCGCGAATGAGTCTCCCGGCGCGGACCCGTATCTCATCTGAGCAAGCGAGTTGCTGGCGGGACGATATTCGACTCGTCCTTCCTGCTTCGCAGCTTGCAGCAACAGACCACCTGAGAACGCTTCGTTAAACCGTTGTCTAAAGAGAGCAAAGAATTTCTCTTGTGTGCGTGCGACCACGGTGCTGCGGCGGCTCTGCTGATCTGAAAACGCGAGGCGATAAGCGACGGTCCAGTCCAAGGCCTCTTGTCTTTGGCACAGGTTGGCTAGGACAAACCGCAGCCCTTCCGGATCGGGCCGATCTACATCCAGAGCAAGCAAACGCGGCCATAGATCGCGATACGCACCGGATCCAAGTCTCCATCCGCCAAAGTGCAGAAGCTGCAGGAAATAACTCCTCAACGAACGTGATTTGTGCGCTGAGCCGTAGTGCTGGAGCAAACGTAGAACTTCGTCTAGCAGCATTGGATCACGATCGGCATCGACCACAATTCGACGCTCTAAGCCATAAAAGAACAGGAAGACATATCCAAGCGAGCGCTGCGTCGGGTCAGTATCTTTGCGGCCAGCCGACAACCATTCTAAATAGCAGCGTCGCTGCTCTGGTGTAATTCGATCGTAACTCGGCCAATAGCCGAAGTCTTGCAGTGGAGATGCTGGCACATTTCCAACAGGCAACGACTTAATGATCGCAGAAGGTTCTCCGGGCCATGTGAGACGTCGCTCACTTGTATAGACCATCCCGTCACTAATAATTACCCCAGCATGATTCAATGACTTGCCGGAGGGAGACCAATTCAGCTTCGCTAAACCCTGCGCGATTGATTCGTGACCGAAGGCAACAGAAACGCCAATTTTACCTAATGGTCCGTCTGCAGATTTCAGAGAGGATTTTAACGTCGCTGGCAACGGAGGCGGGGTTGCACGCTTCGACCCGTTGTGCGCGCTTGCGACGCGACCCCCCGAATTTGCTTTATTGGATCCTTTCTTGCTCGCGCTGCTGGCGATCACAATCCCAATCACTCCGCCAATTATTGCTCCCTGCACCCCTCCAATGACTGCCCCAAATCCAGCGCACAGGAGAACGACCAAGAAACTCATATCGACTGCTTCCTCGACCTAGCTTCGCGCTGAGTCGGAAGCACTACTCCTCTCGTCCGATCGCGGCAGCAATTCCGGAGCCTGGATGTCGCGAGCGATCTGTTCAACTGGCTCTAATGGTTCGATCTCCGCGCTACTGCCTGCTGCTCCCAGCTCATTGAATTTTCGTGCCGTCACAAAAACTCGGGTCTCGATGTTACCGGCGACTTTGTTGAAAGCATTTACACATGCATTGAGATTGCGGCTGAGGCTCGAAAAGTGGACGCCCATATCGGAAAGGCGTTTGTAAAGTTCTGCTCCAAGTTGACTAATCGCGAGTGCATTTTGCGTCAGTTTCTCTTGCTTCCAGCCATAGGAGACAGCCCGCAAGAGCGCGATCAATGTTGTAGGCGTGGCGAGAATAATGAGTCTCTCAGCCCCAAACTCGATCAGTAGTGGATCACGTTCCAATGCAGCGCTAAAGAACATCTCACCGGGCAGAAAAAGAATAATGAAGTCCGGAGCGTTATCGAATTGATCCCAGTATGCCTTCCGCGAAAGCTTTTCGATATGGTCGCGGACTTGAGCGGCGTGCTGCTGTAAGCGATTTACACGCGTAGCGTCGTCTGCTGCTTCAAGAGCCTCGAGATATGCGTTCAAAGGCGTTTTTGAGTCGACCACGATTGTTTTTCCGCCTGGTAAATAAACAATTAGGTCAGGGCGAACGCGCCCCTCCTCCGTTCTGAATGTTTCCTGTTCGATAAAATCACAGTGATCAACCATACCGGCGAGTTCAACAACACGGCGCAATTGAACTTCCCCCCATCGACCACGAACAATTGGAGATCGTAGCGCTTGAACCAATTTTCCGGTTTCATCACGCAAGTAATTTTGCGTCTCCGCGAGCGACCGAACTTGCTCAGTTAGCGATGCATATGCCCCCGTCCTCGCTTTTTCTAAGTCATGAATTTTGGTATCAAGCTTGTCCAGCGAATCACGCACAGGTTTGACCAGCTCTCCGATTGCCAACTGTCGTTTCTCCAGATCGCTCGTGGCCGACAACTGAGCCTTTTCTAACTCTGCCTTGGCGATCTGTACAAAGGTCTTACTGTTACTTTGTAGAGCATCCAATGAAAGCGATCTGAAATGCTCGGATAATTGAGTTTTCGCTTGTCGCATTACGACGATCGCAACGACAACACCGAGCAGAAATGCTCCAAGTATTAGAAAGTAAATGACCGGACTCATTGTGTTACACAATCAATCGATCGCTGGGGCATGGGGGCCGAAGTTCTTACTCTTAGATCTATCAAACAGCAAGAGTTTCCGCGACTTCGTGCGGAATGACAAGAGCGACTAAAACCGCACTTTCACTCCGGCATACGCCGCTGTTCCCAACGCGGGGAATCCGAACACTTCCGCGTAATGCTCGCCGGTCAGATTGTCGTTTACACCGGTGGAAACATTCTGGCTACGCTCTTGTCGTGCGACGTCCCGGTTTCTGAGACCAAGTCTGCATAGTGCCTGCCGTCACGGCCGACAATTTCACCGACTCGCACATTAACTGGTCTTTGGAAAATCGGACCATCATAAACAAAGGAATGAAACTCGCCGTTTTCACCGCAGGGATCGACATCAGACGGGAGGTCGCGCAACAACTCTTTGTCGTACTCGCAGCCGGCAAAGCCCGCACCAAGTCGGCCTTCGACGCATGAGAGGCGGGCTTTGTAACCGAGCGTAATGACATCGCGCGCAAATTCCATGGTGTTACGTTTCCAAATCGGAAAGAGGCCGCGCATTCCAGCTTTCGCGAGATTGGCTTCGCGCCATGCGCGCAAATCCTCCAGAAACAAATCTCCGAAGGCGACGGTGCGGACTCCGTCGCGGTGATAATCGAGCATAGCTTCTCTCATGATCGATTCGTAAACGTCGTTCGTGCATCCACCGGCGGGACCTGAAGGCAAATAGACTTTGCGAAGCGGGATGCCAATGGCTTTCGCCTGCTCATCAAGGAGCGATTCGCGCACGCCGTGGTGACTGATCCGGCGATATTCCTCTGACACGCTCGTTAAAAGCGACACGACCTTATATGCGTCGTCGTGAAGCAACTCGTGCAACGCCATTGCACTGTCTTTTCCGCCGCTCCAGGACATCACGACGGACTCTTTCATGCCGACACTCAGCGGATCAATCGCTGTTGTTTTGAAGGTCGAAGCTGTGCGGCGTCATCGAGCGAGATCCATCCCGTGCCGCGATGACCGAACGCGAAAACATCGGGGTGCAAAATCTCGGCGACGATCTCAGCGGATTCGACCAGACGCGGGCCCGGCCGATTAAAGAACTGATGGCCGTCGATCAGGTAAACCTGCCCGGATCGAACGGCACGGAGCTGCGGCCAAGCTGGATTCTGCGTCAGCAATTCAAGGTCTGCGACGGTTTGCGCAATTTTGAATCCACAGGGAAGAAGCAAAATCACTTCCGGATCGGCGTCAATCAATTGAGCCCAGTCGATCCACGACGAATGCTCGCCCGGTTGCGCGAAAATGCTGCGTCCACCTGCGATTTCAATAAGGTCGGGCATCCAATTTCCGCCAGCCATCAACGGCCCAAGCCACTCGATCGCGGCGACGCTTGGCCGCGATTGGGCCGTTACGGATTTCTCGCGGATGGCGGCGAGACGTTGCATAAGGGATGCAATCAGTTGGTCGGCCCGCTGCGAAACATCAAGCGCTTCACCAACGCGGCGGATATCGTTCCAGACATCGCCGAGGTTGTTCGGTTCGAGGGATAATATGGCGGGCTGCGCTCCGACCCAGGTGCAAAGCGCTTGCTCAAGATCGCGCGGTGTGACCGCGCAAACCGCGCATTGTGTCTGGGTCAGAATCAAATCCGGCTGGAGCTGTCGAAGAAGATCGACATCGACGTGATAGACCGAAAGACCTTCGGCCACGATCTGTTTCACCCGCGCATCGATCTCGTAGGAAGATCCGTGAACGGGAATTTTCGTGGAGCTACAAATCGGCAGCTCTTTTACGCCAGAAGGAAAGTCGCATTCGTGAGAACGACCCACGAGCTGGTCGGTGAAGTCGAGCGCGGCCACGATCTCAGTGGCACTTGGCAGCAATGAAATGATGCGCGGAGGAATCATGATGCTCGCAACAGTCGTGGGGTAACTCCGAGCCACGTTTTGCACAGGGTCGCCACCAACTCGTTCAAAACGGCAAGGCCGACGAGCCAGAAGAGATTAACGAGACCAAGCTGCGCGATGGTAGCTGGAGAAAACGTTTCGACACCGCCCAGAAATAAGGCAGCTACGAGGAGCGCAATCTCATAAAAAGCGTAGCCGAACAATAGCGCCAGACCGAGGCGGACAGCGGTCCGCGATTCCGCGCACTTGACCACAATCGAAGCGACCACTGTCGATAACATCGCCGCCGCACCGATGGCGAAGCCCCACAGAAAAGTGTTCAGCGTGCGAGGGAAATGAAGGAAGGCGAAACCAATGAATTGGTTCGTTAACCAGATGGCCGTCATCGCTCTCAAAGCAACACGGAGCCGAACGGTACCGGATAATGCGACCGCAAGAGCGACAAATGGCGTGACGCAGGAGATAACGACGCTTCCGCCCACGCCGGCGAGCGTCAGAATCACTATCCACACGAAGTTAGCGACATTCGATGGCTGTCCGGCTGCATCAAATGTTTGCGTCGAACGATTGGATGTAATCATTTGGATTTATCCTTTGAATAAGTTTCCTGCTCGGCGCTATTCGCGCCGGCGATAGACGGTTTCGTATCCAGACTGACCCGGACCCCGGCAAAGAAACCGAAGCCTGGCCGCTGAAATCCGGTGGGATCTTCATATCGTCGGTCGAAAAGGTTGTCGGCCCTTGCAAAAAGAGTAACGCCTTTGCCGACGGCGTACTCGGCGGCGACGTTTACAACAAAATACGGGTCCGTATTCAGCCGTTGGATAGAGAAGCTGCGATTCCCGTCCACCTGCGAACCGACGTAAAGCAGCGTGGCCGAGAGCGAGAGCCGGTCGATCAGCCGCCAGCCAGCATTAAAACTCGCTCGATGTTTCGGCCGTCGCAGTAACTCCAGGCCAGTCCTATCGTCGGTTGCATCAGTATAGGTATAATCAGCGCGGAACTTGAATCGGTCCGTTAGCGAGAGAGATGCGAAGACCTCGGCTCCATCCGTCGTCGCACGGCCGACATTTTCGAGCGAAGTGAAAGTCGCGTTCGCGTTAATCAAATTCTTGATCTCGTTGTGAAAATAAGTCGCGCCGAAGCGGACTCGGTCCTGGACCAGCGGCTGCTCGAACCCAAAATCGTAGCCTTCGCTTTCCTCCGGTTGCAGATTTGGATTGGCGAAAAAATTAAAGGCCGGAAAGCTGACAAATAACTGCGTCAAACTCGGCGCTTTGAATCCGGTGCCGTAACTTGCCTTGAACTTGGTGCCAATTTTCGGAACCAGATACGACGGCGCAATTCGCCAGGTCGCCTTACCGCCGAAGCGCTCGTTCTCATCGTAACGCACGCTCGCGGCCGCGAACAAATCGTGGACGATCTCCGATTGCAGCTCGGCAAAACCGGCAACGTTACCGTTCTCGACCGAGATCGGACTTTCGAGTAATCGATCCTCCTGGTCTTCGACTCCGAGCAGCAAAGCGTGATGTTCGGCCAGGGCGATGTTGCCCTGCCAGTCGAACTTGATCCGATCGCCACGATTAAGATTCGGCGGCGGTAAACCAAAACCGATATCGGGCGCTTGTATCTCAGTGCGGTAATAGGTGTAGCCAACTCCAGC
>DASYVQ010000054.1:0-20109 GCA_035936875.1 Chthoniobacterales bacterium
TATTCAAGCGAACGGCGTTGGCGGATTTTTGCTCCACTTGTTCGGACCAAAGGGCGAGACTTCGGGCATTCTTAAAGTGTTCATGCTTGTGATCTTTTTCATGGTCGGATGGCTGGAGGTCATCTCGATCCTGTTCCGCCCGATCTCGCTGAGCTTTCGATTGTTCGGAAACATTTATGCGGGGGAAAGTATCTTGGAAGCGATGTCGACCATGATTCCGTACCTTTCGTGGCTGCTGCCGATTCCGTTTTATTTTATGGAAGTGCTGGTGGGACTTGTGCAGGCGCTCGTCTTTATGTTGTTGACGGCGGTTTTCACACTCCTGATCGCGCAACATGGCCCGGAGCACGCCCATTGAAAATTTAGGCGATCTCAAAACGAGAACGCCAAACCAACCAAACAAAAAACTATGATATTACCACTACTGGCAGAATTGACCGGAAGCATTCACGTCGGCCTTGCCGCGATGGGTGTAGGAATAGGAGTCGGCCTTACCGGCTTGGGAATGACCACAGCGGTCGGTCGCAATCCTGGCGCATTTACGCCGGTGATTGTGCACGGCATTCTCGCGATCGCATTTACAGAAGCGATCGTGTTCTACGCACTGTTTCTACTTGGCCACTAAAGATTGCCGGTGCGTCTGAGCTTCGGATTATGAACATAACGATTGCCGCGGCGAGCGGAGGTTTTATCGAGATGTTGCGCGATACAGGCGACACGTTCGGCTGGAATCCGTGGCTATTTCTATCGCAAGTGATCAGCTTCGCGATTGTCGCTTTCCTTCTCCGCCGGTTCGCTTACAAGCCGATCCTCGCAGTGCTGGAAGATCGCCGGCGCCGGATTGAAGAAGGCCTGATCAATGCGGACAAGATTAAAAAAGAGCTCGCCGAAGCGGAAAAGCGTTACCAGGAGATTGTGGCCAAGGCGAATGCCGCCGCGCAAAAAATGATCGATGAAGCGCGCGAAAGCAGCGCGCACCTCGCGGAGCGGAA
Source organism: Chthoniobacterales bacterium (assembly GCA_035936875.1). Taxonomy (GTDB): domain Bacteria; phylum Verrucomicrobiota; class Verrucomicrobiia; order Chthoniobacterales; family UBA10450; genus DASYVQ01. Next base: position 993 of record DASYVQ010000054.1, read on the forward strand.
ACAACAGGAAGCGATTGCGGCCGCGGAGCAAATCATTGCCAAAGCGCGTGAATCCGCTGCGCTCGAACACGAGCGCACAATGGAATCGATGAAGCGCGAGCTCGGACGGCTCGTTGTCGAAACGACCGCGAAAGTCACCGGCAAAGTTCTCACGAGCGAGGATCAAAAGCGTTTGCAAGAAGAAGCAGCGCGCCAGGTTGCCTGATGAGAATCAACAAGGAAATTCGCCGAATCTCGCGGGCAATGTTGCGCGCCAGCTTCACCGACGGTCAGCTCGATCGCGGCAAGATCGCCTCACTCATTCAATCGCTGGCCGCGAAGAAGCCGCGCCGTTACATCGACATCCTGCAAAATTATAAACGTTTACTGCGTCTCGAAATTGAAAAGCGTCACGCTACGATCGAGAGCGCGAGTGAATTGAGCCCGCAAACGTTGTCGAAGATTCTCGCGAAATTGAAAAAGAAGTACGGCAACGATTTGACGGCGGACTTCGTTGTCGATCCAACGCTTCTCGGTGGAATTCGCGTCCGGGTGGGGAGCGACGTCTGGGACGGCAGCGTGCGCAATCGTTTGCAGCGGCTTCAACAACAACTTTAAACAAACAGAACCATGAGCAGCATTCTTGAAGAGATCGAAACAAAAATCGCAGGCCTGAAGACATCGACCACGAAAAGCAACGTCGGTGTCGTCCGTGAAACGGGAGATGGCGTCGCACGCATCGAAGGATTGAGCGACGTAATGCTGAACGAAATGATCGAGTTCCCAAACGGTGTTTTCGGTCTGGCCTTGAATCTCGAAGAAACCGAAGTCGGCGCCATTTTGCTCGGCGAGACGACGAAGGTTTCCGAGGGCGATGAAGTCAAAACGACGGGCAAGCTTCTTCAGGTCCCAGTAGGCAAAGCGCTTCTCGGCCGCGTCGTTAATACGCTCGGCCAGCCGCTGGATGACAAGGGACCGATTAAAAGCGAAACATTTTATCCGCTGGAAAAAATTGCGCCCGGCGTGATCAAGCGGCTTAGCGTCAGCCAGCCGGTGCAAACCGGCATCATGGCGATTGACGCGATGATTCCGATCGGGCGCGGACAGCGCGAGCTGATCATTGGCGATCGCGCCACCGGAAAATCGACGATCGCGATCGACACGATTATCAGCCAGGCGCGATTGAACAAAGCCGCCGAGGATGAGGGCAACAAAGATTATCGTCCGCTCTACTGCATTTACGTCGCCATCGGCCAGAAAAATTCCAACGTCGCGCGCGCGCTCAATGTTCTCGAGAGAGAAGGCGCGCTGCCCTACACCACAATCATTTCCGCCCCTGCGTCGGACACAGCGACGAATCAATATCTCGCGCCGTTTGCCGGCGCGGCCATGGGCGAGTGGTTCATGGATAACGGAATGGATGCGCTCATCATCTACGACGATTTGTCGAAGCATGCGGTCGCGTATCGGCAGGTTTCGCTGGTGCTGAAACGGCCGTCGGGCCGCGAAGCTTATCCGGGCGACGTGTTTTATTTGCATTCGCGATTGCTCGAACGCAGCGCACGCGTGAAGGAGGAATTTGGTGGCGGCTCGGTCACCGCCTTGCCGATCATCGAGACGCAAGCCGGCGACGTCTCTGCTTACATTCCGACGAACGTGATCTCAATCACCGACGGACAGATTTACCTCGAGACCGATCTTTTCTACCAAGGCGTGCGGCCGGCTATTTCGGTTGGCCTTTCCGTGAGCCGAGTTGGATCGGCTGCGCAAATCAAGGGGATCAAACAAGTGGCCGGCAAAGTGAAGCTCGATCTCGCGCAGTTCCGCGAGCTTGCTGCCTTCGCCCAATTCGGTTCCGATCTGGATGCGGCGACCAAGGCGCGCCTCGATCGCGGTCAGCGCATCGTGGAATTGTTCAAACAGAAGCAATACAACCCGATCCCGGTCGAGGAACAGGTGGCGGTGATGTGGGCGATGCAGAATGGATATGTCGATCCTGTCCCGGTGGATCGGGTGAAGGAGTTCCAATTGAAGCTGCAAGATTGGTTGCAGACGCGGAAAGAGAGTTTGCTCCGATTGATTCGCGAGAAAAAGCAGCTCGATTAGGATCTGGAAGGGCAACTCAAAGCCGCGCTCGAAGAATTCAAAACGGCCTGGCAATGAAACACTTTCCGGAAGATCTCGCGTTTCACCTTGTTGATGAGCAGTTTACGAGCCTGATCTAACGAGCCATGGCAAACACCCAGGACATTCGGCGCCGGATCAAATCGATCCGTAACACCGCACAGATTACCAAGGCGATGCAGATGGTGGCTGCGTCCAAGATGCGCAAGGCGCAGCAGCACGCGCTGGCCGGCCGGCCCTACGCCGCCTTGATGAACAAGGTTCTCGTTTCGCTCCAGAAACGGACTGATCCCACGTTGCATCCTCTTCTTCACATCCGTGATGTAAGAAAAGAGCTCGTCCTGATCATCAGCACAGACAAGGGATTGGCTGGTGCGCTGAACACAAATCTTTTTCGCGAGGCCGCGCACTTTGACCCGGCGAAGACGGCGTTTGTTGTCACCGGGAGAAGAGCGCGGCAGTTCGTGGCGCGCACCAAGCGCGAGTTGCTGGCCGATTTCGAGTTGAAAGACGCGCCGACGTTTGTCGAAACCAAACCGGTCTCGAAATTTTGTACGGAAAAGTTTTTAAACCGCGAAGTCGACAAGGTTTCCGTTCTCTTCACCCATTTCATCAATACGATCAGTCAGCGTTCGGTCGTGGAGACGCTGCTGCCAATCAGCAGTTTCGATTTGCCGAAAAAGCATGAGGAATCGGCTGAGGAAGATGTCGATCCATTGCTCGGTTATGTTTTTGAACCGGGGGCCGAGGTCGTACTCGACAGCATGCTGCCCTATTACATTCAGTATCAAGTTTTCCAAATGATCCTCGACGCGCGGGCTTCCGAGCACAGCGCGCGCATGGTCGCGATGAAGAATGCGACCGACAACGCGAACGAATTCATCAAGGATCTCACTCTCGAATACAACAAGATGCGCCAGGCCGGGATCACGACTGAGCTTCTCGAAATCGCGACCGCCCAAATGTCGCTCGGCGCCTAACGAACATTTATGAATAAAGGAAACATCGTTCAAGTAATCGGTCCCGTGGTGGACGTGGAATTTCCGGAAGTGAAACAACTACCGAAAATCTACAACGCGCTCGAAATCGAGTACGAAGTCAACGGCAACCCGACCAAGCTCACGCTCGAAGTGCAACAGCATCTCGGCGAAAATTGGGTGCGCACCATCGCGATGTCTTCCACCGAAGGTTTGAAGCGCGGAATGAGCGTGAACGACACCGGCGGTCCCATCAGTGTCCCGGTGGGCGAAGGCGTGCTCGGCCGCCTTTTCAATGTCACTGGCGACCCGGTTGATGGCCGCGGCCCGGTCAAATTTGCAAAGCGTTATCCGATTCATCGTCCCGCGCCAGCGCTCACCGAGCAGGACACAAAAGTTCAAATCCTCGAGACGGGAATCAAGGTCATCGATCTGGTTTGTCCGTTCTCAAAAGGCGGCAAGGTCGGCGCGTTCGGCGGCGCTGGCGTCGGCAAAACGGTTATCATCCAGGAGTTGATCAACAACATCGCGATGAAGCACGGCGGTGTCTCCATGTTTGCAGGTGTAGGCGAGCGCTCGCGTGAAGGGAACGACCTTTACAAGGAAATGAGTGAAGCGGGCGTGATCGATCAAAAAGATTTGTCGAAGTCGAAAGTCGGAATGGTTTTCGGCCAGATGAACGAGCCGCCGGGCGCGCGCCTGCGCGTCGGACTGTCCGCGCTGGCCATGACGGAATTTTTCCGGGACGAACGCAACCAGGACGTGCTTCTTTTCATCGACAACATTTTTCGATTCTCGCAAGCCGGCTCGGAAGTTTCGGCCTTGTTAGGCCGGACGCCATCCGCGGTCGGTTACCAGCCAACGCTCTCCGCCGAGATGGGCGATTTGCAGGAACGCATTACATCGACCAAGAAAGGCTCGATCACTTCGTTCCAGGCAGTTTACGTTCCGGCAGACGATCTGACCGACCCAGCGCCGGCGAACACATTCGCCCATTTGGATTCGACCATCGTGCTCGAGCGCTCCATCGCTGAGCTTGGAATTTATCCAGCCGTCGATCCGCTGGCATCGACATCGAAATCGCTCGCCCCGGAAATTGTTGGCGAAGAGCATTACGCCGTAGCTCGCGGCGTGCAGAAAGTGTTGCAGCGTTATCGCGATCTCCAGGACATCATCGCCATTCTCGGCATGGATGAATTGAGTCCTGAGGACAAGCTCTCGGTTTTGCGCGCGCGCAAGATTCAGAGGTTCCTCAGCCAGCCGTTTCACGTGGCGGAAGTTTTCACCGGCAGCAAAGGCCAGTACGTCTCGATTGAAGAGACAGTGCGCGGGTTCAAAGAAATCCTCGATGGCAAACATGACGAAGTTCCCGAACAGAACTTCTACATGAAAGGCAACATCGACATGATCAAAGAATCCTAATGGCCACGTTGAAACTCGAAATCGTTACGCCGGAGGAAAAGATTTACTCCGAAGACGTGGACATGGTCACGCTCCCGGGATCGGAAGGCGAGCTTGGCGTTTACCCGAAACACGTTCCGGTGCTCACAACGTTGAAACCGGGCGAGCTGCGTGCGGTCAAAGATGGGCGCGAAACCGCGATGGCGGTCGGCGAAGGCTTCGTCGAGATCAAGGCGGACGGTGTTTCGGTTTTGACCGACATGGCGCTCGAGGCCGAGAAAATTGATACCGCGGCCGCGGAAGCCGCGGTTGAGCGGGCCAAAGCCGCGATGAAAGAAGATCACACCGCAGAGGAAGTCGCCGCCATTCAGTCGTCACTGCTAAAAGCACTCGCGCAATTGCACGTCAAGCGGCGGCGCCACGGGTAAATTGTTCTGGGGAACGCACGCGCCTCGCGTGCTATGCCAGTCCGACTCGGACTCTGCGCGCCTCGCGCAGACGAACTTTTTCTGCTACAGAAAGCCGATGCAAACGCCGGAGGTTCTCGGGATCATCGCGGGCAACGGCGTTTATCCTAGAAAATTAGCTGATGCGGCGCGCAAAGCCGGCGTCAGGAAAATTGTCGCGGCCGCGTTTTCGGACGAAACCGATCCCGCGCTCACCCAACATGTCGATCTTGTTAAATGGCTGCGCGTTGGACAACTGAGCCGGCTTTTGAAGTTTTTTCGCGAACAGAAAGTCCATCAGGCGATCATGGCCGGACAAATCGCGCCGAAGAATCTTTTCGATCTGCGGCCGGATTGGAAAGCGTTGCTCGTGCTCGCGAAACTCAAACAGCGCAATGCCGAATCGATTTTTGCCGCGATCGCGGACGAGCTAGCGAAGGTAGATGTCGATCTTTTGCCGGCCACGAGTTTCCTCGAAGATCAACTCGCGCCCGCCGGATTGATTGCCGGACCAAAACTTTCGCGGCGCGAAGAGGAAGATGTAGAGCTGGGCTGGAAGATTGCCAAAGAAAACGCGCGAATGGACATCGGCCAAACTGTTATTGTGAAAAACGGAACGGTTCTGGCGGTGGAAGCCTTCGAAGGAACAAACGACGCAATCAAACGCGGTGGTGCGCTCGCGGGCGAAGGCGCAGTCATGATCAAAGTTGCCAAACCCAATCAAGACATGCGCTTCGACGTGCCGGTGATCGGCGTGGAAACAATCAATATCGCCACTGAAGCAAAATTGCGCGTCATCGCGGTCGAAGCCGGCAAAACTTTGTTGCTCGAGCGCGACGTGATTGTCGATCTTGCCAATCGCTCGAAGATTTCGATCGTCGCGCGCTAGTTGCAATCCGCGATCGAAAATCTAAAGTCTGCAATTCGTTAACGGGGGTCTTAGCTCAGTTGGTAGAGCGCCTCAATGGCATTGAGGAGGTCAGGGGTTCGAATCCCCTAGGCTCCAGAATTCCTTCTGGAATTCTGAGCGCTTGGGGATGAGAACTTGTTCGACCGGTGGGGCGCGGAGCGCATGGGTTAAAAAGCGAAGCTCAAAAGCTGGAGCCAAAGCGAATGCTTTGGATAATCCCCTAGGCTCCAGTCTACGCTCGCAGCGGTAGCGGAGAGCGTAGACTGTCGCGCCGTAGCTTTAGCGAAGGCGACATGTTTAAATTTGTCGCAATCGCGCAGCGAGCTACGACTCGGCCAGCCACTTCTCATTTTCGATTCTAGATTGCAACTTTCGGCCTGAGAGTCGAACGGCGCTCAATTCGACTGCCGGATAACCCGCCTATGAAATTTTGCCCGTGGATCAGGCTGACACAAATGCGTCGGCTGCCTCGCGCATTAACTGCGATTGCGTGCCGAGATTGACCATGAGTTGCAGGTCGTACTCGCCGAGCGCGCTGCTGTTCAACGCGCGCTGTTTCTTAACGAGCGTGGTGTGTTGCTCCGCGTTCAGATGCGATCCCCATTCCATCGCCTGCTCGGTGCTGACGAAAGTCGGAATGAGGAGCTCCTTGACGCGGTTATGCCAGATCTTCATACGGATGCAGCAATAACATAGCACGTCGCGGTGTTTTTACAAAAACAGGAGGCATCCTCGTTTTGATGCGTAGATATTGGTGGTGCGATTGATGGAGAAGAAATCGAAGCAGCTTATCGATGGCAAGATTGTGCGGGGCGAAGAGCCGCTCAATCTGGAGATGCCGTTTGAGAAGCTGGACGGCTTCATCACGCCGACGAAAGCGTTTTACGTCCGAACTCATTTTCCGATTCCAAAGATCGATAAGTACAAATGGCGGCTGCAAATTGACGGCGAAGTGGAGAAACCGTTCCAAATAAATTACGAGGAGCTGCTCAAACTGGGCTCAAGAAAAATTCCGGTGACGCTCGAGTGCGCAGGGAACAATCGGGATTTTCTCGAGCCAAAAGTCAAAGGCGTGCAGTGGGGACTTGGCGCGGTCGGCAACGCCGAATGGACCGGCGTGCCATTGTCGATCTTGCTCGATCGGGCCGGAGTGAAGTCGGGTGCGCGCGAAGTCATTCTGGAAGGCGCTGATGGCGGATCGCTGGAAGATCCCAAAAGTCCGCCAGGGGATGTGCGTTTCGCCCGCAGCATTCCACTGGCGAAAGCGCGCGCTGATGTCCTGCTCGCGTATCGAATGAACGATGTCGACCTTCCGGCGCAGCATGGGTTTCCGTTGCGCGCGATCGTTCCCGGCTGGTATGCGATGGCGTCGATCAAGTGGCTGCAGCGGATCATCGTGACCGACAGGCCGTTTAACGGTTATTACCAGACGCTCGACTACGCGTATTGGAAAAGGCGAGGGGACATTGCCGACTTGGTTCCGCTTTCCGAAGTTCAAATCAAGGCCGAGATCGCGCAGCCGAGCGCCGGCGAAATTGTTTCGGCGAATTCTAAAGTGCGCGTTCACGGGGCGGCTTGGACGAGCGATGGCGAGATTACCAAAGTGGAACTCAGCGCCGATGGAGGATCGACATGGAACGAGGCGAAGTTGTTGGCCGAATCCAAACCGAACGCGTGGCGACTCTGGGAATTTAACTGGCGAACGCCATCAAAGTCCGGAAAGCAGACGCTGATTGCGCGCGCGACCGATTCGAAAGGTCGAACGCAACCGATGGATCGCGATCCCGATCGCGGCACTTACATGATCAATCATCTGCTGCCGATTACGGTCGAAGTGCGGAATTAATAGGCGCGAAAATTACTCGCAGCACGCTTGCCGCCAAGGGCGATATAGATCAGAACTTGTAAGCCAATCCAGCGGTGACGCTGTGAAAGCTAAGGCAAGCTTCGTGGTGTCCGGTAAATCCCGACGGGGCATTGGGAACGCCTGGTCGCGGTACAGCCGAAGTCGAAAAATCGGCGCATTCAAAATCGTTGTATCGGTACTCGACCCGCACGCTCCAATGGCGGGCGAGGCAATACTCGAGACCGCCGCCGACAGTCCAGCCAACTTCAACGTCATCGCTTGAGCCCTCCTGCCTCATCCCGTTGTCGAGCTCATTGAGTTCTTGCGAGAAGCGCAAGTCGGTGAAAGCAACGCCGCCAGTCGTGTAAAATAGAATTCGGTTCCAACTATAACCAAAACGCGGGCCCAGTGTGGCCAGATAATGTGTTTCGAATGATTGCCGAAGCGCAATCACGTTGCCGCCGTCGCCACCGACAAATTGGTAACCGCTATTGAAAGAATCGCGCAAGCCGAGATAATCAAACCCGCCTTCGAGTCCAAGGACCCAGTTATTCCATTGGTAATTGTAACCAAGAAATCCTCCCGCGATCAGACCGTTGGCCTCCAAATCTCTTGACCCCAGGTCTTGGCCGACATCGCGAGTAAACGGCAATCGCGTATCCCAAAGACCGTTCAGGTCGAGATCCAAATCCACCCTATCGAATGCACCACCAATGCTCCCGCCGATATAAAAACCGGTCCAGTTGCAACTTTCCTTCGCCTCCTGAGGCATGACGACCGCCTTTTTGTCATTTTGAAGCGCTGATGGACCGGCGAGTACCGCTTGCGCAATAGCAAGCACGAATGCGCCAAACCAAATCGGTTTCATGTCGCAGCTACTACCAAGCTTGCACTCTATCGTCAACGGCGATTCCTACGGGTCCCGTATAAATGGCGACAAGGCTGTTGAACTGGGGCGCGGCTTCGCGTTAACTCTCGGCGATGTCGCTCGTCTTTAAAACGATCCAAACCGAAGGCATCGCGGAACTTTCCTATCTTCTTGGAGACGACGATGAAGGTGTCGGTGCAGTTTTCGACCCGCGGCCGGACTGCGACATTTACGTCGAAATGGCGCGCGAAGCGGGTCTTTCGATCACTCACATTTTTGAAACGCATATCCACGCCGATCTGGTGAGCGGCTCGCGCGAGCTTTGCGCGCGGGTCGATTCCGCAAAAATTTTTGTCAGCACCGAAGGCGGCGCGTCGTATGGCTTCCCTCATGAGAAAGTGAAAGACGGCGATCGGTTCACGTTCGGCGAAGTGCTGGTGACCGCGCGGCACACACCCGGCCACACACCGGAACATTTGTCTTACTTGCTCGCTGAAGCCGATCATCCAGACGAGCCGTGGGGCATCCTCACAGGCGATTCGCTCTTTGTCTCGTCAGCAGGTCGACCTGATTTGTTAGGCGACAAGCACACCAAGGAGCTGGCGGAGAAGCAATTCCGCACGTTGCGCGATTTTTATCTCAAGCTGCCCGATCACGTGATGATTTATCCGAACCACGGCGCGGGCTCGCCCTGCGGCGCCGACATTGGCGCGCGCTTGAGCAGCACGATCGGTTACGAGAAAAAATTCAATAAGTTTCTCCAGTTTGACGATGTGAAGGCGTTTACCGATTACGCAATTAAGACGGCGCCGCCGGTGCCGAAATATTACCCGGTGATGAAGCAAGTGAACGCCAAAGGGCCGGAAATCCTCGGCAATCTTCCGCGTGTTCCCGGCCTTCCGCCGAAAGCGTTTAAGGAAGCAGTCAAAAAAAAGGCCGGCGCATTGGTTGATACCCGAACCATGCTCGCGTTTGGCGGCGGTCATATTCCCGGCGCCATGAACATCGGCGGCTCGCCCGTTCTTTCGATATGGGCAGGTTGGATGCTCGCTTCCAATGAGCCGATCCTTCTCGTGCTCGAAAGCGATGGCGATCTCGAGGACATCGTGCGGCTGTTTATTCGCACGGGCTACACGAAGTTCGCCGGTTATCTGGTCGGCGGAATGAAAGCGTGGGACGCGGCCGGATTTCCGAACGAGGAGATCGGTCAAATGACGATCCATGAATTGAATAAACGCAAAGCAAAGCTCCAGATTGTCGATGTTCGTTCTCCGGGCGAATGGAAGAACGGACACGTTCCTGGTGCGCGTCACATTTTTTTGCCGGAGCTGCGAAAGCGCGTGGGTGAACTCGATCGCAAGAAGCCAACTGCGGTTTATTGCGGAAGTGGTTATCGGGCCAGCATCGCGGCGAGCATTCTGAAAGGCGAAGGTTTCGGCAAACTCTGGAATGTGCCGGGCAGTTGGGAAGCGTGGAGAAAAGCGAGGTTTCCCGTGGAAGGAGCGATCGGCCAATGAATGGATCGACAACGGCTGCTTTGCCCCGCCCCTCGTTTGGCCAAACGATGCGCCCCGATGTCTGGTGGACGCAGCCGCTCCTCGTCTTTCTCGGATTGTCGACCTTCATCGTTTATTCCACGTGGGCGGCGTTTCAGGGGAACCATTACTTTTTCGGCAGCTACATTTCTCCGTTTTATTCCCCGGAGATTTTTGGATCATCGCCGCACAGGTGGTTCGGGCCGAAACCAAATTGGTGGCCGACTTGGCTACTATTTTCGCCTGCGCTGTTAATTCTTTGGGCGCCGGGAGGATTCCGGCTCACCTGTTATTACTATCGCGGCGCTTACTACAAGGCTTTCTGGGCCGATCCGCCGGCCTGCACGGTCGGCGAGCCGCGGAAAACTTATCTCGGTGAGCGTTCGTTCCCGCTCATCATGCAAAACGTGCACCGCTATTTTCTTTACGTCGCTCTGATCTTCATCGGCATCCTGACATACGATGTTTGGAAAGCGCTTTGGTTTGCAAATCCGGTGACCGGCTACACTTCTTTCGGCATCGGCGCCGGCACAATCGTGCTCGCCATCAATGTCTATTTACTCGGCGGATACACATTTGGTTGTCACTCGCTCCGGCATTTGATCGGCGGCTTTCGCGATCAACTAGCAAGATCGACATCCGCATATCGCGCTTACGCGTGTGTGACTTGTTTGAATCGCCGCCACATGATGTGGGCGTGGCTGAGTTTGTTCTGGGTCGGCTTTACCGACCTTTACGTGCGTCTTTGTTCAATGGGTATCTGGCACGATTGGCGAATTCTGTAGCCCATGCCGGACTACGAGACTTTCACACACGATGTTCTCGTAATCGGCTCGGGCGGCGCCGGGCTGCGCGCGGCGATCGAAGCTTCGGCGGCTGGCGTTTCCGTAGGTATGGTTTGCAAATGTCTTCTCGGCAAAGCGCACACCGTGATGGCCGAGGGTGGGATTGCGGCCGCGCTCGCCAATGTCGACGACCGCGATAACTGGAAAGTGCATTTCGCCGACACCATGCGCGGCGGTCAGTATGTGAATCAATGGCGCATGGCCGAATTGCATGCCAAGGAAGCGCCCGATCGCGTCCGTGAGCTCGAAGCCTGGGGCGCAGTGTTCGATCGCACAAACGACGGCCGGATTCTGCAAAGAAATTTTGGCGGCCACAAATATCCGCGGTTGGCCCACGTAGGCGATCGCACGGGACTCGAAATGATCCGCACGCTACAAGATCACGGCGTTCATCGCGGCATCGATGTGCACATGGAGATTTGCATTCTCACGCTGCTCAAAGACCGCGAACGCGTCGTTGGCGCGTTTGGGTACGATCGCGAGCGCGGCCGTTTCAGAATTTTTCACGCGAAAGCGGTTATCCTCGCGACCGGCGGAATCGGCAAGGCGTACAAAATTACGAGTAACAGTTGGGATTGCACCGGCGACGGTCATTCACTTGCATATCATGCCGGCGCGGAATTGATCGACATGGAGTATGTGCAATTTCATCCCACGGGCATGGTCTGGCCGCCGAGTGTTTCCGGAATGCTCGTGACTGAAGGCGTGCGCGGCGAAGGCGGGATCCTCACGAACAAAGACGGCAAACGTTTCATGTTCGATTTCATTCCCGAAAACTACAAATCTCAGACGGCCGACAACGAAGAAGAAGGTTGGCGCTATTGTCAGGGCGATAAAAATGCGCGGCGACCGCCGGAATTGCTTACGCGCGATCACGTGGCGCGCTGCATCGTGCGCGAGATCAAAGAAGGGCGGGGGAGCCCACACGGTGGCGTTTATCTCGATATTTCCTGGATCAAACAAAAACTGCCGAACGCCGAGGAACACATCAAACGGAAACTGCCGAGCATGTATCACCAGTTCAAAGCGCTCGGCGACGTCGATATCACAAAGCAACCGATGGAAGTGGGGCCGACGACGCACTACATCATGGGCGGAGTGCATGTCGATCCGGACACGGAGATGTCGCGCGTGCCTGGTTTGTTCGCCGCGGGCGAATGCGCGGCCGGGATCAACGGCGCCAATCGCCTCGGTGGCAATTCGCTCTCCGATCTTTTGGTTTTTGGAAAACGGGCCGGCGAATTCGCGGCCAGGTTCGCGAAGGACAATTCGTTAGGCAAGATCGACAATGAAAAGATCGACCTTGCGGCGCGCGAAGCGTTGCAACCGTTCGAGCGAAGCAGCGGCGAAAATCCGTACGCGTTGCAGCGCGATCTACAGGAAATGATGCAGCACAACGTCGGAATTGTGCGGAATGAGCACGAATTGCAATCGGCGCTCGAACATTTGCGACAACTTTGGCAGCGCGCGGGTGGCGTCGGCGGCACCGGCAATCGCGACTTCAATCCCGGCTGGCACACGGCGCTCGACCTGAAAAATGTGCTCACCGTTTCGGAAGCGATCGCACGGGCCGCGATTGAGAGAAAAGAAAGTCGGGGCGCGCAATTTCGCGAGGATTATCCAGACAAGGATCCCGCTTTGGGCAAAGTGACCACCTTGATTTCGAAAGCCAAAGACGGCTCGATGCAAGTTAGACTCGATCCGCTTCCAGAAATGCCGGATTATTTGAAGCGGATCATCGAGGAGATGAAATGAGCGCGGCCACATTCAAAATCTGGAGGGGAGACGCGAAGGGTGGCGCCTTCCACGATTACACGACCGAAATTTCGGAAGGAATGGTAGTCCTCGATGCGGTGAATGATATTCAACGCATACAAGCACAGGACCTGGCATGTCGATGGAACTGCAAAGCCGGCAAATGCGGATCGTGTTCGGCGGAGGTCAACGGCATGCCGAAACTCATGTGCATGACACGGATGAGCGACCTGCCGCTCGACAAACCGATCACGGTAGAACCGATGAAAGCCTTTCCGGTGATCAAAGACTTGATTACCGATGTATCGTGGAATTTTTGGGTAAAACGAAGGATCAAGCCGTTCAAGCCCCGGCCGGCGGACGCGCCCGACGGAACATGGAGGATGCAGCAGCAGGACATCGATCGCGTGCAGGAATTCCGGAAATGCATCGAATGTTTTCTTTGCCAGGATGTGTGTCATGTCCTGCGCGATCACCAAATGCATAACAAATTCATCGGACCGCGATTCCTAATTCACGTCGCAGCGTTGGAGATGCATCCGCTCGACACGGAAAATCGCATCGAGGAATTGCGAAACACGCAGGGGATCGGTTACTGCAACATTACGAAATGTTGCACGAACGTTTGCCCCGAAAACATCGAGATCACCGACAACGGAATCATTCCGCTGAAAGAGCGCGTGGTGGATGAATTTTACGATCCGTTCGGCTGGATTTGGAAATGGTTGAAGAAAAAATTAGATCGACAAGCGCCGAAGGCGGTGCAGCCATAATGTAAGATCGACAGTCGCATGCCGGAGCTGAAAATACTTTCGAAGAAAGCAATTCCTGCGGCGCTGGAAAAAGCGGAGCGATATCGTTTGCTCAACGAGCCGGCTGAGGCCGAGAGCATTTGTTTGGATGTGCTGAAGGCCGATCCGGAAAATCAGGAAGCGATTGTTACGCTCCTGCTCGCCCTGACCGATCGCTTCGAGAAAGGCTACGGTGTGAGCGACACGCAGGCGAAAGAGTTACTCGCCCGAATCAAAAGCGAGTACGAGCGCAATTATTACGCCGGAATTTTCAACGAGCGCCGCGCCAAAGCGAAGTTGGGACAAGGAACACCGGATTGCCGGTTTCAGGCCTACGATCTTTTTCGCGAAGCGATGGGCTGGTTTGAAAAAGCCGAAGCAATTCGTCCGCCTGGGCATGACGATGCGCTCCTTCGCTGGAACACGTGCGCCCGCATCATTGAGCGAAACAACCTCGTCCCGCGCGAACCAGAAGAGCGAATCGAATTTCCGCTCGAGTAGCGCGATTCGTCAGGCGCTCAACAGTGCGCCGCCGCAGCTTGAGCCGGCCCCTGCGGTGCAACCGAAACAGTGCTCGCCGGTCATGATCTCGCGATTGTCGATCTTGTCCGGATCAACGTCCCATAAAAAGAGCGGCTTGCTCCCGCCGTTGTTGCGGGACCATTGCATGTCGAGCTGCTGATTGAAATCGCAATCGTAAACTTCGCCGCGCCAGCCCACGCTGATGGTGTTGCGGCACATCAGGCCATTGATCGTGCCTGGATTGAACGCGTTGATCAGCAGATCCATGTATTCCTCTAGTTTGTTGTTGTGCCGGAGATAGGAGGCGAAGCGCGCAATCGGCAGATTCGTGATGGTGTAGAGCTTGTTGAACACGATTCCGAAATGGGCGGCCAACTCTCGTTTATAGTCGGCTTCCAATTCCGTTTGCGGTGGCGGCAAAAACGCACCCACCGGATTGTAAATCAGGTGCAGTGGCAAATCGCCGGCGACGCCGTAGCCCAGTCTGTTCAGAAGCTTGAGCGCCGCGATGCTTCCCTCGAAAACGCCTTCGCCCCGCTGCGCGTTGACATTTTTCGGCGAATAACACGGCATCGAAGCAATGATCTCCACCTTTTTCTTGGCCAAAAATTCCGCGAGCTCTTCGTAGCCGCGCTCGAGCAAGATCGTCAGATTGCAGCGATCAATCACGTGTCGCGACGGTTGCAGCGCTTTCACGCGCTCGATGAAGTAACGAAAATCAGGAATCATTTCCGGCGCACCGCCGGTAAGATCGACAGTCGGAATGTCGGTCTCGGCCAGCCAGTCGATGATGCGATTGATCGTCTGACGCGTCATGATCTCCTTGCGCTTTGGCCCGGCGTTCACGTGGCAATGCATGCAGGTGAGATTGCAGAGCTTGCCCACGTTGACCTGGAGAATTTCCGGGCGCGTGCGATGCAGCTTCAATCCTTCGGCGGCAAGTCGATCAGAAAAACGGTTCATGAAACTGCGGAGGTGAAGATCCAGTAGGTCGCGGCAGCCGCGATTGTGGCACAAGGGAGGGTAATAAGCCAGGAAAAGACAATCGCGCTTATCATCCGGTAATTGGCTTTCCCGGTCGTCAAACCGATTCCAAAAAGGGAGCCGACCGAAACGTGCGTGGTGGAAACGGGAAGTCCGAACACGCTGGCCAGCACGACCAGAATCGCGGTCGTCAAATTCGCGGTGAATCCCTGGCCGTGATTCATCGCGGTTATTTTTTTGCTCATTGTTTCGGCCACGCGGCGCGCGTTCAGCAGGCCGCCGATAGCCATGGCCGATGCGACCGCGAAAAAACCCCAGCGAATGTCGAGCGCCTTCCACAAAAGCAACAGTGCGACAATCTTCGGCGTGTCGTTCAAGCCCCGGGCGAAGCTAACGGTTCCCGCGCTCAGAAAATGCGCGGCGTCCATGATTTGTTGCGAGCCAACACCAAGAAAAGATCCGGCGTAACGCTCACCACAGTTCTCTTGTTCATCGACCGCGAGCGTGATTGTCGATGTAACGCTGCGCAGCGCGAAGGCCGACGAAGGCTGCGGCATCGCCACGATCTTTTCTTCGGTACCGACACAAACACACCATTCCTTCGTCACGCCGGTCGCGATTCGAAGCGCGCGAAATAAAATGTAAAGAATTCCGGCGATTACGATCGCCAGGATCGGACTGAGCAGCAACGGGAGCACAAAGCCTTTGCCCAGCGCTGAAAAATTGACGCCTGATCCAACCGCCACAAGACCGCAGCCAATGATCGCGCCGGTCAAAGCGTGCGTCGTTGAAATAGGAAAACCCGTGAGCGTTGCAATGATGACCGTCAGCCCGGCGCCGATCGCAACCGCGAGCAGAAAATATTCGGAACCGACAACGTGATCCGGCACGATTCCTTTACCGCTGAATTTCTTGAGCAACGACTGCGCGAGAAAGATCGACATGATCGATCCGGCGAAGGTTGTGATCGTGGCCCACGAAATTGCGGTTCGGTAATTGCAGGTACGACTGCCGAAGAGCGAGGCGACGCCTTTGAAGTTGTCATTCGCGCCGTTGGAATAGGCGAGAAAACAGGTCGCGAGAAAAAGTAGAGCGAGCGTCATTCGCAGCAACTGCCGCCGTCGCAGCATTTGTTGTTCGCTTCCGTGGTCACGTCGTAATCCTGGCCCTTAGTCTCTTTCGGATGGCGCAAAGACGTGCGCGAACAATCGAACGGCTTGGCCTCAGCCAGCGGTACATCGACAATCGGATCGACCGTTTCGAAGAAATCGCGATACGGCGCCTTTTTGTAGAGATTGTAGGTCTTGTCGCAAACCGAATAGCGTTTGCCCCGTTCCATTCGATGATTGTCGTCGTCGAGCACTTCTTTAAATGGCCCCCGGTAAATCACGGCTTGGTTGCGCTCGAAACATTCGCCCTGCTTTCCTTTGAACGCCTCGATCGTGACGGAGCGAAATTCGATCCCTTGCACGGTGCGCCACGGCTCGGTGTCGCGCTTCAAGATTTGGATTCCGTAAAAGCCGGCGTTTTCAAACGCGGCCAGAAAACCTTCTTCGGTGAGCGCGCCGGAAATGCAGCCGCTCCAAAGCTCCGGATCGTTTTGCAACTCCTCTGGGACCTCTTCGTCGCTGACGATGTCCGAAATGACGGCGCGCCCTCCTTTCTTTAAGACGCGGAAAATTTCTTCGAAGAGCGTTCTCTTTGATTTCGGCTCGACCAGATTGAGCACGCAATTGGAAACGACCACGTCGATGGAATCATTCGCGATCAATGGCTGCTTGACCCGGAGTTCTTCGGCCAGCTCGTCGGCAGCAAGAAAAGACGCAGCATCGGTAATCGGATTACGTTTGAGTTCGGCGTCGAGCCGTTCCAGGTCGAGGGCCAGGTCTTGGATGCGGCCTTTGCGAAATTCGACGTTGGAGTAACCGATGCGCTCCGCCACGATCGGTGCATTCCGGCGCGCGACCTCGAGCATTTCATCAGTCATATCGACGCCGATGACATTGCCTTTGGCGCCGACAATCTGGGCGGCGATGAAACAAATTTTTCCCGTGCCGCTGCCCAAATCGAGAACCGTCTCGTCTTTGCGCAAATAGCGAGACGGATCGCCGCAGCCGTAATCGCGCTCGATCACTTCGCGCGGGATCACCTTTAACAAATCTGCATCGTATTCGACCGGACAGCAGAGACTCGTTTCCAGGGCTTGCGCGCAGGCGGCATAACGGGATTTAACGGCGGACTCGACAGTTTTCATGTTTCAGGGAACCAATCGACACCTTGTCACGCAATCGGATGCCATTTTTTTGTGGTCGGCGTCAAATCTTAAGTGCGCGCAGCTTCGGGCTTGCTCTGTAAAAGAGTCTTGCTCCTATTGACTCCGAAAGCTTTCGGAGGTGAGCGCAAAAAGGGAATGAGCGATCTGCGTTTGGGAGTTAACATCGACCATGTGGCCACACTGCGGCAGGCGCGTTATGCCACGATGCCGGAATCGAAGAACGTCGAGCCCGATCCGGTCGCGGCTGCTTCGGTTTGTGAGCGCGCCGGCGCAAAAGGAATTGTCGCGCATTTGCGGAGCGACCGTCGCCACATTCAAGACCGCGACATCGAACGGTTACGCGAGAACATCATGACAAAACTGAACCTGGAGATGGGCAACACGCCGGAGATTGTCGATGTTGCGCTGCGCATCGTGCCCGACGAAGTCTGCCTCGTTCCCGAAAAACGCGAAGAAGTCACGACTGAGGGCGGATTAGACGTGGTCGCAAACCGCAAGGAGCTCGAGCCCACAATCAAACGACTCCAAGCCGCGGGCATTCGCGTGAGCCTGTTTGTCGATCCAACCTTGGAACAAATCGACGCTGCCGGTGAACTTGGCGTAGAAATGGTCGAGCTTCACACCGGCAAACTGGCGAATGCGTTCTCGGAAAAAATCGAGAACCAAGAGCTGCAGAATCTGCAAGCGGCGGCGAAATGCGCGTTCGAATTGAAAATGCAAGTCAACGCCGGCCATGGCATCAATTACACGAACATCGCGCTCGTTCATCAAATCTCGCACCTAACCGAACTGAACATTGGGCACTCGATCGTTGCGCGCGCGATATCGGTCGGACTCGAAACCGCTGTGAAAGAAATGCTCGCGGCCATGCGAGACTACGCCGGATGAGCGTGCTCGGCATCGGCGTCGATCTGGTGGAATGCGCGCGGATCCAGCATTCGCTCGATCGATTTGGTCAAAAATTTCTTAATCGCGTCTTCACCGAAGGCGAAATCGAATATTCCATGTCGATGAAATTTCCGGCGCGGCATCTGGCAGCGCGTTTTGCTGGAAAGGAAGCGGTGGCGAAAGCGTTCGGCACCGGAATTGGCAAAGCGATGGGCTGGCGCAACATCGACATCCAAAAAAAACCGAGCGGCGAGCCATTCCTTGTCTTTTCCGGACCGGCGCAAGAACTAGCGAAGCAACGTGGCGTGACTTCCGCGCTGATTACACTTAGCCACACCGATCATCACGCCATGGCGTCTGTCGTGCTCGAGGCATAATTTCAATAAAGAAGCCAAAAGCCCTGCTCCTTTCCCTAGGTCAAAATATTAGATTGACATAAGGTTGTCTCCTACGAATCCTCGGAGCCGCGTTAAGTTGTCGAGGTTCAAATAAGTAAACCTGGGCTTCTTTCGCACGGGAAACCGCGGTCGTAGGGCCCGCGCGCATAACTCGGAACTGTTTGTCATGAATGTTACGTCAGTGAAAGCACACATCGCCGCGATTTTCGTTTCGGTCATCGCCTTCAGCCAGGCTCAAGCTCAGTCCACTCAACCCACTCAGGCCCCGTTAAGCTACACCGTCACTGACTTAGGAACTCTCGGTGGATCGACCAGCACTGCGAGCGCTGTTGGTGGCCAACAAGCGTTCAACGCGGCTGGCATGATCGTTGGGTCCTCGACTACGAGTGACAATTCCGAACACGCATTCCTCTTTGTCGATGGGCAGATGTTCGATCTCAACCTGCTTTGCGATTTATCCACGAGTGACTTCAAAGTGCTGACTGTCGCCAAAACCATCAACGATTGCTGCCTCATCGTTGGTGAAGGCATTACAGTTAACGGGGACAAGCGTGCTTTCTTGTTGACCCCGAC
>DASYVQ010000055.1:0-59314 GCA_035936875.1 Chthoniobacterales bacterium
GCGTAAGGTCGTCCTTTTTCATGCTCAAACCCGCAGCAAGCCGGTCGACCATCTCCGTATCGATCACCGCGGGGTTGACTGCATTGATGCGAATCCCCTGCGCGGAATACTCCAGCGCGGCGGTTTTCGTTAGGCCGATGACAGCGTGTTTCGAGGCAATGTAAATCGCCAGTCCCGGGAACCCGATCAATCCCGCGACCGACGAGCAGTTCACAATAGCGCCGCCGCTTTGCTTCAGCATCCGTGGGATCACGTACTTCATGGAGAGCCAGACGCCTTTGACATTGATGTCCATCACCGCGTCGTAGTTGGCTTCGGTCTGCTCAACGAGCGGCCGCACGTCGCCTTCGATGCCGGCGTTGTTGAAGGCCAGATCGAGCCGGCCATACGTCTTCAACGCATGATCCACCAACGCCTCGATCTCAGCTGCGACCAACACATCGGTCCGTTTGAAACTGGCCGTGCCACCGGCGTTACGGATCATCGAGACCGTCTCCTCGCCTCGCTGAACATTACGATTACCGATGACGACCTG
Organism: Chthoniobacterales bacterium; assembly: GCA_035936875.1. GTDB lineage: Bacteria > Verrucomicrobiota > Verrucomicrobiia > Chthoniobacterales > UBA10450 > DASYVQ01. The sequence continues at coordinate 536 of DASYVQ010000055.1, forward strand.
CGCGCCTTCGCGAGCAAACGCGAGCGCCGTCGCGCGACCGATTCCTGATCCTCCGCCAGTTACCAGTGCAACCTTCCCGTCAAATTCTTTCATGATGTCGATCTTGTAGATTGCCTGCTCAACTGACAACTGAATCTTCGAGCCTCTGCATTCGATGTTGGGCGTTCGGCGTTCGATATTTGCTTCGGCCTTCCGATCTCCGCGCCTTTGGCTCGTCACTGGCCACTCGTCAGTGCAAACTGACGCATGGCCCATGTCGTATTTCTTCGCGCGGTGAACGTCGGTGGCGCGAATCTCTGCCGACCGGCGAAAATCGCGAAGCAGCTCGCCAAGTTCGACATCGTCAACATTGGCGCCGTCGGCACGTTTGTGGTGCGCGAAAACGTGAGCGAGTCGGTCCTGCGCGCGGCGTTCGCCCGGAAGTTGCCATTCAAATGCGAGATCATGATCTGTCCCGCAAAACAGATTGTCGATCTTGCGAAGGAGAATCCATTTAGAGGCGAAATCGGCAACGACATCCACGCTCATGTTACGATCATGGCCAAACGTCCAGCTAAGCTTCCCGAGCTTCCGATCTACGCTCCCTCCGTCGATAAGTGGGAAATCAAGATCTCAGGGGTGGTCGGAACGGCCGTGCTTACTTTGCGCCGCCGAGTGAAGGATGGCCGTCTTTACCCGAACCAGATCGTGGAAAAACAATTCAGTATCCCCGCGACGACCCGCAATTGGAATACAATTCAGAAGGTCGCGCAGATTCTTCGGGATGGATAACCGATAGCCAGTCGCGTGTCATCCCCTCAACTTCTCAACCATCAACGCCTCAACTTTCTTCGCTTGTCACTCGTCACGCGTCACTTGTCACTAGTCTTACCCGCAATTGGAACACGCGCGAGCGGGAGCCGGGCGGGTAGGCGGTAACGCAGCTAGGGTAGCTGGCGCGAGAGCGGGAGCGCGAGTGACCAACACGATCGAAAAAGCCGCGAAGATCCTTAGACAGGATTCACAGGACTAAATCGGATTGACCGCAGAGCACGCGGAGATCGCGGAGGAATCTTTCCGGTTTCCGGTATCCGCTTTCCGAAATCGCTGCGTCTCAGCTTTTACCTCTCAGTTTCCCCCTCAATACCTAAACCGCTCAACATCTCAACCTCTTTTGCCGTATTGCTGATCGCTGACCTTTTCCATCCAGTCGACCGGTTTGCCGTTCAGCGCTTCTTGAATAGCGATATGAGTCATTGCGGTCGTCGGCGTAGCGCCGTGCCAATGCTTCTCACCGGCCGCAAACCAGATCACATCACCCGGCCGGATTTTTTCCATTGGGCCTCCCCAGCGCTGTGCGAGTCCGCATCCAGCAGTCACGATCAACGTCTGACCTAACGGATGTGTATGCCAGGCGGTGCGAGCACCCGGCTCGAACGCGACGCTTGCGCCACGAATACAGCGTGCGGGGACGCCGCTGGATAGACCGCTAAGCCGCTCGGGAAGCGGCGAGTGATCGGGCGAGCACGAGTCAAAACGTGCCGGTTTGGGTGCCTCGAACAGCGGGTCAATGCGCACCGTGCCCGTGAACCAGTCTGCGGGGCCTTTTGTGGATGATTGTGATCCGCTTCTTTTTATCTCCATATTTCTTCTCTCAACTCTCAGCTATCAACCATCAACTGTCTTCCGAATGGTTGTGATCCGCTTCTTTTAATCTCCATATTTTTCGCCCCTCAACGCCTCAACTGCCCAACGTCTCAACTCTCTTCCGATTTTCATCTTCTTATCTCCATCGTCCTAATGTAATCGTTTGAAACCCGTCGCCGCAATGTGCCTTTCACGCGCCGGGGACAGGCTGCGCGCCACGCTGCGTTGAACAAATCGCAACTTTCTGTTTGCGCAGTGAAGTGTATCGGCCTCCCAGTAAGCCAGTGCAGAATGAATTTCGAAAACTCTGCCGGCTCGAACAGCAATCGGAAGAAACTTACAAACAAATTGCTGGACGGGAGCTAAGTGGCCGGAGTGATGTTCTCTGGGAAGAGCTGCCTAGAGCGCGGAAAGCAGTTGGAAATGTAATCGACAACAACGTGCAATGTTACTCGGCATTGTCGTGGCTCTGTTATTTAAGACTTCCGATTGTAAGACGCATCACCGGCTGGCTCAACGATGGCATGGAAACGGCGCATCACGCGGAGGCCCTCACTGCGCGTTCGCGCGAACAATCGCTCGGCTTCACGCCACGCGCTAATGGAGTTCTGCCGATTTACGATCCGCTTAAAGTACGTAATGCAGCAAAACTTATTGGCGGCGCATTCGTGTACCGGCAGCTCCGGGTTTTTCAGACGCTCCTTACCTTAGAAATTCCCTTTGCGGATACTCGCCGCGGAGATTTGCCTGAGCCAGCACCAACAGAAGAACAACGACGAAATCTCGCAGCGCACAATGCGCGCATCGATCAGCCGATGCTTCTTGTTACCGGAGGCGGAATCGTGGCTACTGCCGGCGAGGAGGACACCGAGGCGACGACATTTGTGTCAATCGGTTTCAACAAGGATACTGGAAAATTTGGCATCGGGCCTCTTGGCCTAGCGAAATTCAAACAGGCTCATTCAACTCAAATCGTTCAGGGCGACTGGTTTCAACAAATTGGCGACGTACTTTTGGTCTTGAAGGTCGGTTACATTGCAGCTCGCAATGCCAAGCTACTCGATCAGGTTCTCCGCTATGGTTTTATTTCGGTGCGAGCAACAATGTTACCGGAGTTCTTCGCAGCCGCAGAAATAATTGTGGCGGCCATAAAGGATCTGTTGCCCGAGTGGAGTTATTCGGATTTCAACGCGACGGTGCAGCGCTTACGTCAACTCGGAATAGAGATGGGTTATGCACCACCGGTTCGCGCGGCAGGCGATTTAGCGTTGCTCGACTTACACTCAGCGTCACATCTGCTGAACGTTTTCTTTATAAAGAGTATCAATAAGCAAGCGCTACAGCGCGGACCTAGTTTCGAGGACGATATTCAGCATTTGATCGACGAAACAAAATGGAAGCCTCCCGAGGAAATCCGCGGATGGCGGGGACGCAAGTTGAAGGTAAATGATACCGTTTTAACCGACATTGACGCGGTTGGCTTACTGGGTGGCCATCTTCTAGTTATCGAAGCGAAGGCGATTTATTATGAACTTGGCTATGGCTCATTTGATCGCAGCCAAGCGCGTAATGCGCGAGAGAAGTGTGAGTTTGCCGTTCGACAATGCGCCCGTGACGACCTGCGCCAAGCTACGAATTTACACCTTGCCCAATTTCGCCAGATCGTTCGGGTGGTTTGTACACCCTCCCCGATTTATTGTGAGGCCGACTACGCTACTCCTGGCCCAGATGGTTTTTCTCAGACTATGTCATACTGGGAAGTTTTCGAAAGACTGAGCAAGGACCAGTAACTCCTGCACCCTTTCGAAAAGCTCGACCGGGAAAGAGGTTGGGGTCAGATCTAAACATTTGACATTGGGGCCGTAGACTCACTTCTTTGAATCCGACTTTGTGATCTTTCCGTTCTTAATAAACCACACGCTAAAATCAGGTCCACTGACGAAGAGGTCTTTCTGTAGCAACAGGTTCGCGTAGACAAATGTCTCCACCGGCTTGTTGCTTACTCGTTGAGCAATAACAATCCCCACGTCACGATACCCGGGCGGCGAATGGTTGACGTTTTTGTTTTCGATCATTAGGCCTTGGGAAAGCGCATCAATGCGCTCTACTTTGTTGCCATCAGCTGATACCGTCACTCGAAAGTGGCCACAAACCACGACGTCGCCCGGCTTCGATCCTCGGCCTAATGCATAAACGAGAAAACCGCTACCATCCGGATCGCCCAGAACAACGTAATCGTAGCGAATATCGAAAAGCTTGCCTTGCAAAGCCGCGATCGCCGTCTGCTTCGCCCGCTTCCTGACTGCATTCGTTGCTCCTCGCTCGGAGGTTTGGCTCACGCGCGTTAATTCGTTGCCCAGTCGCTCGATCGTTTTGAGGTCGAACTCCCGAATCTCGCCGGCGAATGCCGTCGCTGAGAAAAACAGAATTGCTACGATAAAGAGAATGCACAGTTTCATCGATCCGATTTTCTGATCTTCCCGTTTTCGATGAACCAAACTTGACCGTTGGGCGGCGTTGCAACCGCGATCGGCATTTTCATGTGGTTGCTCGCATAAACTAAAGTTTCTACCGGTCTCGTCCCAACAATTTGGTTGGTCGCGAACCCCCATTTCTTATAGTCCCCCACCTTGGGCGAATCCTTGCTGTCGATGTCGACGCTACGCGACAGAGCATCCACCCGTTCGGCTTTTCCGCCGTCGGCGGAGACTGTGACGCGAAAGTGACCGTGCACGACCGTGTCACCCGGCTTGGATCCTTGGCCTAACGCGTAAACGAGAAAGCCACTGCCATCGGGATCGTCCAGGACAACGTAATCATAACGAATGTCGAACAGTTTCCCTTTCAACGCCGCGACAGCAGTTTGTTTCGCGCGCTTCCGAACCGGGTTCGTCGCGCCGCGGTCGCTCTGCTGGCACACCCGCATTAACTCATTACCAAGCCGTTCTATCGTTTTGATGTCGAACTCGCGAATCTCGCCGGCGAATGCCGCGACTGAGAAAAACAGAATCGCTATGATGAGGGGAGGTGAACGCACGTGATCTTTATTTTTGCAGTTTCTCTAGTGCTTTCTCGCCGCAGAGGCGAGCGGCAACGCGAAAGGCGTCCACCCCAAGCTGCGGGTTCTCTTTGATTTTTTCGGGCAGAATGGCCGGCGTCCCACTCGTTAGGTGGTTTACATAATTGCGGAAACGCCATACTTCAGTTCCGTCGCTTCGGACCAGCTTCGCGGTCATGGCCAGCTCCGGGTTAACACGCCGGGCGAACATCTCGGCCGAGTGAAACCCGTAGAGTTCGACTCCCAACCGCAGCACTGCATCGGACGGAGCTTGTTTTTTTACGACAAACTTGCCGGATTTTTGCAGGGCAGCGGCGAGTTCGGTGCGCAAGGACTCCGGTATTCCAAAGTCTGGTGCCATTCGATGCGAAGGAGTCATGGCACCGCTTCCTGCGGGACCTACCGCTCCGACTACGGCCGCGCCAGCCAGCATTTCGCTCAGCCCGAAAAATTCCATCTTGGCCGGCATTTTTACGTTCGGATCAATCGAAACCGTTCGAACGGACTGCAAGGCTGCGGAGTTTTTCGGTCCGGAGGCGCAGGCGGCGATAGTGAGATTAATTATTACGACTAACGACGTTCGCAGAATCTTCATACAGAGGATTCGTAACAGGACACGATTTGGACGTTATGGACGGCACACCTTGACAGAGCGAGGTGGCTACAACAATCACGTCTTCGCGTAGATTTCGGCGCCTTTTTCGACAAACTCAACTCATTGCAGATTTTAGATTTCAAATTTCAGATTTTGGGAAACGGGAAAGTCCGAGTTCGTTATCTAGACGATCGAACAGGCTGGCGGTGTTTGAATAATTCCAGATGGTACCGAAAGATTTTGGTGTCTTCAGCGGAGATTCCTTTTGTGCCAAGAGCTTCGCCTTCGTAACGCACCGCGGAATCGAAATCGCCGGCTTCGGCGTAGGCAGCTGCAAGCGTGTCGATGCTAACCTCGTCCTTCCACTCCATTAGCTTGCATGCCATCGTCGCGTCCTTAATTGCCTGCTGACCATTTCGAAATGACGGGTCCGGGCAGGTCGCGCGCAACCACGCCCGCTCAGCAAATGCCCTGGCCAGAGCATCGACACGCGGCCGGATAGAAATACAGTGCTCAATTTCCTTGCGACTGGCGTCGTACCTTCCGAGCTTCGCGTTTGCGCTGGCGCGCAATAAGGCGGCTTCGACAAATGTGGTGTCCTGCCTCAGCGCGTTGGTGCAATCCTGAACGGCCAGTTCATATTTGCGCTGTCTGATAAACACCTTCGCGCGGGTGTAGAGTGCAGGATACAATGTTGGATCGCTGCGGAGAGCCGCCTCCACGTTCCGGTGCGCGTTCGCGACATCGCCATTTTTTAGCTGCGTTTCCGCGTCCTGCCAGAGTTTCATCGCGGTCTTATTGCGACCGCGGCCGTAAACAACCTCGATTGGTACGCTTCCTTGCGCGTCCATGGCTGCGACGACCGCCAGCAGAATGATCAACGCCTTCGAAAACATGCTCTGCATAGTGCCGCGCATAGTCGCTACATTATCGCGTTGCGGCCTCGATACGGACGGTGTTGTTTATACATCTCGAGACGCAGACCGTAACCTTGTAATGATTCTTTATCCTCCTTTGTAATCTCGGCGGCGATTTTCTTGGCGTTCGGGTTCCCCTTCAGGCCGGCGGCTTTCTTTTCGATTTCGTCGTTCTCGGATTTTTTCACGTTGAGCGCCTGCTGCTGATAACGCACCGCCGAATCGAAATCGCCCGCTTCAGCGTAAGCAGCCGCCAGCGTGGCGATATATTTGGAGCGGCTCCATTTCGACAGTTCACACGCCTTTTTTGCGTCGCTCACCGCGAGCGATCCGTTTCGGATCGAAGCATCCGGGCAGGTTGCGCGAAGCCAGGCGCGTTGGTTCAAAACAAGCCCGAGCTCCCCAGGGTTTTGCACCTGATAAGTAACTTTCGCCAATGCATTCAAATCTTTGAGACTGGCGGCGTAGTTGTTTAAGTGGAGATACACGAGAGAACGAACCCAACTCGCCTCAAAAAACGCCGGTTGTAAACGTATCGTGGAATTCAAATCCTGGAGCGCCGCGTTCCAGTTTCCTTGCAACAAAAAGGTCTTCGCGCGGAGATCGTAAGCCATCCAATAATCCGGGTGCGCTCGTATGATCTCATCGACAGATTTTTGCGCTTTAATAATGTCGGCTTTTCCGTCCGGCTTTTGCCCGCGCTTTCCGGACTCCGCCGCTGATGGACTCGCCCTTGCGCTCGGATCAGCTGAGTTCGTGGCGAACATCAGTTGAACCGCGCTAAGTAAAACAGCACTGCTGAGGGGAACTGCGCGCACGCGGAAGTCTTACTACACTTTCGCGTAGACTTCCGAGCCTTTTCTTGCCAACTCGGCTGACTTTTCTTTCAATCCTTTTTCGAGCGCCTCATTTTCTGTAATCCCCTGCTCGCCAGCGAACTTCCGCACGTCCTCCGTGATCTTGACGAGCTTCGTCGGCCCGCGAATCTCGCCCTGCGGGTGACCTTTAATGTCATCTACCCGGCCGCTCCCGCTCGAATCCGTGTTCATCCGGCGCTCCTTTGTCGCTCGACGCGCGGGGTAATGTCAAGCCGCGCCTGAAAGGGAAGTGACAAGTGAGTCCGAGCCGGACTGGCATCTGTGACCAGTGACGAGAAAGTGCGCAGTGCGAAAATTATTTTCCAGCCCATCCACGGATTTTCTCGCAGGCGAACACGAAGTAACGCGCCACGAGCAGGCGAAGATCAAACGAGCTTTGACAGTGGCGGCGCGGCTTCGTGAGAGATTTCGTCGCTGATCTTGTCGATTACCGCTTTCAATTCAGCCCAGTTCACTGGTTTCGTGATGTGATACGAGAAGCCCGCTTGCATGCTTCCATCGACATCTTCTTTCATGCCATGGCCGCTAATAGCGATTCCGCGAATCGGATACCGTTGAGCCAGGTTTCGCATGAGTTCGCGGCCGCTACCATCCGGCAAATCCAAATCGCTAATTAGAATGTCGAATGCGCAGGCGCGATTTTGGCCCGGCGCGACCAACGCGTAGGTTTGCGCTTCCTTGATGCTTCCAGCGCAGATGACTTCGTGTCCCTCGCGTCTCAGCAGTCTGGCAAATTGTTCCGCCGTGTCGGGATGATCTTCTACAACAAGAACGCGCATTGATCGTTTCGCGACTGCATCAGACACCGCGGCTGTCGGCCGGTCTGTCTCCGCCGTCAGCACCGGTTTTGCGCAATGCAAGCGTACGGTAAACGTCGCGCCTTTGCCTTTCCCTTCACTAGCCGCGCTGATCGATCCACCATGAAGTTCGATAATCGCCCGACTGATGGCCAGCCCAAGACCGAGTCCACCAAAACCCTGACCTCGCGACCGCTCGCCTTGTTCGAAAGCGTTGAAAATCTTCGGCAAAGTTTCCGGACTGATTCCCATCCCGGTGTCCGAGACGTCAACAACGAGCTGGCACAACGGATCCTTGTCACCGTTGGGTGATATGACATTGGGCGACCGACGCTGGCGATATTCATTGTAAACGCAAACATCGATCGATCCCCCTGTCGAAGTAAACTTGCAGGCGTTTTGGAGAAGGTTCCAGAACACCTGAGTCATTCGCGAGCTGTCGACAAGAACGTGGGATTGGGCCGCCGTCATTTTCATCGAGACACGAATTTGTTTTTTCGCGGCGGCGTCGAGACAATAGTTCTGCATCGCGTGCTCGAGGAGAGAGCGAACATCGACAACCTGACGACGCAGTTCCAACATGCCGCGGACAATCCGGGTGATGTCGAGAAGGTCGTCGATCAATCGCGCCTCTACCTCGATGTTGCGACGGATCACGGATAAGTCCTGCCGAATTTGCGGCGAAAGCGTTGCGTCGCTTTCGAGCATCGCCGCCGCGGCCAGCGCTGGCGTCAGCGGAGTGCGAAGCTCATGACTGACAATCGCAAGGAATTGATCTTTCTCTTTGTTTGCCGCTTCGGCTGCTTCTTTTGCTCGACTCAGCTCTTTCTCAATCTGCTTGCTCGCAGTGACATCCATGCTGACGCCGGTCATTCGCACGGACCGCCCGGCATCGTCGAAAAACACACGGCCTCTAGATGCCATGTAACGAATCGCGCCGTCAGGATCGATCACTCGAAAATCAATGTTCAAGTCCTGCTTGGTTTTGGCGGCATTGCCCAACGCTTGCTTGAGTTTCGCGCGATCATCGGGGTGAACGACCGGCAAAACGGATTCAATGGTTCCATCGAATTGGTCCTTGGTCCGCGCGAAGAGCGGATACATGTAATCGTCCCAAGTGGCGCGATTAGTTAGAAGATTCCAATCCCAGGTGCCGGTTCGAGATCCTTCCAGTGCCAATCTCAACCGCTCTTCGCTCGCGGCGAGCGCCGCGTTGCTTTCGCCGATTCGCGCGAGCATTTGGTTGAACGAGTCGGTGAGGTAGCCGATCTCGTCCGCGCCGTGTTTGACGGCCCGGACCGAATAGTCGTTACGATCGGACACCGCCGTCGCTACTTTGGCCAGTTCAAGAATTGGCAAAGAAATTCTGTGTTGAAGCGCGGCGGACAATGCCATGGCGCCAAGAAACGAACAGACGCTGACAACGAAGAGTAGAATGCCGTAGACCGTGAGGCGCCGATACATCTGGCCGAGATCGGCCTGGAGATAAATCGTCCCGAGTCGTGCACCTTCCTGGAAGATCGGCTGTACCATGACGAGCTGAAATCGGTTAAATCGATGACCGTCCGGGCCGGGCACCGGCGGTAATTGCGTTGGCGTGATCGATTCCGGAAAGCTGGCGAACAATCGGCCGTTTCGATCATAGATCGCGGCTGCAGTGATCTGGTTTTCGGCGGCGAGCGCCCTCAGAATTTCCTTGGCGTTTTCCCGGTCGTCGAAAGCAAGCGTGGCCGTACTGTTGGAGCCGATGATTTGCGCCAAGACTTCGATGTTGTTTGTAAGCGCGCTTCGAAATGTGACTAGCTCGTAAGTGATAAGCGCAGTGCCCATCAGGAGAATGGCAAATCCGCTGGTCAGCAGAATGACCAGCATCAGTTTGCGCTTGATGGGAATGTTGCGGAGCGAGAACACCATATCAGTGCTTCACTTCGGCGACACGAAGCAGTTTTGAGCTCACTTTCAGGTTGGCAGCTCTCACTGCTTCCAGGTTAATTCGCATACGGATCTTATTTTTCTCTGTGAAAAGTTCGATCATTCCGCCCAAATCGGCAAAACCGTCGATGTCGCTGACTGTTAGCACGCTGCGGCCTTTCAAGTTCGAAACAATCTGAGCAGCTCGATCGCGCTCGGACTGACTGATGAAAAGGATATTGCAGTTACGCGGGTCGCGCCCTCGACGGAAACGCTGGGTAGTTAACGAACGATTATTTACTTTCTCGCCGCGCACTGTTTCATCCAAATAAGAGTCGAACGGGTCGTCGCCCACAATTCCGATCACAAAAGGAGTGTCCGAAGGTTGGGGTGACGGCCAACTGACGAATTGAGCGAAATTGAACAGGAACACAGCTTTGACCTGATATTCCGGTCCGCGCAATTCTTCGACGCTGAGTTTTTTCAGTTCTTCGGGCGAACGATGCGCGTAGAGATCTTGGCCTCGGGCCTCGACCGCTGTGATCAGCACCGCGACTGTCACCGCGCAAAGGCGTCGAAAGTTGAACTGCGAACTCGATAGGCCTGGAATGCGCACTTTATAAGGCGCCCGATGTTAATACAGGAGCACGCCCAATTGCGAGCACATTCGAATGCGGGACGCGGCCGAAGGATTGAGCCATTCGCTTTGAAGTCGAAATCATAATACTTCCGAACTTTCCCTCACACCGCGCACAATCCCGCCACGGTATTCATATACTGCGACTTTACTTTACCTTGACCGGTTTTTTTGCCTCCTCGACGAGTTTATCAAACCGCGGATCCTCCCGTAATGTGTCCCACCACGGGTGCAAACGTAACTGTCCATACGTTATGTGACCCGGCCCCTGCAAAGCAGCAGCGATTTGATTAAGCGCCAGTTCTTTCTCTCCGGTCCAGGCGTAAATGAGCGCGAGGTTTCGCAGTAATTCGGAGCCAGTCATCACGTCTTTCGTTACCGGCAATAATTCAACAGCCCGGCGACCCTCCCGTAATGCGTCTTCCTTCCTGCCAAGGGCGGCGTCGATCATCCCGATTACAGACATCGCCTCGGCATAATCGGGCTGTTTCTGGAGCACCGTTTCCATTTCCTCACGAGCGTCGGCGAACGCATTCATCGCCGCCTCGTTGTCCCCGAACACGCGAGCGGCCAAGCCTTCGCAAAAGCTCCGCGGGGTACGGACATTGGCACCCCATGTTATTCCTTCCTGCAGCATCGAACCCAAAGCGCGTTTTGCATCGTTCGCATCGCGAGCGCAGAGGGCGATGTTAAACCATCGATCGACGATTTTTACACCGTCGGCCGGGTCGTTAGCCAGCACTTCCTGAACCGCCACTTGCCCCGGTTGAACAGTTGCGTTCGAATCCAGTTCAGCCAATCCCCTGGCGACCCGAGCAACGGCATCGTTAGGCGTGACCGCCAGCGCCCGGTCGAATGTCGCCACGAGATTATTGTAACGGCGCAGCACCTGATAGGTACCGGCTACCTGGTGAAGGATAAAAACATTACGCGGATCAAGCTCGAGAGCTCGGTTCATATTGCGCAAGTGGTCCTGCCACCGGTCCTGCCGCCGGTCGATCCAGCCGAGGGTCGCATAGACCAACGGTTCGTTAGAGAGCAGACGGCGAGCAATCGCCAGTTCGGAGCGAGCCCGGTCGTAATCGCGATAACAGTAATAGTACAACAACCCCGCAGCCAGATGCGGTTCGCCACGGTCTGGGCCAAGCCGAAGTGCGGCCTCCACCGCTTCAGTTGCCCGGGCTAATCGCAGCGGAGTGTGGTCATAGCCATTGAAATATAGTCCTTGGTGCGCAAAGCCGAGGCGACAATAGGCCAGCAGAAATTTTGGATCTTGAGCTACGGCAAGCTCAAGTAGATGCACAGCTTGGTATCGAAGGTCTGCAGAACGCGCATCTAACGCGATACCGTCGAGAAGAATTCCCGCGCGAATATAGCGCTCAGACGCCAGGGGCTTATCGGTGGGTTTTTCCTCAATCGTCTCTTTTTCCGCTGCCGAGAGCCTCGCCCCAAGCTCGTCTGCGACGGCTTTGGCGATTTTGCTTTCAATCGCAAACACGTCGTCGAGCGCACCGTCATAACTTTTTCGCCAAATGTGAGTGCCTGTCCTCCCATTGATCAGTTGCGCACGCACCCGGACGCGGTCGGCCGCGCGTTGAACGCTGCCCTCGATAGCATAAGCAACTCCGAGAGCGTCCGCAATCTCGCGAAGATTGCGTTTCGCCCCTGGCCTGTATTGCATCACCGAGTTGCGGCTGATCACTTTCAGGTCCGCGACCTTGGCCAAGTCGTTCCGGATTTGATCTTGAACGCCCACGGCGCGGAACGCCTCCTCTGGATCGGCGCTCAGACTTTCGAAGGGCAAAACGGCAACGCTCCTTTCTGCAACTCCTCCAACGGGCGCGTTATTGCCAAGCCAAACCCCAAACCCAACAGCAATTACCGCAAACAGGACGCCCGCGGCTATGAAGGAGACATTAACCGTGCGTTTCACTAGAATTTCCCGCGCAGCTGCTTCCTCACTTACTTTGATCTGTCCCGGCATAGAGCGAGGCGGCTACAGCGACGTCTTCGCGTAAACCTCCGCGCCCTTCTCCAGGAATTCTTTCCGTTTTTCCTGCATTGACTCGAATTCCTCCCGGCCTTCTCGCCCTCTCGGGCCTGCCCGTCCATCTCACGTCGTCCCACGCCTCTCGATTCCTTGGCAGCTATGTTTTTGCATACACATCAGCGCCCTGGTCAACAAACTCGCGGGACTTCTCCTTTAGGCCGCGTTCGATTGCTTCTGTATCCGTTAGGCCACGTTCCGCTGCGTACTTCCGAACGTCCTCGGTGATCTTGACGAGCTTCGTCAGCCCGCGAATCTCGCCCTGCGGGTGACTTTTAATGTCATCTACCCGAGCGCTCCCGCTTAATCTCGTGTTCATCGACATGCGCATCACACTTTCTGATAAACTTCGCCAGCTTTGGCGAATTCGGCGGCTTTCTCTTCGAGGCCACGCTTGATCGCGTCTTCTTCTGTCACGCCCTGTTGAGCGGCATAGCGACGGACATCTTCTGTGATGCGCATGCTGCAGAAATGTGGCCCGCACATGCTGCAAAAATGTGCGGTCTTCGCTCCCTCTTGCGGCAGCGTTTCATCGTGGAATTCACGCGCGGTCTCGGGATCGAGCGCAAGATTGAATTGATCTTCCCAACGAAATTCGAAGCGCGCTTTTGAAATTGCGTTGTCGCGGTATTGGGCGCCGGGATGGCCCTTCGCTAAATCGGCGGCGTGCGCGGCGATCTTGTAGGCGATGACGCCATCCTTCACATCTTTCTTGTTCGGCAATCCGAGATGTTCTTTCGGCGTGACGTAGCAAAGCATGGCGCATCCATACCAGCCGATCATGGCCGCGCCGATCGCACTGGTGATGTGATCGTAGCCGGGCGCGATGTCGGTGGTGAGCGGGCCGAGGGTGTAGAACGGCGCTTCGTCGCACCACTCGAGTTGTTTCTCCATGTTCTCTTTGATCATGTGCATCGGAATGTGACCCGGGCCTTCGTTCATCACTTGCACGTGCTGTTTCCAGGCGCGCTGGGTCAGCTCGCCTTGCGTGAACAGTTCGGCGAACTGCGCCTCGTCGTTCGCGTCCGCGATACTGCCCGGCCGCAAACCGTCACCGATGGAGAAGCTGACGTCGTAGGCGGCCATGATCTCGCAGATCTCGTCCCAACGCGTGTAGAGAAAACTTTCCTGATGATGCGCGAGGCACCACTTCGCCATGATCGAGCCGCCGCGACTAACGATGCCGGTGGCGCGGCGCGCCGTCATCGGGATGTATCTTAATAGGACGCCGGCGTGGACGGTGAAGTAATCGACCCCCTGCTCCGCCTGTTCGATGAGCGTGTCGCGATAAATTTCCCAGGTCAGTTCTTCCGCGCGGCCGCCAACTTTTTCGAGCGCCTGATAAATCGGCACCGTGCCGATCGGGACGGGCGAGTTGCGAATGATCCATTCGCGGGTGGCGTGAATGTTTTTGCCGGTGGAAAGATCCATCACCGTGTCGGCGCCCCATTTCGTCGCCCAGCGCATCTTCTCGACTTCTTCTTCGATCGACGACGCGACGGCGCTGTTGCCGATGTTGGCGTTGATTTTTACGAGGAAATTGCGGCCGATGATCATCGGCTCGGCTTCCGGGTGGTTGATGTTGGCCGGGATGATGGCGCGCCCGCGCGCGACTTCTGCCCGCACAAACTCAGCGGTGATCTCGTTGGGGATGCTCGCGCCGAATGATTCGCCGGCGTGCTGCTGGCGAAGATCGTTCCGACTGTAGGGGACGCTGTTAGCGTCCCGACCGTTATTAGATGGGAAGCTGGCAGCTTCCCCTACAGATCCAGATGAAGAATTATTCGCGCGTCCGTGATTCTCACGGACCGCAATAAACTCCATTTCTGGAGTAATCACGCCTTGTCGTGCGTAGGCTAGCTGCGTGACGACTTTGCCGGGCTTAGCCCGCAAAGGTCGGTCCGAGCCGGACTGGCGGTTCGCGGCAAAGGATGAGGGTTTTCTACTTTCTACTTTAGACTTTCTACTTCCGTTGCGCTTTGCCGAATGCCCGGCATGCGAAACGGAGAGGTATCCATCATCAATCGGCTGAACTTTGCGTCCTTCGATCTCGTCCACATCGCCGCGATCGCGAATCCATTTCGCGCGCAACGCCGGCAATCCTTGTTCGACAATTCGAGCCGGATCGGCGGTACCCGTGAAATCCGGATCGCCCCAGGGACCGCTGGTATCGTAAACGCGCACCGGCTCGTTCACTTCGATCTCACCGCTCATCGTTTTCGTCGGCGCGAGCGAAATTTCACGGAACGGCACGCGGATGTGCGAATGCAATTCGCCGCCGACATAAATCCTTTTCGAATTGGGCAATGGCGACTCCGCGCTTGGTTCTATCTCACCTTTTTTAGCCATCATTTTTCCATTACTAAGTTGGCCCGCGAATCACACAAATTTACGCGAATACTGAATGCAGACTCTAAATCCTGACTTTTGAAAATTTCGTGTCATTCGCGTTATTTGCGGGTTCATAAACAAAAAAGCCATGCGCGGAAAAACGCATGGCTGACTTCCCTTCGGCGGCATTACCCGCATCAGGTTCAAGGGGTCGTCCACCATTCGGACCTCTCAGCCATCCGGCTCCCCCGCACTTATTTCTCGCTCAAAATAAGACGCCGTGACAAAAGCGCAAGAGTTCTCGCACGACGGACACAACGGTCACGACGTCATTCAACCAAGGGAAATCTTTTCTTGGTGTTGAAACTCGCTTCAGCTCCCAGCTTCGCTCGCTGCTACCCGCGCAGCTTTTGCCTTCTATGTCGCGAATCCCATTCGTTCCATTCTCTGTGGACTTTGTGCGAGGCAATTCCTACTACTTCGCGGCTGCCTCCTGTTTCACGTTGGTGTGGAAAATGGCCATCCACGCGCCGTTCTCCATCTTCCAGACAGAGCCGGCGTTGTAGGTGCCGGAGCTATCCTTGCCATCATACGTGCCTTCAATCTTCACGGTGTAAGTCGTGACCATAATGTCCTTTTCGTCAGAGAAGGCAGTGTAATCGCTGATGGCAAACGATTTCATGTCCCACTTTTTCATGTCATCCATCTCCTTTTTCATGTTGGAGACGCCTTCGGCATAAACGCCGAGGAAGTCCTTATCTACCACTTTCGTGAAGTCGTCAGCTTTCTTGTCTTTGAATGCCTGCCAGGCGGCTTTTTCTTTTGACTCTATCGCGGCCTTGTCCGGCGCGGCGATGGAAACGGCGGTCGCGGCGAAGAAAGCGAGAATTGTATAGGTGATATATTTTTTCATAAGTCCTTTCGGTTAAATCTATTCGGCCTGAGACTGAGGGGGGCCGTTGACGCGGTCAATACATAAAGGGGTCTCGCACTAAGGGCACAACGGCCACAGCATCAAATTACGTCGTGTCCTTAGTGGACTTTGTGCGAGGAGAAGAATCGGATGCAACGTCACATTGCTGGACAAGCGCGTCGCTTTCGAGTTTCTTCTTCGATGCTTAAATTCCTGTCCGTCATCGCAATCATTTCATTGGGCGTGTTTGCCTTGCAGGGCGCGTCAGAAGCGAAGAATGAGAAAAACCCGAAGCCGATCGATCCGACGAACATGGACACGTCGGTGAAGCCGGCGGACGATTTCTTTTTTTACACCAACGGCGGCTGGATCAAGCGCACGGAAATTCCGCCGGAATATTCGCGCTGGGGCAGTTTCAATCAGCTGATCGAACGGAACAACGATGCCCTGCACGCGATCGCAGAAAAGGCGGCGAAGACCAAAGCCGATCCAAAGACCGCGCCGGAACTGCAGAAAGTCGGCGATTACTACGCCAGCGGCATGGACGAGAAGACGATCGACGCCATGCGCACCAAGCCGTTGCAAGACGAGTTGGGCAAGATCGACGCGATGAAAGATCGACAAGATGTGCTGAAAGAAATCGCGCACCTGCACATGAGCGGCGTGAACGCGTTCTTCAATTTCGGCTCCGGCCAGGACGACAAGGACAGCACCCGCGAAATTTCGCAAGCCGTGCAGGGCGGGCTCGGCATGCCCGACCGCGATTACTACACGAAGACGGACGACGAATCGAAAAAACTACGCGACCAGTATGTCGAGCATGTGACCAAGATGCTGACATTGCTCGGCGAACCGGCAGCCAAAGCCGGCGACGACGCAAAGAAAATTCTCGCGCTCGAAACTTCGCTCGCGCAAGCGTCCCGCACGCGGGTGGAGCTGCGCGATCCGCAAAAGAATTACAACAAGATGACGCCAGCGGAGCTGCAAGCGCTCACGCCGGATTGGAATTGGGCCGATTATTTCAAGGGAATCGATCTCGCGACACCGGGCGATATCGACGTGCATCAGCCCGATTTCTTCAAGGCGGTGAACACGGCGTTTACGTCGACATCGATCGACGATTGGAAAACGTATCTGCGCTGGCATCTCATCAACGCAAATGCCGCCGAGCTTTCGAAAGATTTCGTCAACGAAGATTTCAATTTCAAAGAGACAACGCTGCGCGGTACCAAGCAGATCAAACCCCGCTGGAAGCGCGTCGTGATTTCCACCGATGGCGAGATCGGCGAAGCGCTGGGTAAACTTTACGTGGCCGATTATTTCCCGCCGGAGGCCAAGGCGCGCGCGCTTGAGCTCATCAACAATCTGAAAGAAGCACTGAGCGATCGCATCAAGACACTCGAATGGATGGATGAGCCGACAAAGCAGGCGGCTTTGAAAAAGCTCGCCGCCTTCACCGTAAAAATCGGCTACCCGGACAAGTGGCGCGATTATTCGACGCTGCGCATCGATCGCGGCCCGTTTGTTCTCAACGCGATCCGGGCGCAGAACTTTGAAACGAAACGCGAGTTGAACAAGATCGGCAAACCGGTCGACCGCACCGAATGGGGCATGACGCCGCCGACGGTAAACGCGTATTACAATCCAAAGATGAACGAGATTGTTTTCCCGGCCGGAATTTTGCAGCCGCCGTTCTTTTACCCCAAAGCCGACGACGCCATCAATTACGGCGGGATCGGTGCGGTCATCGGCCACGAAATGACCCACGGCTTTGACGACCAGGGCCGGCAATACGATGAGGTTGGAAATTTACGCGACTGGTGGTCGCCGCAGTCCGGTGAGGAATTCAAGAAACGCTCGGGAGCGATCGTGGCGCAATACAACGAATACGAACCGCTGCCCGGTTTGCATGTGAACGGTGAGCTGACCCAGGGGGAGAACATTGCCGACATCGGCGGAGTGAAGCTCGCATACGCCGCGCTGCAAAAGGCGCTCGCTAAGGATCCTGCCGCCCGCGACAAAAAGATCGACGGCTTTACGCCCGAGCAACGTTTCTTTCTGTCCTTCGCGACAATCTGGAAACAAAAAATCCGCGACGAAGATCAAAAGCTGCGCTTGAACACCGATCCGCATTCGCCGGCGCATTACCGCGTGAACGGACCGCTCTCGGATCTGCCCGAGTTCGCGAAAGCATTCAATGTTCCGGACGGTTCGCCCATGGTCCGCGCCGCCGGCAAGCGAGTAAACATCTGGTGAGTCCGGGCCGGACTGGCAATTCCGAGCCGGGCTGGCAACTCGCACAACGATCACAACGTTCACAAAGGAAAAGTGGAATTTCGAAACAGAGTTCCACCAAACTCTGAATCGTTGTGGCCTTTGTGCGAGGCGGTTCTTACTCTTTCGCTATCTTGCCGCCCCAGGAAAGAACTTTGGCTTTTGCGCCGGCGGCTTCGGCTTCCTTAATGTTGCCGGCGCGATTGTAAAACAACGAGAGACTGGTCCAGGCGATTTGGTCGTTCGGCCGGAGCTCGGTTGCTTTTTTGCCGGCCTCGATGGCTTCCGGAAATTGGCCGACCTTCATCAGCGCCATGCCGAGCGCGTGCCAGCCGTCGAAAAACTCCGGATCCAATTCAATGCAGCGCCGATACTTTTCGACCGCTTTTTCTAACTCGCCGATCGCCAGATCGCCACTCGCGTCATCGAAGATTTCGTCGCGCGTTTGCATTTATTCAGCCGGAAAACCACGAATGCACGCCAATGAACACGAATGACAAACGAGCACGTTGGTCAACTGTTCCATTGTTCGTGTCTATTCGTGTCAATTTGTGGTTGAACCCGAATCTCTGGGCGACGGGACATTAACGTTGGCGAGTTGAACGCCGGCCTCCTGCTGGCGATCGCGAAGCCATTCGAAAAATACAATTCGACGTGTGTTCTTAAGATAACGCTCGTCGAAGGCCGCCTTGCCCTGTTGATACTTTGCCGGATCGGGCGGTTCGCGTTTTTCGGGCAGGACGATGATCCCGCCCTCTTCCGTAGGTAAAAAGTCGCTCACTTCGCCCGGCTGAACCTGAGCCGCGGCATTTTTAATCGCCATCATATCGGGCGATTCGTTCTTCGGTTTCTCCTCAGGTTTTTTTTGCTCGAGATCATCGGCCAGGATAAATGGTTCGACTTTGTCGGCCTTTAAACCGCCTGCCTTTTCGAGCGTAGACGAAAGTGGCGCGCCTGATTTCAAACCCTCGCGCAAAGTTCGCGGCACCAGCGTGCCCTTCGCCGTAACCATTTCGCGCTCACGCGTCGCTTTGATTGCATCGACAATTTTCGACTTCGCTTCATCGATGGTCAGCCCTCGTGCTTCGGCGATGCCGGCAAGATGCAAAATACAAAACCCATCTGGCGTTTGAATCGGATCCCTAGTCGGCTCTTGTGCAGTCAATAAAAACGCGGCCGCGCTGAGTTGTGGGTCGCTCTTCAGTTTCGGATCGGGCGCCGTGGCAGTGAACTCTCCCGTTGTTTGAATCGGCAGCTGAAATTTCGCGGCCACCTGCTGAAAATTTGCTCCCTTTTCGAGCAATGCCTGGCTCACGTCGTTTGCGCGATCAGCCAGCTTCTGCAAGGCGTCGATCCGCTCCTTGCCGGTTAATTTCTTCTGTTCGTCGGTCAGGGAAAGATTGACGAACTCGATCTTGCGCTTCTCCTCCGTCTTTAACTCGGCTTTGTGCGCTTCATAATATTTCCGGATATCGTCGTCGGTCACTTTTACTTCTTTGGCGAAGTCTGCGGCACGCAACCGAACGACGCTGACAAAGTTTTTGCCGTAAATCTGTTCGTAATCCGATTTACTTTGCGATTCGGGGAGCGAGACGGCCGACCCCAAAAGCTGCTTGATTCGATCCAAGCAAATCTGGTCCCGCGCCAGCTCTTCAATTTGTGCTTCGGTAAAACCGTTCGGTCCAAGCAAATTCTGCACGACGTCTTCGTATTTCTTGGGATCGAAACCGGACGCGCCACGAAACGCAGACAGGTTCCGCACAAGATCGACAATTTCCGACTGGGCCGGCTGAATCCCGAGCCGCTCCGCTTCATGCTGCAGAACGATCAAGTTCACCGCAAATTGTGCGTAGACTTCTTCCCTGCCTGCATCCCGCCTGGTCGTCCCGCCGACCATATCCTGTAAAAAATCGATCATGCCGAGGTCGCGGGCCAGTTCGAATAAGCGTGCATCCCGCCGCGCTTCGATTGACGAAATGCTGCGCCCGTAAATCTGGCCGAGTTGATCCGGGCGAATCGCGCTGTAATCCGTTTTTACGAAATAAATACAAAACGGCAGGGCCAGGATCGCGATCACGATCATGAGCCAGTTACGATGCTTGCGAAGAATTTTGATCATAAACTTCTAATTCGTCCGGGCGCTGAATTTACGGCGGGTTCGGAGCGCGCCAACCTTATTTTTGATGGAGGGACGACCTCTGTGTCGTCCCAAATATTAGGGACGCGCCGGAGCGCATCCTTCCACTGTCTTTTGAATCAATTCCCAGGCGGTGCGCAAGTGTCGCTCGGTCGTGAGGATATTTCCGAAACCGATCCGCATGACGGTGCGGCCGTGCAGTTTTGTTTGGGTAAGATAGACGCGGCCGGAGGCGTTGATCCGCTCCACGATCTCGCTGTTCAACATGTCGATCTTGTCTTCGTCCGTGGCGACGAATCGAAAACAAACAACCGGCATCACGATCGGCGCCGCCAGCTCGAAGCGTTTGTCGTTCCTGATCCAGCCGGCGAGAAGATTTGCGAGGCGCAGATGATCGCGAATGCGCGCAGCCATTCCGTCACGGCCGAAGGCGCGCCAAACGACCCACGCTTTGAGTGCGCGAAATCTTCGCCCCAGCTGCACGCCGTAATCCATGTAGTTGATTTCTGCGCCGACCGGATCGCGCAGATGCAGATACTCCGGGACGAGGGTGAAGAGGCGTCGCAACCGGCCGATGTCGCGCACATAAAGGGCGCTGAAATCCAGCGGCACAAAAAGCATTTTGTGCGGATTGATGACAATGGAGTCTGCTTCGTTCCAACCATCAGTGATCCATTTGCACTCGGGTAAGAGCGCCAGCCCGGCGCCGTAAGCGCCATCGATGTGGAGCCACATTTTGTGCTCGTGGCAGATTTTCGCGATCTCCGGCACGGGATCCACGCTAGCCGTCGATGTTGTGCCAACGGTCGCAACTGTGGCAAGCGGTTTGAATTTCTCGCGCTGATCGCGCTCGACCATCGCGCGCAGCGCCGCCACATCCATTCGGAATTCGGCATCGCTCGGCACGCGCTGCACATTTTCTTCCCCGATCCCGAGCGCGATGGCCCCCTTCTCAACCGAGCTGTGTGCTTGATCGGAAGTGTAAATGCGAAAAATCGGCAGATTGCGTCCGCTCAATCCAAGCTTGCGCGCGTTCGGTGCAACTTGTTCACGCGCCGTGGCCAGCGCGTGCATGGTCGAAATCGAAGCCGTATCGTAAACGACGCCTGTGAACTCGTTAGGCAACCCAAGCCATTGCCGCAGCCAGTCAAGCACGAGCGTCTCCAATTCCGTCGCGGCCGGCGATGTGCGCCAGGTCATGGCGTTGACGTTCAGCGCGCCGGTCATCATTTCGGCAAGAATGCCCGGACTTGTCGTAGTGCAACCGAAGTAACTCATGAATTGCGGGTGTGCCCAGTGGGCCACGCCCGGAACGATGACGCGGTCGATCTCGGCGAAAATTTCTTTGAGTGCCGAAGCCGTTTCCGGCGGCGCAGTATCCAACTGCGCCAGAACCGCGCCCGGTTTCGCATTCGGAGAAATTCGCCGCTCGGCGATTTTTTCCCGATAATCAGCGATCCAATCCGCGAGCTTGTGCAGCTCATCGCGAAAAACTTCCGGCGGAATATCGCCAAGATTGTCTTGTCGATCTTTCATGGGTCGTTCAATGCCACTGTAGCCGCCGCCCTGTGGGCGGCGCAACGCTTCGCACAGCGAAGCGGCTACAACTAGGCGCGATCAATGATCACAATTTCGCCTGAATATGGCCACTCTTCGGCATTGCCCACGTAGCCCGCACGTATTGGATTCGCGCGAACATAATCCCACTTTTCGCCGTAGCTCTCGTCATTTCGCAATACATGGTCAAAAAAACCACGCTGCCAAATTGGTTTTGCCGATTGTCCGATTCGTCTAGCCAGAAACTGCTTCAATGTTCCGACCCAACGCCCAAGTTGAAAATCATCAGGACCACAGACAAACAAATGCAAATGGTCCGGCATGATGACATAGCGGCCAACAGCAATGTTGTGATCATCGTAGGCGCGGACACCGAACTCACGAAACGAGACATTTACCGCGGGGCTTATAAGGATCTTTCTCCGCCGGTAGGTGCAGAACGTCACGAAATAAAGCGGGTTTCTTGCGAACACCCAATCCAAGCGGGGCGGTAGTCCGGGGAATCTCATGGAAGGAACTTTGCGAATGTAGCCGCCGCCCTGTGGGCGGCGCAACGCTTCGCACAGCGAAGCGGCTACAATTCAAAATGCGAATCCGAAACTGAAATGGAACGCGCCGACGTCCTCGCCCGTTTGACGATCCGGATTAAACCCGTAATCGAGCCGGATGGGACCGATCGGCAATTTGTAGCGCAGGCCAAGACCGAGCGCATAACGCATGTCGTCCACTCCCAGTTCTTCGGACGTGGGCAAAAGATCGCCGGCATCGAAAAATGCCGCGCCCTGCAACTCGCCGTAGATCGGAAAAGTGTACTCGACATTAAAGACGGTGAAGAACTCGCCGCCGATCGGATTACGCTTCGGATCGTGCGGGCCGAGGTCGCGCTCGCCGAAACTTCGCACGCTGGTAGCGCCGCCGTTAAAAAAGCGTTCGTCGATTGGAATCGTTGTTGGTTCGTCCGGACCGGAGTGATTGAGCGAATGAACAAGACCGGCGCGCGCGCCGAACGCGAGCGCCGATTGCTGGAACCAACGCTGCAGCGACGGAGTCGGTTGGTCCTCGATCACTCCCGGCGTTAATGATTTCGGCCCGAACGGAAGAAAATAGGCGATGCGTCCAGTGCCGCGGATGAGTTCGATGTCGCTGCCGAAAGCAGTGGATGCCGCGTCGATAGTACCATTGACGATAAGACCGCGAGGCGAGACGAGCGGACTTTCCCGGAAATCGAGTGTTTGGGTTAAACCGAGCGAGTTTGCGAAATAGGAAGTGTCACCCAAAAATCGAGTGGCGATTGAGGTGGTTGTTACTTCGACATGCCGCACTGCGAAAATTAGCCCGACCTCGTATTGTTTCGTGATTTTGCGCGTGAGCTCAACGCGGTCGCCGAGCTCGAATTTTGAGTAGCCATCGTAATCAAAAGTGAAAGCCCCTAAACGGTTCTTGAAACCGAAATCGGTGTCGAAAAGAAATGGATCTTCGAAAAGCACCTCGCCTTTGTACCCGCGTTGCGAGACTTCGATCGAAGTAGTGATCGGACGCCCGTAACCAAACATGTCGCGGTCGCGATATTGAATCCCAAAAATTCCGCCTTGGAACGTGCCGTAACCAATCGACAAACCGAGCTCCTTGCTCTTGGCTTCTTCCGCGGAAATATCGAGCCGAAGTAAATCTCCCTCCACCGGCGTCGGCTTGATCTGCAAAACATTGAAGAGCCCGGTGCGCATGAGCGTGCGGAATTTTTCGTCGAGAACATCCGGGCTGTAGGTTTTCCCGCTCAGACTGCTAAAGCGTTTGGTGACATAACTCGGGTGCAAGCGGTCGAGTCCGCTCACGCTCACGTCGCCGAAATGATAAAGTGGACCCGGCGCGATCGTCACCTGCACCGGGATACGTCCACTTTCCGCCGTGGTCGGGTCGGCCGTCGCTTCCACTTTGATAGCGTAGTAACCGCGCGCCTTGAAATAAGCTTGCAGCCGTCGCGGGATATCGTCGACTCGCGCGTCGGTGTAAGGCTGCTTCAGCAAATCATCCAGCTGTCCGCGCAACGCTTCCGGACCATAGATTGTCTGCCCCGAGAACGAAACGTCGCCGAAAAAATATTGGCGGCCTTCGTGGACGGGAATGGTCACGTCCACCTGGTTGGCCTCGTTGCGGTAAGTGAAACGCGGTGGATCGATAACGACGTCGAGATAACCTTCCGCGACATAAAGCCGATGCACGAGGTCCGCGCCTTCCTGGATGTCATTGGC
Source organism: Chthoniobacterales bacterium (assembly GCA_035936875.1). Taxonomy (GTDB): domain Bacteria; phylum Verrucomicrobiota; class Verrucomicrobiia; order Chthoniobacterales; family UBA10450; genus DASYVQ01. The sequence continues at coordinate 24,463 of DASYVQ010000055.1, forward strand.
GACAAAGGGCAGGTTGCGCTGCAATTTTGAATAGCGCTCCCGCGTTGGTCCTACAGCGAAATCGAAAAGCTTCTGCGTTGGTTCCGCAACGTTTCCTTCAAAGGTAACCATGCCGAGCGTCATCAACGCACCTTCATCGATTTCGAGCTGCAATCGATCGCCGCCCTCGATCTTGTAATGCACGCTCACTTTTAGGAAGCCGTGCTTGCGATAAAAGACTTCGAGGAAAAAAGCGAGATCGTCTGCGCGCGCCGGCGTCAGTGCGAGCTCGTTTAGGGTGGCGATCTGCTCTTTCAATTGCGAGCGCAGTTCCTTTTCGCCGAAGCTCCGCTCGCCGCTGAACTCAATGTTCGTGGTGTGTTGCGCTCGTTTTTCCTGCTGCTTCGCTACTTCGTGCTCTTCTTTTGCTTTTTCTTCCGGCTTCGGCACGTCGATCGCGCTTTGTCCCGCGAGGTTGGAGACAACAAAAGCGCTACAGAGAAAAAGAAATGCGGGGCGCATCAGCGAAATCGGATGAGGTATTTTACCATACCGCGATAATCGCCGCCGACGCCGAGATCGCCCAGGACCACAAATTGATCGTTGATCTTAAAACGCGCCGTTGCCTGCTGTTGTCCAGTGCGAGGGTCGACTGTCCCGACGTCCAGATCCAACCGGTCGAAGACCGAATTGCTCTGCGTCGCCTGGCCTTTCTTAAAAACTTTCCGGTAAAGTTGCTGCACAAGCAACATCGCGGCGCGTCCAGCAAGCACGTTGTTGTTGCCGGTTAATTCCTCTCTAGTGGTGCCGGTTGCAAGCAACGAAATAATTTCTTCCTGAGGCAACGGCGGTTCGCTCGTGAAAATGGCCTGCGGCGCGTTCAAAGTTCCGTAAACGTAAACGCGCACGGTGTAATCGCGGATGATGGACGTGCCGTGCAAATCGATTTTCGGGTTCAATGAATCGCTCGGATCAAAATAAAGAAAGCCGGAAGAAATTTCCATTCGGCTGAACGGAAGCGTCGCCTCAACATTGTCGAGCCGCACCCAGCCTTGCAAACCGGGGCGCAAGCCGGTGCCGGCCAAATGCAAATCGCTAGTCGCGCCGCCGGTGGCGAGATTGCCGCGAATGAGAACCGGATCTTTTGTTTTGATAGTCACATCAAATTTCCAATCGCGGAATGGCCGCTGCGAAATCGAAAAATCCGTACGCGAGGAAGGCGGTTGCGGCGCCGGCCGCCCCGGCAAACCGATCGGGATGAGATCGATGTTTTTCAGGAACTGACTGTTAGTCATCGCCACGTTGCCCGTCACGTTTGCACTGGTAAGCGGCCCGACCACTTTGAGATCCGCGTCCGCACGGGCCGTAATCGTATCGTTGCGCGTCACAAGCACGCTGTCCGCTTTCAGGTGCAGATCGAGGTTGGCGTTCGTCAATTTCGGAAACGTGGCGTGCCCGGTTAATGTAAAGCGCCCGCCGGAAAGGTCGCCGCTAAATTTCTCGATGCTGAGCGTGTCCTGGGCAAAGCTCAGTCGCGCTTTAAAGTCTTTCAGCGCCGGAAAAGTTGTGTTGCCGGAGCGGGCTACATTTATGGTCATGTCGGCCGTGCCGGTGAAGAACGGTTTCGCGACTGTTCCGAGGACATCGACATCCACCGCCACGTCGCCATCCAGTTCCTGAATTTCCGGCACAATTTGGCGGACAAAATTTACTGGACTGCGCGGGAGGCGAATTTTTGCGGTCACCGGCGTGTCGTCCGGCAATTTTCCTTGGCGGGTAATTTTCGGGACATCGAACGGCAAATTTGCCGTTAACTCCAGTGGTTGAATCTTGGCCTGCTGCAGTTTGCCAGAAATAGACAACCGATCGTGCTGCGATTGTACGGTCAAATCGAAGCTGGCCGGCTCAAGCTTCTCAAACTTCTCGCTGCGCAAATTGCGCATCTGCACATCGAGCCTCGCATTCAAATCCGCGAGCGTTCCATGCGCATCGAGTTTCACATTCACTGTCCCCGAGGCGGCAGGTTCCAGGCCCACATCCTGGAAAAGCTTTTTGATGTCGATGTTGTCGGACTGAAACGTCGCGGTCACCTTTCCGCTCGGCGGCAAGACCGGCGCATCGGTCCCGAGATTTTTCCAGACGAAAGGAATCGAGATGTAACCTCCCGCGTACTTCGCTTCACCCTGGTCGAGTTGGATCTTTGTGATCTCCAGCGTCTCGCCCTTGGCCTGGACGATGGCTTGGAAATCCATCTTGTCGCTCCGCACAAAAATCAGCGGAATATCCAAGCCGTCCGGCGAATAGGTCGCGTCCGCATTTGCCTGCAACGATTTGGCGCTGCCGTAACGGCCCTTATCGAAAACGAGCTTTAATTTTCCGGTGTTCTTGAACTTGGCCGCGTCGCCGCTTCCTTCCCAGTTCATCACAAACGAGCCGGCCAATTCATTCTCGTTGCCGTAAGCGTGCAGCAACGGTTTCAGCTTCGATAAGTCGGAGACGTTCGCCGATAATTTCCCGCTGTAATGATAAGGCGCGCGAAGATCGACAATCCCAGTTGCGCCGACAAAGTCCTGCTCGTTCAGATTCGCGCTGAAGTCGTTTACGTAAACGACATTGTTGAATATCGAAAATTGCGCATTGAATTGTTTGAAGACCAGATCGCGCATTCGAAGATTCGCGCCAAAGATCGACCATTGCCCGTTGCCGATCCCCTTCTTCCACTCGATTTGTCCTGCGGCTTGCAACGGCCCGCTCACCTTGTCCGCCGATTCCGCCGTCCAGTAATCCGCCATCTCTGTTGCCGCTAACGCGAACTCGAGCTGCGCCGTTTGCGGCAACACGCGCGGAAAATTTTCCGGCAACCAATAACGGCCGTGCACGGTCAAAAGATTTTGTTTCCGCTCGAGCGTCAGCTTTTCCACGTCCAAAACATCATCGGCGTTCGTTAAGGTCCCCTGCGCGGAATCGAACAGGTAGTCGCGATAACGTATCTTAGACATGTCCAGGCTCACGGACGAGCGCAGGTCCGCGTACCACGCTTTTTTGACGCCGGGCCGAGGCATTGCCTTTGACGCTTTAACATTGGCAGTCAGTTTTTCAATCTTCCCATCCGCGAAGCCAATCGCATCCGCGGTCACATCAAGGTTCGCGTCGATCTTGGCGTTTACGATGTCGATCTTGCCATTTACCGCGGCTGAGCCGATAAGCGGTTCGGCCGTGCGCGCCGTGAGCTCGCGCAAGTCGGGCGTTTTAGCAGCGATTTCCAGCGTCGCTGGACTGCGCCCGAATTCTTTCGGGTTCTCCGGCAGTTTCGCCGATCCCTGAAAATGAAATTCATTTTGCCCTTGAACAAAATCGGCTGATCGCAAAGTCGCCGTTCCGTCGCGCGCGGTCACGTCCAGGGTGCCGTGATCGAAAGCGATTTCTTGTCCAAGGAAATTATTAACGCGCGCGGAAAGTGTGCCGTTCCAGGTACGCGGTGTCCCGAGCACGCCGGTTCCGTCGACAATGACGCGTTGGATTTCACCGCTCATGAAATTTTCCGGCAACGTCAGATATTTGTTGAGCGCATCGGCCGCAACATTTTCCGCCAGCAAATGAAGCGTCGTCTTCAACGATGACGCTGTCTCACTCAAGGTGATCGCGCTCGAGATCGTTCCGCCGCCAATCGTTCCATCGAGCTTGAACAACAGGACGTTGGATCCAATTTTTGACGCATCCACATTTAACGAGCGAATTCGTTCCTGGTCGTTCAGGACCAAATCGCGCAGAAGCAGATTCTTGTTCGCATAGGAAGTTTGCGCCGCGATTTTCGACCAGGCTTGCGCCGTCGGCAGTTGCAAATTCCCGATCCGCAATTGGCCAGGTGCGCGCGGATTCAAGTCAAGATCGACATGTTCAAGGACGAAATCGTGCGGCTTATTCCGGACGATGAGCGTGACGTCGGACAAATGCACGCGGTCGGGAAATACCGATGGCAGCGTGATTCGCCTTTGAATTTTTGGTGCGCGCGGTTTGAGCGGCACTTCCGTGGGATTCAAAACGATCCGGGCCGAACGGATTTCGACGTTTCGAAAAAACTGCGACATTCCATGGCGGACAAGGCCGAAGAGACTGTAATCCGCGTGGGCAAAAGCGACATCGATCGATTCGACATCGGTCGATCCGGTCGGAACAACGTGAAGATTGCGGATGGTCAGGTTTGTGAAGACACTGCCCTCCGCGCGAAAATCCATTTTTAGATTTTCCCCCGCCGCATTATGACGCGCGATCTTGCGGACGAGGCTTAATAGAACGGGGCGATGGAAAACCAACAGCAACGCGCAGAACAGAAGCGCCGCCACGATTGCGCGGCGCCGCCACCCCCAACCCGTTCCGGAGGTCGTCTGACCATCTTCACCCACGAGGGGCTTACTCTATTTCCACGAGGGCAAAGAGCAACTGGCCACGGAGTTGCGCGTCAACGGTCGGCCTAACAAGTTCTCGATACGTCGGTTCGACGTTGCGCGCGACGGCGTCTCGCGTCACGCTCTTACTGAGAAATGAACCCCGACAAGCTCTTCGATTATCTCGACGGCAAGCTTTCTGAAGCCGAACGCACGCAACTGGAGCGCCAGCTTGCGTCGGATACACAATTGCAGCGGGAACTGGCCGTTGCCCGCGAAATTCATCGCGGCATGCCCGACTCAGGCGAAGTACTCGGGCCGTTCGATTCAACATCGACATCGACTCGTGGCGCAATTCTCGGCCGAAGAATCGCGGTTGCTTTTTCCGTGCTCGTGTTCGTCAACGTGATCTTCGGGATTTATGCGATTGCGTTTATGGAAAAGAAACGCCGGGCTCGCCCGACGCAGGAACAGAATCGCCAGGAACTCTTTCAGAGTTTGCAAAAGACTGCGGCCGTCGCATTGCCGACGCCGAGCTTTGACGTTGACGAGATCAAACTAAGCGCGCCCGCCGCCGAACAAGATGCACTGGCAAACAAAGTGATTGCGGCCGCGCAACAATGCGCTGGGTCGGGAACGAAAGGCTTAACCAACGAGGATGGCATTTTATTATTTGCCGAAGTTCCAACGGCTCGCCTAAACGATTTTCGTGAGTTGCTGAAGAAACTTGGCGCGACTTTGCCAACTCCGGGCGGCAACGTCCCGGCTGGCGAGAAGACGATTGTCCAAATTCGAATCGCTGCCGGCGCAAAGCCGCAATGATCGCAATCACGTTTGCGCTGCCCGCGGAAAGCTCCGCTCTCATCAGCCGGTTGCGAGAAAAGACTCGCGCGCTCTGCGACGGCGAGAAAATCATTTATGGCAAAATCGATAATCGATCGGTCGCGATTTTTCACACCGGCGTCGGCCGCAAAAGCTGCGAGCATAAGATCGACAATCTCCTTCGAGGCGAGCGCCCGGACTTTTTGATTAGTTCGGGTTTTGCAGGCAGCGCGCACGAAGATCTGCAAGTTGGCGATTTAGTTCTGGCGGAAAATTTCTCGGACGCAAAATTGCTTTCCACGGCGCGGCAACTTTTGGCGCCGCGAAACCCGCGCGTCATAAAGCTTTTTTCATCGGCATCGATCGTCGATTCAGTGGCGGAGCGGAACGAAGTTGCGCGCGCACACGGCGCCGACGCCGTCGACATGGAAACGGAAACAATCGCGCAGGCATGCACGGCGCAGGGAGTACGGATGCTTTCGCTCCGGGTGATCAGCGATAGTGTTCGCGAACCGTTTCCGGCGCCGCCCCGTATTTTGTTCGACATCGAGCGGCAGCGAACTGATTTCGCGAAGTTAATTGGCTATTTATTAAGACATCCCGGGGCTGCCTGGGATTTGCTTCGCTTCGCACGCCAAATTTCTCGCGCACGCGAAGCCTTGACGACCGCGATTGTGGCACTCGTGCGCGGACTGTAGGGGAAGCAGTTTGCTTCCCTCGGGACGCTAACAGCGTCCCCTACAGATTAATGTGCCGGTTCGATGTGGACGAGGACGTCGGCGATGCGCGCGTCGGTCTGTTGAATTGCGCGCTTCACTTCGTGGGCGATGTGATGACCTTCGCGCACGGAAATGTTTCCGTTCACCTTAACGTGAAGATCGACATAGAAGTCGATCCCCATTTTCCGGACTAGACACTTGTCGATTTCGATTACACCAGGCACTGATGCGGCCGCTTGACGCACCGAGTCAATAATTCCGCCGCGAGGTGCGGTGTCGAGAATATCGTGCAGAGCAGGGCCGAGCAGGCGAATGCCGATGGTGGCGATGACCAGGCAAACAAAAATCGCGGCCCAATGATCGGCGCTCTGCCACTTTTCACCGCCGATCAACGCAATCGAAATTCCAATGAAAGCGGCACCGGATGTAAGGACATCGGCACGATGACGCCAGGCGTCGGCTTCAATGGCGATGCTTCCAATGGAACGGCCGAATCGCACGACATAACGGAAGAGCGTCTCTTTGACAATGACCACCGCGACGAGCACGCCCAAAGTGAACGGCGCCGGCACATGATGCGGCAGAAAAAGTGTTCGTGTGCTCTGCACAGTCAGCACAAGCGCGGCGGCCAGAACGCCGAGCGCGACAAAGATCGCAGTGAGCGGCTCGGCTTTGCCGTGGCCGTAAGGGTGCGTTTCATCCGGCGGTCGTGCCGCAAAACGGAGCCCGCCCCAGATCACAATCGAGCCCGCGACGTCCAGCGCGGACTCTATTCCGTCAGCAATGAGCGCATATGAGTTTCCGAAAACGCCGGCGGTGATTTTAATAATCGTGAACGCGACATTGACGATCATTCCGACGAGCGCGAGACGCGCCCCGGTTTGCAGATTGTTCGCGGAAGCCTGAGGATGCAGCGCCGAAGTCATCGATGAGCAAGAGTATAAAAGCGGTTGTTTACGAAAGGCACGGAAATCCGCCTGATGTTTTGCGTGTGGAACCGCAGCCATGGCCCAAAGCGGCCGCCGACGAAGTGGTCGTGGAAATGCGCGCAGCGCCGGTTAATCCGGCCGACTTGAATGCAATCGAAGGCAAATATCCGATACGGCCACAACTTCCGGCGACGCCGGGATTCGAAGGCGCAGGAATTGTTGTCGATGTTGGCGCAGACGTAAAGACGATCACAGCCGGCGCGGTCGTGATCCTTCCTCACAACGTTGGGACGTGGCGAGATGCCGTCGCGGTGAAAGCGAATGAGCTGGTCGCAGTTCCGCCCGAGATCGAACCGATTCATGCGGCGATGTTGAAGATCAATCCGATGACCGCCTGGCGACTGCTGCACGATTATGTCGATCTAAAGAGCGGCGACTGGCTGATTCAAAATGCGGCGAACTCCGCTGCCGGCCGCGCCGTGATTCAGATCGCGCGCGATCTCGGTTACAAGACGGTGAACGTGGTTCGGCGGCCGGAATTGATCGATGAGTTGCGCGCCGAAGGCGGGGACGTCGTCCTTGTCGATGGCGAAAATCTTCGCGACGAAGTGAAGAACGCGACAAGCGGGGCGCCGATCCGCCTGGCACTGAACGCTGTGGGCGGAGACAGCGCACTCCGCCTCGCCAATACGCTTGCACCCGGATCAACCATGGTCACGTTTGGCGCGATGGGGCTGCAGCCGCTGAAAATCCCCAATGGTCTTCTTATTTTCAAAGACCTGCGCTTCCGCGGGATCTGGATCAATAAATGGTACGACAACGCAACGATGGCCGAGCGGCTGGAAGCGTTTCAGCAGCTCTTCGATATGGCCAAACGGGGATTGTTGAGAACGAAAGTGGATAGATCGTATCCGCTAACCGAAGCGAAAGCCGCTGTGACGCACGCGGCGCAAGGCAAACGCAGCGGCAAAATTATTTTCGAATTTGCGACGTGACCGTAATCATAGTTGGTGCAGGCATTAACGGGGTTACTTCCGCGATTGAGTTAAAAAAGCGCGGCCACAAAGTCATCCTTCTCGATCCTGGTCCCCTGCCCCATCCGCTCGCCGCCTCTACCGATATCAGCAAAGCCGTGCGCGCCGCCTACGGTCCGGATGAAGAATACACCGCCCTGGCCGAGCGCTCAATCCCGCTCTGGCGGAAGTGGAATCAGGAACTGGGCGCCGAATTGTATCACGAGACCGGCGTCTTGTTCCTGCGGCATCAACCGATGGAACCCGGCGATTTTGAATTCGAAAGCTGCATGGTGCTGGAAAGGCGCGAACACAAGTTTGAGCGAATCGATTCAGCAAAGCTGCGCAATCGGTTTCCCGCGTTTAATGCCGAGCAATTTCAAGACGGCTTTTTCGATCCGGACGCGGGCTACGTTGAAAGCGGACGCGCCGTTGCGGCGCTTGTCGAGCGCGCGAAATCTCTCGGCGTCGAATTGCACGAGGGCAGCAGGTTTACGGCACTCGATGAGGACGATGATCGCGTTAAAGGCGTTGTCCTTGAAGATCGACAACGTAAAGCTCGCTCCGCTCGCCACGTTGCGGGCGATGCCGTGGTCATGGCCACCGGTGCGTGGACTCCGTTCTTGTTGCCGTTTACGAAAAAATTCTTTCGAGCGACCGGCCATCCCGTATTTCACTTCAAGCCGCGGGAGCCCGAACTTTTCTTACCCGAACGCTTTCCCTTTTTCGGAGCCGACATTTCAACGACCGGATATTACGGTTTCCCACTCAATCAAGGCGTCGTCAAAATTGCGAACCATGGAGTCGGCCGCGAAATGTCGCCGGATTCACCTGAACGCATCGTTACGCCCGGCGAAGAAAACGGCCTGCGCGAATGTCTAAGATCGACAATTCCAGCGCTCGCTGACGCGCCGATTGTTCACACGCGTATATGCATGTACTGCGACACGCATGACGGAGATTTTTGGATTGCGCCCGATCCAGAACGGCCGGGATTGATTATCGCGACCGGCGACTGCGGTCACGGATTCAAATTTGCGCCGGTGCTCGGCGAAATCATCGCCGATGCGGTCGAGGAAAAACCCAATTCTCTTTCGAAAAAATTTCGCTGGCGACCGGAAGTGCGCGCAGGCGAAACGAAAGAAGCGGCCCGATTTATTCGGGGCTAGCTGATCGACCGCAAGATCAACATCTACTCTCTCTGGGCGGGTTCTTTCTTCGGCTGCCGTTTGAGCAAAGTGATTTGCTTGATCCGCGCGGAATCCGAGGGACTCCAGGTCGCGACTTCGGGATCGTCTTTGAACGCGTTGTGCACGATGCGCCGCTCGTAGGAATTCATCGGCTCGAGCTGAAGCGAACGGCCGGTGATCCGGACACGCTCGGCCAGTTCCCGGACGCGCTGAACGATCCGGTCTTCGCGCATCGAGCGGTACATTTCACAATCGACCACGACTTTGGCTGCATCTTTGTCTTTGGCCTGAATCAGCCGGTTAAGCAGAAACTGGATCGCTTCGAGCGTCTCGCCGTCGCGCCCGATCAGGCGCCCGCTCTCCTCGGTGTAAATTTGCAGAACCAAATTGCCCGCTTCGTTTTGCGTCTCCTCGATTTGCACAACGAAACCGAGATAGCCGAGGATGGTGTCGAGTAATTCCTTCGGTGTCATCGGTTCTTTCGTTTGCTCGAGCGTTTTTCCAGCGCCGGCATTGGTTGTCTCTTATTCTGATAAAATTGCACAATGCTGAAAAGGTTTTGTGTCGTGTAATACAATGCCAGAGCGGCGGCAAAATTGTAGCAGATAAATAGAAAGATCAGCGGCGTGAACATCATGACCCGGCGCTGGGTGGCGTCGCCGGTCTTTGGCGTCATGGCCATCAACCAGATTTGGGTCGCGGCCATGCAGAGCGGGATGATGTTGATCGGAATCGAATAGTCGAATAACGGGAGGCTCGCGACCGTGTCCGGTTGTGAGAGATCGTGCACCCACAGAAAGTGCGAGTTCCGCAATTCAACGGCTTGCCCGAGCATCTTGAAAAGGCCGAAGAAAATCGGGATTTGAATCATCATCGGCAAGCAGCCACCCACCGGATTGATGCCGTACTCTTTGTAGAGCTTCATCACCTCCTGGTTCATGCGGGTCGGGTCGTCTTTGTATTTTTCGCGCAACTCCTGAACTTTCGGCGTCAGCAGCGACATCTGCCGCATGGAACGGTTGGCTTTGCCCTGTAATGGCCAGAGCACCATTTTGATGATCGCAGTCAAAGCAAGAATGGCGGCGCCATAAGATCCCAACCAGCCGTGCAATAAGTTGAGGAAATTGAGCAGAAACTGGCTCACCAGTTTGAAAATGCCGAAGTCCATGATCTCGGCTTCGTTGTGCGGAAGGGTCGCAAGCCGATGGTAGATTTTTGGACCGGCGTAAATCTGGAACCGCGCATTGTAGGTCTGGCCTGGCGGCAGTTGAAACGCCGGCATGCGCATAGCGCCTTGAAGCCCGTACATTTTTTCCTCGGGCTTGATATCGAAACGATGGCCCCAAACGCCGGTCGCCTTGGCAGTTAGCGGTGCGATCAGCGTCGTGAAAAATTGATTACTCACTGCCGCCCACTCCGCGTTGCCGAGATCCTGCTGATAGTAGGGCTGGGCGACGTGTTGACCCACGCCAAGGAATCCGCTGCCGCCTCCGAACCAGCCCACGTCGATCCCTTTGGCCTTTCCATCAATGCACCAAACGATGCGCGTGAAGTAGGAGTAATCCTTGGCGTGAATCGGCGCCGCCGATCCAAGCGAAACGAAATAACCGGCGTTCGCATACGGCTTCGCGCCGCCGTTGACAAGATCGACATCCAGCTCGGCGACGAAGTTGTCTTTCTTTTCGTCACTCTTCGGAAAGAAAAACTTTTTCCGAATCGTGATGCCATCCGACGCTGGCCTTTCAAACTTAACGCTGCCGTCCGCATCACGGGACGGGGTGAACTCGGGCAGCGCGGGCGCAGCCGGCTGGTCTATGATCGCGCCGATGGGCACCTGCTGCGGCGAATTCAAAACAACGCGCTTGTCGCCTTCGGCGACGTGATTGAGCAGCACCGCTTCACTGATACCGCCGCCGCGATTCGTTAGGCGCAACTCGACGTCGGCGTTGCGCAACGTCTCGATTTTCTCTGGAAAACTTGGGGCCGGTTCGGCCGCTGCCGGAGTGGCTGAGGGCAGAGGCGAAACGAGCGGCGCTGGCGAGGGACTAGCGCCAGCAACCAGCGGTGCCGCAGTTGGCGAAGCAGTGATTGTCGATGGATGCGGTGGAACCTGGCGCGCCCACCATTCCCAGGCGACCAAGCCGATGACGCAAAGTGCAATGACAATCCACGCGGTTCGATCCATAAAACTTTTTGCGCTGGCTAATCACACGCAACGATCGGCGAGATCGACAATTACAACGCGCAATGGAACGGGATCGTGACCGCAACCGCCCCATGGTTGGCAGCGCCCCAGCCGCTTCAATCCCAGCCAACCGCCGCGGAGAAAGCCATGCGTCTCTACTGCTTCCAAAAGATATCGCGAACAACTCGGCTCAAATCGGCAACCGGAACCGGGCCCGCCGATCAACGAGAGCAGCGGCGAGATCGCAAATTGATAAAGGCGAATAAAAGCGCGGAAGATTTTGAGCATCAAGGCGCTAAAATAGAAGCGCGCCTAGCCAGACGCAACCACTCATCTTCCAACTGTCGATAAGTTGCACGCGCTGCATCTGTTCGCGCGATTGTCACGACCCACACCGGATCGACAATCTCGTGCTGATGCTTGCGGACGATCTCACGCAGACGTCGCCGGACGCGATTGCGCAGGACCGCGCCGCCGATCCTGCCGGAAGTCACAAACCCGGCGCGAAGACCTTCGACTCCCGCTTCGGCCAGCACACCTAGCATCAACAGTTTGCCGCGCTGAGTGCGGCCGGCTTTCCGGACGAGCTCAAATTGCGAACTTGCCGTCAACCGCCGAGTTTTCGGAAACAAAAGATTTTTCGCCGGCATGCCGATTGTCGATCTTAGGACTGTCGATGTACAGCAAAAGTCTTTCCCCGAAGCATGTTCGGGAAAAGACTTTGCTTTGTAAATTAACCGACTCCGAATTTACGGAGAAGGCGATGTATTGACGTTGACGTTCGTCTCCGTTTTCTCGGTCTTGGTCGCGGGAGATGGATTTACGATCGTCGTATTAATTTCTTTTTTCTCGGTCTTCTCCGCCGGCGGATTCGTTACCGTTGTTTCTTTTTGCTCGCAAGCTGCGAGCAGAGCGGCACCGGCCAGCAAACAAATGTATTTCTTCATATAAAAGTAAATCGAATCCGCGAACCAATTCAGTCGTGTTTATGGAGTCGGCGCCGGGGTCGTTGCTTCGGCGGGACTGGTAGCTGTAGTTGCTTCGGGTGAAGCGGCCGCACTTGGCGCGGCAGTTTCGGTTTTTTGTTCACAAGCCACGAGCAACGCGGCGCCAGCCAAGATGCAGATATATTTTTTCATAATTTTAGATCGAGAACTCCACAGTCGGTTAAATAGTCATTCGGAGCAAGGTGACTTTTCGTTTCAAAATGGCGGATCGTATTTCAAGCCGTGGGCGTCGGCCACCGCCCGACACGTCAATTTCCCATCGCGAGTATTGATTCCGCCAACGAGCGCCGGTTGTTTTTTGCAGGCTTCGTCCAAACCAAGATCGGCGAGCAATTCGACGTACCGATAAGTGACATTCGTGAGTGCCTGCGTGGCCGTGCGCGCGTAGGCCGCCGGCATATTCGCGACACAATAATGGGTCACGCCTTCTTCGACATAAATTGGATCGAGATGCGTGGTTGGGCGCGATGTTTCAGCGCAGCCGCCTTGATCGATGGCGATGTCGACGAGCACGCTCCCGGTTTTCATCTTTTTCAACATTGCGCGCGTGATCAGCTTCGGAGCCTTCGCTCCCGGCAATAAGACTGCGCCAATGAGCAGATCGCAATCAGGCATCAGTTCCATTAAATTCGCTTCGCTCGAATAAAGCGTGTGCAAATTGTCCATGGCCAGATCGAGAAATCGCAATCGCTCAACATCGATATCGAGAATCGTTACATCTGCGCCCAGACCTTTCGCCATTCGTAGAGCGTTCACGCCCGAGGTCCCGCCGCCAACGACCACGACGCTTCCCGGTAAAACTCCCGGCACTCCTCCAAGCAACACCCCGCTGCCACCGTTGTACTTCGCCAGAAAATACGCGCCCATCACCACCGACATGCGCCCCGCGATCTCGCTCATCGGCTCGAGCAGCGGCAAACGATTGCCGATTTGGATTGTTTCATAGGCGATGCCGGTCACACCTGATTTCAACAACGCTTCGGTGAGAGGCTTGCTCGCGGCCAGATGCAAATAAGTGAAGAGAATCTGGCCCTTGCGCAAAAGCGGGAGCTCGGCCTTGAGCGGCTCCTTCACTTTCACGATCATGTCGGCTCGCGCAAAAACGTCCTTGGCAAGATCGACAATCTCCGCGCCGGCTTTGCGATATTCTTGATCCGGATAACCGGACCCAAGGCCGGCGCCTTTTTCCACGAGCACGGAACGACCGCGCCGCGTCAACTGCTCAGCCGCAGAGGGAACCAGCGCGATACGCTGTTCCTGTTCTTTGATTTCCTTTGGAACGCCGATGATCATTTGAAGAAGTGAAAAGTGACCACTGACCAGTGACAAGCAAGAAAGAATGTCCCGCTGTTAATTGATCACTTGTCACACATCATTGGTCACTCAATTTAGCGACGGATCATCGGGCGCGGCCGCCAGCATCTTGTACCAAGGTCCAAGCCCGCGCATGATGTCGAACCAGAGTCGCGGAAGACGTTCCGGTTTGAACGAGGCACGGCTTGGTTTGTGGACGATCCAGGCGCGTTCTTTCATTTCCGCCTCAAGCTGTCCCGCGCCCCAACCCGCGTAACCGACGAACGCGCAGATCGACAGAGGATTTTCTCCAGCCAATGTATTTGCCTCGTCCATGCCGACATCGTGGTTCAGTTTTAAGCCTTCGCCTTTATGCCATTCGAACGCACCAAACATCAGTTGATGCTTGCCGACTGGTCCGCCGAGAAAAACCGGAACTTTGGCCAGGCCTTCGGGGGGCGCTTCGGTCACCAGGTCCGCAACATTTTTATCGAGCGGCCGATTAATGATCACGCCGAGAGCACCGTCGTCGGGATCGTGCGCCGAAAGAAAAAGGACCGCTCTCCGGAAATTCGGATCGAGCATGCTCGGATGTGCGACCAGCAGCGATCCGGCAAGACTTCGCGGTTTTTCGCCATCGATGCTCCGCATATAAAAACTAGAACGCGCAGTCCGAAGTTGTGCAAGTCTTCGCATTTCTGAGCATCGGAAAGATCGACAATGAGACCGGGCATCCGCCAGCGGTCTTGGCAAAATCGGAATAACCCCTATAATTTTACGCAAAATTTTGTTGCGGCATCCTTTAAGCTCGGTTACTAGCAGCACAGTTTTAGAAGATTGTTCTGGGGGGAACAGCCGCCCTTCACGCCCATCGGGCGTGGGGGGCGGTACTTTTTTAGGGACAAGCAGAAGCAAACGCCCAACTCTGAACTTCCAACAAATGCCAGTCCGGCTCGGACCAATCTCGAAATTACGAACACGCGGCCGAATTTCCTGGCCGATAGCGTTAACACTCGTCGCACTCATCGTCGCCGCGGTTGTTGTAATTATTTTCCTGCGGTTGGAAAGTTGGCCCGCGCGCACGCTGACCCAGGGGACCGCCGATCTCGAACGCCTGGGCCGGGATTTGCGTTCGGCATTTATCAAGATCGGGCACTTAGAGCCGCGAATTACAATCAACAATCGGACGTTCGCGGAACAAACAACGCCCGCGAGCGAGCTCGTTGTTTTGACCCGGCAATTAAAGGTGAAGCGCGAATTCCTGCACACGTGGGCGGGAAGTTCGAAGCGGATCAAGCTGAGCGGCACGTTCACGGTCAAAGCCGGTTTTGATTTGCGGGAGGATGTCGCCGTCGATGTCCGGCCGGAGGAAATCGTGGTGCGCGTTCCGCACGCGCAGATTCTCGGCGTTGAACAAACCCGCGTGGATGTGCTCGCGCTTGAGAACGGACTCTGGAATCGCATCTCCAGCGCCGATCTTCAAAACGAGCTCGCCGAGTTGCCGCAGTTGGCCCACAGACAGGCAGCGGAAATTGATTTAACGGGCGAAGCCGAGCGTGAATTGCAAAACCAACTCACCAAACGAATCCACACTGGCCAACCGCTGCGATTGACCTTCGCGAGCCCGACTAAAACAGATTAGTGACAGGTGACGAGCCGGAAGCGATGCTTGTCGTTCACTCTGGTTGAACGTCGATGCCAAAGAATCGCCTGCTGCTCTTCTGTCTGTTGCTCCTTTTGGCAGGACTGAGCACAGTTTTCCTATCCCCGTTTCTCGTCTCCGGCGGTCTTCGCTTGTGGCTTCGATGGCAGGCGCATCGTCAGGGACTAAGCGTTGAACTGGGAAAAATCGGCGCGCCGTTTCTGCGCCCGGTCACAATCGAGCGCATCCACATCACCAATCCGCGCGGATCAAAGTTAGATGCCGATCTGAGCATCGACCGCGCGATTGTCGATTTTAACCTCGCCAGAATTCTGACCGGCGCGGGCGGCCGAGCCGTTCGCTCCTTGTCGATCGAAGCGGTGCGCGCGGAGATGCACCGCACATTTCCGGGACAGGCAACGGCATCGCGAGTGGATTGGTCGACGTGGCAAAAGCTGCTTCCGCAAAATTTTAACTTCCATCACCTCGATTTGCGGATCGAAAACGGCTCGACCATCATTCTGCTCCACAACGCTTCACTATCCGGTAGCGAAATTGAAGCGGGGCGTTTTAGCGCCGGCGAGCTGACGATTGGCTCGCCGTGGTTTCGCCAGACTTTTGCGGGATTGCGCGGCGCAACAAAGTGGCAGGACGACCGCCTCACCATTGGCGGAGTCACCTTGACTCGCGGTTTCGATCTTCAATCGATGACAACCGATTTCTCGCGGCTTGCTAAACGGCGGTCCGACGTCCAATTCGACCTCGACGCGTTCGGCGGCAAAATCCGAGCGAGTCTTTCAAACGAATGGCACCCTCAAAACTCCACCTGGAACATCGCCGGCGCGGCCACCGGCATTTCGCTCGCACAAACTTCCGAAGCGATCGGCTTCACCGATCGGCTTGGCGGTTCGGTGCGCGCTTGCAATTTCACTTTCCGGGGCGATCCGCGCGGTGCGACACAGGCGACTGCATCCATTTGGGCTGAAATCATCGGCCTAAGCTGGCGAGATCGCTCTGCGGATGTGATCATGCTCGGCGCCGCTCTTTATAATCGGCAGATCCAGCTTCAGCAGCTTTACGTCAAACAGCACAAGAATCAGTTGACGATGAGCGGCGAAGGATCGCTTCCATCGAAATCGGCGGATTGGCTCAGCCCGGATTTCCGCGGCGACATTTCGGGATCAATCACAGAGCTTGGCCAATTTGCGCGTCTTTTCGGGGCAGAACCGGGCGACTTTGCAGGGGCAATCGCAATCAACGGCACGATGAACACTCGCGACCGGAAAATTGGCGGTCACCTCACTGCCACCGGAAACTTGTTGTCCATCTTCAAGACGCAAATCGACAATCTGACGATCAAATTGAGCTTGAAATCGAACGAGTTCGAGCTGGAGCAATTGGAAATAAATCGCAAGAAAGATTTCCTGCGCACCCACGGCAAGATCGAGCTGGGGCACGACCATAATTATTCCGGATCGCTCAAGGCTGCCGTCAGCAATCTGTCGGAATATTTGTCGATCTTTCGCGGACCTGAGGGAACGCCGTCGAAGCCAATCGCGGCCGAAACTCAAATCACCGTTGATTCAGGATCGTGGGACGCCCACGGGATCCTAAACATGGCGGATTCGCGCCCGCTCAATGTCGGCGCCAAGTTCGCACTCAAGTTCGAACAAGATTGGAAAGCGTCTCCACTGGAGGTGACAGTCGATTTTCCGGCGATCTTCCTCGCCAACGCTCCCCAATTCTTTCATCCGCCGATTTTCAATAACGGCATTTTGAGCGGAAAAATCGTTTTATCCGAAACATTGCAGCACCCGCACCTTGTCGGTGACGTCCAGTTACTAAGCGCCCAATTGCAAAATGCGCCGGTTGATCTGACACAGGCAAGCGCCCGCCTCACGTTCAATGGGCCCCGGGCGACGGTCGATTTTTTCAACGCCGGAACCAAAGATGTCGATCTTTCATTCCGTGGTGAAATTGATTTTCGTGATTCGAACGATGTCCTGGCGAAGATCTTTCCGAGTACGCCGGTTTTCGATCTGATGAACGCTCCGATCCAGTGCGCGAGTCAGATCAAATTGGAACCGGTGGGGATCACGCTCGCGCCAATGATTGACGAGCTGGATGTCCACGGCGGATTTTTCGGGCGCGATTGGACCATCGGTTTGGGAGAGGCTGGAGAAACTCGAACGCCGGCGGCCGCGGCAAGGACGACGCGAGAATTTCCGTTATGTTTCAGTGACGGCAGCGCGAACAAAATTTTAACTCTCGGCTTACATCCGCGGGCGAAGCCCGAAGCCTCTCGCCCAAAAAAGCGCGCGAAGCGCCGTTAACCGGATGTTTGCCCGATGCCGGCGAGGCGTCGTTCCGATTTCGTTGTCACCAGCCAGCGCGTCAATTTCTCTTCCAGATCGCGGGTGAGATCGATCCGCAAATCTGCTCCCGCATCCACACGCAATGGATCGCCGGCGGGCCGATCAAAAAGAAGCTGAACGCGACGCGCGCCGGGCGAACCGGCCAGGATCTCGCGCACTTCGCGCAGCTCCTCGCTTGTCGTCGCCGGTGAAAATTGCAAGAGGACGGCCGGCTCCTCGAACGTAGTTGTCGATCTTTCTTGCCGAGCCGTAGCCTCGCGAAGGCTGTCATTGGCGTTTTGGGCGCCGTTTGTCTTTTCCGTCGTCAGCATTCTCATTTTCTGAGCCGTGGCACGAAGCGAATCACCGCGCGTATCGATCGTTCCCTGAATCTCGACCACGCGACCAGTCGCGAGCGCGTCGGAAACTTTCACGTAAACGTCATTCCAAATGACGACTTCGAGCGTCCCGGTCAGATCTTCAATCCAGACAACCGCGAACGGTTTCCCTTCTCTGCGGGTGAACTTCTTGTCGATCTGCACGATCGCGCCGCCGGCTTTGAATTGTGCGCGGTCGTCCAGCTCGCCTAACGAAGCGATTGCCGGATAATTTTTCGCCGCGAAGAGATCGACATAAGCATCGAGGGGATGCCCGCTGACGTAAAAACCGAGCAATTCTTTTTCGTAGCTGAGCTTTTCGTGTTCGCTCCACGGCGTGACCGATCTTTTTCTGGTCGAAGTTGCCGCGTGGGTGGCGTCATCGAAAAGTGAAACCTGACCCGCGGTGCGGTCGCGGTGCGCGGCCGCGGATGAGGCGAGCGCTTCATCGATGCAATCAAAAAGCTCAGCGCGATCTCGGCCAAGAAAATCGAACGCGCCAGCCTTGATTAAACTTTCGAGCATCTTTCGATTGGCCACGCGTGTCCCGATTCGCCCGCAAAAATCCTCCAGCGAAGTGAATTCCCCTCCCCGCTCGCGTTCCTGGATCGACATCTCCATCGCGCTTTCGCCCACATGTTTGATCGCAGCCAAGCCATATCGGATCGCATTCAATGTGGGAGCGGATTTGGAGCCGGCCTGCCCCCAGGCCGTCTGGGTTCCCGCGGTCTGAGGGCAGACCGTCTCCAGAACTTCAGGTGTGAATTTCAACGCGCTTCGATTCACGTCCGGCGGCAAAATCGAAATGCCCATGCGTTTGCATTCGCCGACGAAGACGGAAATTTTTTCGGTATTCGCGATTTCATTGCTGAGCAGCCCGGCCATGAACTCAACCGCGTAATGCGCCTTTAAATACGCCGTATGGTAACTGATCAAGCCGTACGCGGCGCTGTGGCTTTTGTTAAATCCGTAGCCGGCAAATTTCTCGAGCAAATCGAAGATCGCGTTCGCCTTTTTCTCCGGGATTTTGTTGGTGCGCTCGCAGCCTTCGATGAAATTCTTGCGCTCCTTCGCCATCGTTTTCTTGTCCTTTTTGCCCATAGCGCGGCGAAGAAGATCGGCTTGCGCAAGCGAATAACCGGCAAGTTTGCTGGCCGCCGCCATCACCTGCTCCTGGTAAATCATGACGCCGTAAGTATCGGCGCAGATTTCTTCGAGCAGCGGGTGCAAATATTTGATCGGCGCGATTCCCTTTTTCGCCTTTACGAATTCGGGAATGAGTTCCATCGGTCCAGGCCGATAGAGCGCGATCAGCGCGATGATGTCGTCCAGTTTCTTAACGTCGAATTGCTTCGATAAACTCGTCATGCCGCCGGATTCCATTTGGAAGAGGCCGGTGGTTTCGCCGCGGTTGTAGAGGTTGAACACCTCGGCGTCATCGAGCGGAATGTTCTTTAACGAAAATTCCGGCTCGCGTTTGTGAATGAGGGCGAGCGTGTCCTCAATCACGGTGAGCGTTTTCAGCCCGAGGAAATCTATTTTCAGCAGACCGAGATCGTTCAACGGTCCCATCGCATACTGGCTGATGACGTCATTGCCTTTTACGTCGCGGCAAAGCGGGATGTAATCAGACAGGTCGCGATCGGCGATGACGACACCGGCGGCGTGCACGCCCGCGTTGCGCGACAAGCCTTCCAGCGTTTTCGCGTATTCGTACAACTGCCGGGTCGGCTGCTCTGTCGCAATCGCTCTTTTTAGTTCCGGATTTTTTTCCGCCGCTGAATCGAGCGTGATGTTGAGCTCGTTCGGAATCATTCTCGCGATGCGATCAGCCGCCGCGTAAGGCAAACCCATCACGCGGCCGACATCGCGCACCACGCTTTTGGCTTTCAGTTTTCCAAAGGTGATAATCTGGGCGACGCGGCGTTCGCCGTACTTTTGGCGCACATACTCCAGCACTTCGCCGCGGCGGGCCTCGCAAAAATCGACATCGATGTCGGGCGGCGACACGCGGTCCGGATTTAAAAAGCGCTCGAAAATCAATCCGTACTGAAGCGGATCGATGTCAGTGATGCCAAGGACGTACGCGACCATGGAACCGGCGGCCGAGCCGCGTCCCGGCCCGACCGGAATTCCGCGTTGCTTGGCAAAGTGGATGAAATCCCAAACGATCAGGATGTAACTGACGAAACCCGTTTTCTCGAGCACCTCGAGCTCGTAATCGAGACGCTGACGAAGTTGACTGTCGATCTTGGCGCGGTCGCCGTAGCGTTCTTCCAAACCTTTGTAACAAAGGCCGCGCAAATAATCTTCCCGCGTTTGTCCTTCCGGCACCGAATACTCCGGGTATTTCGATTTCCCGAACTCGATCGCGAGATTGCAACGCTCACCGATCGCAAGGGTGTTCGCGACCGCCTCGGGGAAATCCTTGAACAGCTCGCGCATTTCTTCCGGCGATTTGAAATACAACTCGGGTTTGTAGTGCATCCGGTTCTCGTCCTGCACCATTTTGCCGGTGCCGATGCACAGCATCACGTCGTGCGCGTCGTGATCGCTCCGGCGCAAAAAATGAACGTCGTTCGCTGCGACCAGGCCGAGACCGAACTCCTTCGCGAGCTGCGGCAGGACCCGGTTGCATTTGTGCTGCTCTTCCATGCCGTGGTCGTGCAATTCCAGGAAGAAATTCTCCGCGCCGAAAATGTCGCGATACTCGGCCGCGGCCTGTTTCGCCTTGTCGATGTTATCCGCCTGAATGGCAGAATTAATTTCGCCGGCCAGACATCCGCTCAAGCCCATCAGACCCTCGGAATGCTGGGCGAGAAGCTCCTTGTCGATCCGCGGCGCGTAATGAAAGCCGTCGAGATGCGCCGTCGTGATCAATTTCACGAGATTGCGATAACCGGTCTCGTTCTGTGCCAGCAGCGTGAAATGATATGCCGCCTCGCGCCGTGAACCCGCCGCACGATCTTTATGGGAACGCGGCGCCACGTAGGCCTCGCAGCCGATGATCGGCTTGATCCCTGCCTTGGTCGCTTCCTGATAAAACTCGATCGCCCCGAAAAGATTTCCGTGATCGGTTATAGCGATCGCCGGCATCTGGAATTCCGCTGCCTTTTTCATCAGCTCTTTCGTTCGCACGGCGCCATCGAGCAGCGAATACTCGGTGTGGAGGTGGAGGTGAACGAAGGAGTCGCGGGGCATCGTTGCAGTATAAGCGTCAAAAAAAATTCGCAAATTTACCAAGCATTGTCACATCCCGAACGGAAATGCCAGTCCGGCTCGGACTGAGGGATCTCGCAAAAACACGTTGAGCACACTTCGCCTCACGTAAATCGTCACTGCGATTGTGAGATCCTTCTCCCGCGACTGCGGGATCAGGATGACAACGCGCGAGAAGAAATTCGTGATTGCATCGCGCGCGTTTGATTGTTAAGGAAGCGCGTGCGCGGGTCAGCAGTTTTGAATTGCAAAGCGATGCGCGCCCGCCACGTTAGATCGACATGAAAAAGCTGGAAGCGATCATCAAGCCGTTCAAGCTCGAGGAGGTCAAGGAAGCGCTGGCCGAGCTGGGCATTGAAGGGATGACCGTGACGGAAGTGAAAGGCTTCGGCCGGCAAAAGGGACATACCGAAATCTATCGAGGCAGCGAATACACCGTCGATTTTTTGCCCAAGGTGAAAGTGGAAGTCGTGCTCGCGGACGACATGGTGGAAAAGGCCGTCACCGCAGTGGTGGCTGCGGCCAAGACCGGCAAAATTGGCGACGGAAAAGTTTTTGTGCTTCCGGTGGAACACGCGATCCGCATTCGCACGGAAGAGATCGGCGAAAAAGCGGTGTGAGGAACGCCGCGACTCTTCGCCTTCACCCACAAACGAACCGTCGCCGACAAAATCAGTCGCGCGACAAATTTATCAGGCTAATGATTTAGCAATCGAATTTCTTTTCAACGTCTCAACACCTCAACTCCTCAACCTCTTAATATGCCTAAAGAAAAAACTCCATCCGACGTTAGCAAAATGATCAAGGACAACGACGTGAAATTGATCGACTTCAAGTTCACCGATTTGCCCGGCACCTGGCAGCATTTCACGACTACGCTCACCGAATACAACGAAGACGTTTTTACCGACGGCCTCGGCTTTGACGGCTCGAGCATCCGCGGTTGGAAAGTCATCAACGCATCGGACATGCTCGTTATCCCCGATCCCACCACGGCGTGGATCGACATCTTCAATGCCGAGCGGACGCTCAGTCTCATTTGCACGATCGTCGACCCGATCACGCGCGAGCCGTACGATCGCGACCCGCGCGGCGTCGCGGAGAAAGCGGAAGCTTATTTGAAATCGACCGGTATCGCCGACACGGCGTTCTTCGGACCGGAAGCGGAGTTTTTCATTTTCGACGATGTCCGATTTAATTACTCCAGCAATTCATCCTTTCATCTGGTCGATAGCATCGAAGGACATTGGAACAGCGCGCGCGAAGAGTTCCCAAATCTCGGTTACAAGATTCGACCGAAGGAAGGTTATTTCCCGGTCCCGCCGATGGATTCGTTGCAAGATATCCGTAACGAGATGTCGCTCGAGCTCGAGAAAGCGGGCGTCCCGATCGACAAACAGCATCATGAAGTTGCCACCGCCGGCCAGGCCGAGATCGATGTGCGTTTCGCGCCGCTCAAACACATGGGCGACTCGATGCAATATTACAAATACATCATTCGCAACGTCGCCAAGCGGCACAACAAGACCGTGACGTTCATGCCCAAACCGCTCTTCGCCGATAACGGCTCGGGCATGCACACGCACATCTCGCTTTGGAAAGACGGGAAACCGCTTTTCGCCGGCAACGGGTACGCCGGTTTGAGCGACATGGCCCTCTTTTTCATCGGCGGAATTTTGAAACACGCGCCCGCGCTTACCTGTATCACCAATCCGACGACAAACAGCTACAAGCGGCTGGTGCCCGGATTTGAAGCGCCGGTCAATCTCGCTTACTCGGCGCGCAATCGTTCCGCCGCCATTCGCATTCCAACCTATTCGCCGAGTCCGAAAGCGAAACGCATCGAGTTTCGCACACCGGATCCGGCGGCGAATCCGTATCTTGCGTTCTCCGCGCTATTGCTCGCTGGCCTCGATGGAATCCAAAACCGGATCGATCCCGGCGATCCGCTCGACAAAAATTTGTACGACCTGCCGCCGGAAGAACTCGCGCAAATCGCCAGCGTGCCCGATTCACTCCGCGGCGCGATCGAAGCGCTCCAGGCCGATCATTCCTTTCTGTTGCGCGGCGACGTCTTCAACGCCGACTTCATCGCCAACTGGATCGACATGAAACAAAAAGAATACGACGCGCTGCGCTTGAGACCTCACCCCTATGAGTTCTCGATGTACTACGATGTCTAGTTGCAAATAGTCCAGCCATACTTCAACGAAGAACAGCCGCTATTCACATATGAAGATAAGGTGGCGATTGTTGACACAGCCATCGCATTGAACAGTCGTTAACAACCCCCTTACGCGACTGTGCGCAAACTGAGCCCTTGGACACTTCTTCGTCGGCGCCTTCAGCCCATCGCTGATGAACTGGATCGCGCAACGCCTTGGCGGATCGAGCCCCCAGAAACTGTAGAGACATGGCTTCTAGGATTAACATGGAATGAGCTACAGCTCGCGTACATCACAGCTGAAGCACTCTGCGAAGACCCGCCACGACTAGAGGGTTGTTTCGGGCCGTTAGTCACGGCGGTCGAAGGGATTGAAGAGGAAGAATTTCAGGAACGGATGGTCCAGCAAGTGATGCATCGTTTGATATTCGCACTCGATTTGGCGCGTCGGATGCCGAAGGGCTATCGCGACAGCCACGACCTAACGGGGATTTATCGGCATGACGCGACGGAGGTGTTGGTTCGAGCTTGGCGAACAAGTTCTGCTCGGTACTGGGCGAAGCATTTTGGACCACTTTACTGTGTGGCTGCGTAAGTTAGCCCTTAACAAATGAACCGAAGCAACTTTCTTCAGACGAATTTGTTCGGCGCGATCGCCGCATTGCTTTTGCCGTTTTCATTCTCAAGCTGTGACACACTCGATTTCGGCTACGTAAATAAACTCTCACATCCCATAACAATCGTGGAACACAGTTGGGATCCGCCACGGCGTATGACGCTGCAACCCGGCCAAGTTGCTCCTCCGGGATTTGGGCACGTACCAGAAACGATCGACGTGTTGCGCGCAAATGGACAACTCTTAGCTCGCTACCGCACTCGTGACATTGCGCGCACCGGGCCGCGCAGTGGAATTTCATACGTCGTCATCGGCCCGAAAGGCGCGATAATCGAACGAAAAGAGCATTTTGAGGACGCCGAATCAGGCACAATCAGTCGCTGACGAATGAATGGCTGATCAATTAACAGGGCTGTTGTCCCCATTTCTTAGGTCTCGCCGAATTGCCGCGGTCAGGCCTTTCCTCGGTCAACGAAGTCTCCTCGATATTGGATGCGGGATAGGCGCGTTAGCTCGCTACGTTGAGCCAACGCGATATCTCGGCGTGGATCAGGACGAAGAGTCGATCGCGATCGCGAGAAATCTATTTCCCGCGCATCGTTTTTTGACGCTCGCTGAATTTACTCAATCACAGAACGAAAAGCAGTTTGAGCGAATCATCGGCCTCGCCGTGATCGAGCATGTCGAGGATCCGCAAAAATGGCTGGCCTGGTTACGAAGGCTTTTAAAATCTGGTGGTCAGGTAGTCCTGACGACCCCTCACCCTTCGATCCGTTGGCTGCACGAATTCGGCGCGCGCATCGGCTTGTTCAGTCGCGAGGGTGCAAGGGAACATCGGGAACTGATAAACCGACGCCGAATGACCCAGCTGGCGCAGGCGAGCGGATTCCGTATTCGGCACTGCCGGATATTTCTCGTCGGATGTAATCAACTGTTCGTCTTGGAGCCGATCTAGCTCTGTCATCCCGAGCGGAGCGAAGGACCTCACAGTCAATTCGCGGATTACACAGGTTACCAAGCGTGATCAGCCAGCTTCCGTGAGATCCTTCACTTCGTTCAGGATGACCACCGCGTTCCCATTCTTGTTTTGAAACTGCACTTTTCACGCAAGGCAGTTTAAGTTTAAAGGCGAATGCGCAAACACTCGTGGTTCCTCGTGCTGCTGATCGCAATCGGCGCGGTGCGTTTTGCGATCTTGTTCCTGTCGCAAACGCATCTGACCAGCGACGAGGCGGTCCTGGGTCTGATGGCCAAGCACATTTTCGAAGGACGCTACCTACCCTTTTATCCGTACGGAGTTCCGTACAACGGCTCGGAGGCGTGGGAAGCGTACGTGGCTGTTGTTCCATTTGCCATTTTCGGCGTCGGCGTCCTGGCGTTAAAAAGTTCCACCGTTGTTCTGTCGCTCGTTTCTCTCGTGCTGTTCTATATGATGGCGGGACGCTTGCATGGCTACCGCTTGGCCACCCTCGCGGGCTTGATCTTCAGTCTATCGCCATCGCTTCTAAAATGGCATTTCCAGCCAAGAGGTTACGCGTTTTACCTCCTCGACATTCCGCTCCTCCTACTTCTGTTTCTCATCCTGGATTCGCGGAAGACGCTCCCACGTCTAAGCGCGTTCCTTTTCGGCGTCGTGTCGGGAGTGAGCGTCTGGTGTTTGGAGCTCATCCTCCCGCTCCTAGCAACGCTTTGGGCGCTGTTCCTTCTGCGCCGGAAGCTGTCGATCAAAAACTTTGCCACGTGCGTCGCCGGCTTTGTAGTCGGCTACGGGCCCGTGATCTGGTGGAACTTCACTCACTCATTCGCGAACTGGCACTTTCTCTTTTTCGAAAAACCTGAGTCGGCGGGGCTGGCCGCACGTTTCGGTTTATCCACCTGGCGAGAAATATTTCTGAGTGAAATGCCAAAGTTTTTCAGCGCGGACACTGTCCTTTGGTATTACCCCGAAACATCGTGGGTCGGATACGTCATGTACGGCGTCTCTATCATCGCGGTCGTCCTGGCGGCGGTAAGCGCGCTGCGGTGGAAACAGATTCGCAATGCGTTGAATTCCGGCTTCACCGCAAGTGAGACGAACAAAGATCTGCTGATGCTTGTCCTGACTGCCGCGAGTTTCGTCCCCTACGTGATCGCACCGTTGCGCGTGCCCGGCTATTTCCTCGCCGGTTGGTTTTTTCTTGCGGTCTTGATCGCGCGTTTAATCCAGCGCTGTTTTGGCTGCGCAAATCGATTCGCCCGTGTCGCCGGCGCGGTCATCCTCCTGGCGATTATTACCTGCGGACTAGAGGCGATGTTTCAAACCGGTGCGCATAATCAAATTGAAACTCTGACACTCTGCCACGGACGGCAGGATCATTGCATGACGCGCATTCCCGGGGCGGACATCGATGCGGTGAAAGAAGATCTTCGTCGCAATCATATCGGGACGATCTGGACGTCAATTTCCTTTACTTATCCGTTTATTTTTGAGAGCGGCGAGACGCTCGTAGCGTCAGAATCTATCTTCGGTGTCGACCGCCCGGTTTATCCGCGGGGAATTCCAAAACTGGAACCAAGCAGCGAGGAGCGATCGGTTTTTGTGATCGAGACCGACTCACCTTATCGCGCTGAAATCGAAAGCACCTGCGAACAAAAAGGTGGCGCACGGCCTCGAGTTACCGAATACGGAAAGCTAACTGTGATCCAGCAACGTCTCGCGTCCGAGGGGTTTTGAGACCAACTTGCAGGCTTGGCGCGGTCTAAATTGCCTTGCAACTTGGACAAACGGTCTGATGTTCGACCTAACGTATGATCGTGCTCGCGAATCTGCTTAATATTTTCGAGGGGCCGCAGGGAATATTTATCCTGCTGATTATTTTGCTGCTCTTCGGCGCCAAGAAATTGCCGGAGCTGGCGCGCGGCATGGGCAAGGCGATCAAGGAGTTCCAAAAGGCCAAGGACGAATTCGGCGACGAGTTGCACAAGTCGTCAAAGACCGATACGGCCGAATCCAAAGTAAACGTGCAACCGGCGCAATCAACGGTTGCGCGAGCGGAGAATCCGCCGCCGAGCGGCGCAGTGCGTCCCGACCCAAACCAGACCGTTACACCGGGCGACGAAGCCGACCAGGTCTGATTTGATTGACTCGCCTCCCGGCCCGTCTGTCGATCTGGCATGCAGCACGATCGAATAATGTGATTGACGTGCGCCGCTCGTTACGACAACTTCGCCGCGTTCATGCCCGACCCCGACCTACGAACGCGCATTAAAGAGATGCTGGTCAAAAATTTGATGCTGCAAACCACTCCGGAGCAGATCGGGGACGATCTGCCACTGTTTGGCCCGAATGGACTCGGGCTGGATTCAATCGACGCCCTCGAGCTGGTGGTGAGCATGGAAAAGACGTTCGGCGTGGGCGTGCCCAACTCCGAGGTGGCTGGCAAGGCCCTGCGCACGGTCAACACAATCCACGATTATGTTCTCGAAAAACTCGGGAAAGTCAGTCAGACTGGCCAAAAGATCGACAATCGCGCGTGAATTTACTTCATCTCGAGAGCAGTGGCAGTTGGGGCGGACAGGAGTATCGCACCTGTCTCGAAATCAATTGGCTAAACACTCACGGCCACAACGCCTGGCTCATCTGCGATTCCAAAAGCGAAGTTTTTCACAAGGCGAAGGAATTGGGAACGCCGGTCATGGCAATGTCATTGCGCGATCGCATCAATCCGCTCGTTTCATTTCGCATCTGGCTCTTCTGCCGCCGACATCAGGTCGACTTGATCAAGACCTACAGCTCGAAGGACCACTGGCTTTGTTTGCCGCTTTTCCTTCTTGGCATGCCGGTCACGCGCGCGCGTTGCATCACTGATCCGCTCGGGAAAAAGAACCGCGCTTTCATTTACAAATATGGCTGCGCAAAAATCGTGGCCGATGCGCAGGTCATCAAAAAAGAGTTCATCGAGCAGCACGGCATCGCGCCCGAAAAGATTGAGGTTATCGGATCCGCCGTCGACCTGACGAAATTTTCGCCCACGCGCGACCCGATGAAATTCCGTCGCGAAGTGGGCTTGCCCATGGATGCGCCGCTTATCGCCAACATCGGCATGATCCGGCCGGACAAGGGCCAGTTCAATTTGGTCGAAGCCGCGCGGATGGTTCTACTGCAACGACCCGATGTGCGTTTTGTTTTCGTGGGAGAAGCCACCGGTGGCGGCAGCGGAGAAAAATGGGTCCGCCGCGCAATCGATCGCGCTGGTCTGAAAAATAACATTCTCATGACCGGATACCGCTGGGACACGCCCGACATTCTGGCGGCGGCGAACATGGTCGTGATCGCATCTTTGCACACCGAAGCATCCCCCATCGTGCTACGGGAAGCGTTCGCCAGCGGCCGCCCTGTTGTTGCAACCAGAGTCGGCGATGTGCCGGAAATTATTACTCACGGTGAAAATGGATTGGTTGTTCAGCCGAACGACAGCAACGCCCTCGCCACTTCCATTCTTTTGTTTCTCTCTGATGAAAAACTCGCGGCGCGCTGTGCCGCCAATGGATTGCAATACGCCCGCGAGCATTTCTGCTTCAACCGAATGATGGAAGCGAAACTCGATGTTGATCTCGCCTTGGCCAAACCGAAGAGGTCGCGTCGGGCTTTCGTTCCCGACGACGGTGCGCCGGCTTCACTCGCGCCGGTCAGCACCGCAGAGTTCGTTTCATCCGATTGACGACGCGTTAATCGCGTCGATCAACTGGCGGAAACGGCCGAAGCTGCGGCGATAGGGTGTGAGGATCACTCGCGGCAAATCCCAAATCTCAGGTTCGTTTTTCTCCTGACGCAGCGCGCTGCCCTGCACAATCTCCCCTTCCCGCACGATGTCAGCGAAATCTTTGTTAAGATCGACAACTGCGCCGTTCGACAAGCGCTGGCAAATGCGAATGACCAGCTGCTCCCCCACCCAGCGGGCCGAGTGGTAGAGCTTGTAAAACTGCAAGATCTCGTCCACGGCCTCTTTCGTGCTGTGGGCGATCTTGAAGAAATAGAAATCTTCCGGCGAAACAAAACCGATCTTGAACAAGTGCTCGGTTAGAAATTTCATCCACGTTTCCCAATAAATTCCGTCCGGCCTATCGAGTAAAACCACCGGAATGATTCGCGACTTCCCTGTCTGCATGAGCGTAAGAACCTCGAAACATTCATCCATCGTTCCAAAGCCGCCGGGGAAAAGCGCAAAGGCGTGCGTCTCTTTCACGAAGTTCAATTTTCGGGTGAAGAAGTAATTGAAATTGATCAGCTTCGGATCGCCTTCGATGATGACATTGGCGCGCTGCTCAAAGGGCAATCGAATGTTCAGCCCAAAACTGTGCTCGGCGCCGGCGCCGCGTTGCGCCGCGCCCATGATCCCGTCGCCACCGCCGGTGATGACCATGTAATTGTGCGCCACCATTTCGCGGGCAAAATCTTCGGCCACTTGAGACTCCGACGCGTCGGGCGGAATTCGCGCAGACCCGAAGACGACGACTTTTCGGAAATGCGAATAGGGCGCGAAAACTTTCGCCGCGTAGCGCAGTTCTTTGAGCGACCGATTAATCAACTTGAGATCGGCCACGCCCATTTTGTCGCGCGCGATTTTCAGCGCGGTCACGATCATTTCTTCTATGAGCTCGGGCGATTTCTCCGCGCCCCAATCACGAACTAGTTCTTGAACGCGCGCGTCAAAAGGCGGATCGACGCTCCATTGCCGGCGCGTCGGTTGATTGTGTGTCGTGCCTCCGGTGAAATCTTCCACGGCGAACTGTAGAGGCAGCCGTGCCGGCTGCAATTCCCTTTACGATGCGGCCGACACGTCCGATTGCACTAGAATCAAGTCGGCGAGAATTTCCCGCGTGTATCGGATCGGCAAGGAGTAGTGGCCCGCGTTTTCGACAAAACGCGCATGGCAATTCGGCAACCGCCCGGCCAATTCTTCTGCGATGCGAACCGAAAAAGCCCGGTCCTGTTTTCCATGCCAGAGTCGAACCGGAACATCGACATCTTCCAATCGAAAGCCCCACGGTCTTGCATAAATCTCGGCATCCGCCAGGACCCCATCTGCCGAGGCACGCCAGGCTTGCCTCTGACTTTCGAAACACGCTTCAAACGCGGCGGAATCGCGCAGACTTTCCGCATCGCATGGCTGCAAGCGCAAGGCTTTCAAAACCAAGGGTCGCATGCGCCGCGGCGGCCGCAGAGATAGAAACGGCCGGGCCAGGCGAAAACAATATCGAGAGAATCGGGGATATTTTTGATGGCAATGAAGCATCAATCGATACAGTCCGAGCAGACCTTGTCGATCTTCCAATTCTGCAATCGGCGGCGCGCCGCTTGCGATCGCGACTGCGCGCACTCGCTCCGGCATCGCGGCGGCAACAGCGTAGGCATAAGGTGCGCCCCCCGAAATCGCAAAGATATGGAACCGCTCAATTCCGAGATAATTCGCCAGTTGTTCCAAATCGCGCGGCCAATCGATCAACTTGCGATTCGGCTGAAAAGTTGACTCGCGGATTCCAGGGCGATCCGGCGAAATAATCCGGACGCCGAGTTCGCGCGCCGCCGCATCGGTTAGTTCGGCCATTGTCCGCGAGCTTGGCCAACCATGAAAAAAGAAGACCGGAACTCCTCCGCGATCGCCATACTCAGCAAAGGCGAGAGATGCGCCGTTTTCTAAGGCAATGAGTGTGGCGCCGCGTTTCTGCATGGGTTGAACTACTCTTTCCATGAAAGCCCTTCGACTAAAATGGGACTTTCCGGCACTGACACTGCGCTGTATCTTTTTGTACACACAACAGTTTCGGTTTTCGTATTAATCGTATGAGCGAACAATCACAACCAGGCGGCGGCAAAATAACTCTGCATGGGAACGGAATGGGCGTGCCGTCCCCCGAGGAAGTGGAAAAGCGTGCCCGCGAGATCGCGATGATCGACGAGCGAAACGCGGACAAATTTACCGATGCCGACTGGAACCAGGCGCGCGAGGAATTAATGGGGCGTCTCGAAATTCCGCCTCCGCCAGAGGAAACCAAGCAAACTGCGGAGCTGACTGATGATTGGTACGTCGCTGCGCCTTCACGAGGACATCGCGCCCCTCGTTCCGGATTGGATGAGGAGGAAGAAACGGTCGGGGAGCAGCTGGTCACAGATGGCGTCGAGGAGGCCACGCACGATCAAATGCTCGAAGCGCGCAAAGAAGCACTCGAGCAGGAGGGTGAGTAGTTGAGTCCGTCCGCGGCCGCGACAGTTGACAGGGCTGCGTCCGCGCCTCCGCGCTCCCGCTCAGGTTTATCGCCCGCGCAAAGCCTGCTCGCCCGCTTTCACGAAGTCCGCAATTCCACCGACCTGCTTTCCGCCGATCTCGCGCCGGAAGACTGCGTCGTTCAATCGATGCCGGAAGTCAGTCCCACCAAATGGCACCTCGCGCACACCACCTGGTTTTTTGAGACGTTCATCTTAAAAAAATGGATGCCCGGTTATCAACCCGAGGTTCCCCAGTACGGATATCTATTTAATTCCTATTACAATTCGGCCGGCGACATGCACCGGCGAGATCTTCGCGGGTTGATTTCGCGCCCGACGGTTGATGAAACGAGAAAATATCGTTCGTCGATCGATTCGTACATCGACAATCTGATTTCCGGCGCGGACGAAAGACTTTTCCGCGAAATTGAGCCGATTCTGATACTTGGCATTCATCACGAACAACAGCATCAGGAATTGCTCGTAACCGACATCAAACACGTCTTCGCGCAGAATCCTCTCTACCCCGTCTTTCGCGACCGCAAGATCGACATCGAATCTCGAGATATCGCGACAGCACACTTCGCTGAGTTCAACGAAGCCATTGTGGAGATCGGTCACCACGGCTCCGGATTTTCCTACGACAACGAATGCCCGCGTCACCGCGCTTTGGTGTTGCCGTTTTCTCTCGCATCGCGGCCGGTAACGAACGGCGAATATCTCGAATTCATAGGTGACGGCGGTTACGCGCGGCCGGAGTTTTGGCTCTCGTTAGGCTGGACAACGGTAAACGAGCAACGCTGGCAAACGCCGCTTTATTGGACGAAGCGGGATGACGCCTGGTGGAATTTTACTCTTTCAGGTTTTCGTCCCGTCGATGAAAACGAGCCGGTCACGCATATCAGTTACTTCGAAGCCGACGCGTATGCGAACTGGAAGGGCGCGCGCCTGCCGACCGAATTTGAGTGGGAACGTGCCGCTGCCGATGTTCCGATCGACGGAAACTTTGTTGAGAGCCAACGATTCCATCCCCAAGCTTTAGACGCCGCGTCACAAGATCGACATCTTGCGCAAATGTTCGGCGATGTGTGGGAATGGACGCGCAGCGCCTACTCGCCTTACCCAGGCTACCACGCTGGACGGGGAGCGCTCGGCGAATACAACGGTAAGTTCATGTGCAACCAATACGTTTTGCGCGGCGGTTCCTGCGCGACCTCCCGCACGCACATTCGCAAGACTTACCGCAATTTCTTTCAACCCGACAAGCGCTGGCAGTTCACCGGGATTCGACTCGCACGCGATCCACAATGATCCGCCAATCCGGCGCCGTCGCCGTGCTCGACCGCGAGCCGGCCAGTTCTGACTTCCTTTCGGAAGTCATTGCCGGACTTTCTAGCGAGCCGCGCACGCTGCCGTGCAAATATTTTTACGACGCAACCGGCGCGGCGCTGTTTCAAAAAATCTGCGAGCTGCCCGAATATTACATCACTCGAACTGAGACGGCGATTCTACGGCTTCACGCTCGTGAAATGGCGCAATGCATTGGCACGCGTTGCGAGCTGATTGGCCTTGGCACCGGCGCCGGAACAAAAACGCGCATTCTTCTGGAGGAGTTGGAAGCGCCAGCCGTTTACATGCCGGTCGACATTTCAAAGGAGCAGCTGGAAAGATCGACTGCGCTATTTCGGAAAATTTTCCCGGGCCTCGAAATACTCCCTGTCTGCGCCGATTATCTGGAACCGTTTACTTTGCCTTCACCATCGCAGAAGCCGGCTCGCAAGGTCGTCTACTTTCCCGGATCGACGATTGGCAACTTCGAGCCGGAGTCGGCGATGCAATTTCTGCGGCGCATTGCTAATTACTGCGGAACCGACGGCGGACTTTTGATCGGTGTCGACTTACAGAAAGATAGACATGTTCTCGAACGCGCTTACAACGACAGCGCCGGCGTGACCGCGCAGTTTAATTTGAACTTGCTCACCCGCGCCAACCGCGAACTGAGCGCCAACTTTGATCTAACCCAATGGCGACATCAGGCCATTTACAATCCGACTCAGGGCAGGATCGAGATCTACGTGGTTAGCGAAGTCGACCAGACCGTCCGCATCCAGGATCGGCAATTCGATTTTCGAGCGGGCGAGAAGATCACCACTGAATATTCGTATAAACACACGCCGGAAGGTTTTATCGAGCTTGCGCGAAATGCCGCGTTCGATTTTGTCCAGATGTGGACCGACGACGCGCGCTTGTTTGGCGTTTTCTATTTCACCGTGGCACAATAGCCGCCGGTGGATGCGCTGGTTCAACTTGTCGATATCAGCAAACGTTACGGCGACGCGCCGGCGCTGCAGCCAACAAATCTCTCCATTGAGCGGGGCAAGACGACCGTTCTAATCGGACCGAGCGGTTGCGGCAAATCGACTCTCCTTCGTCTCGTCATCCGGTTGATCGAGCCCGATTCCGGCAGCATCAGTTTCGACGACGCAAAGATCGCACCGGACAACATCGACATGTTGCGACGCCGGATCGGTTACGTCATTCAGGAAGGCGGTCTCTTCCCCCATCTCACTGCGCGCGCAAACATTTTGCTCCTGCCGCGGCATCTCGGAAAACCTGAAACTGAAATGAAGCCGCGAGTCGCGGACCTGTGCGAGTTGACCAGATTCCCGGAAAATTTGCTCGTTCGATATCCAGTCGAGCTTTCCGGCGGGCAACGTCAGCGCGTCAGCTTGATGAGGGCGCTCATTCTTTCGCCGGAACTGCTGCTGCTCGACGAGCCGCTCGGCGCGCTCGACCCGCTTGTGCGCGCGTCGCTGCAAAAAGATTTGAAAGACATCTTCGGACGCCTCAAACAAACCGCTCTCCTGGTCACGCACGATCTGGCAGAAGCCGCTTACCTCGGCGACAAGATCGTGCTCATGAATGAAGGCCGGGTGGTGCAGCAAGGGTCGATTGTCGATCTTCGGGAAAAGCCGGCGAACAATTTCGTTTCCGAATTCATCAACGCGCAGCGTGCACTCGTCCTGGCATGAAATCGCTCTGCACGTTTCTAATTCTTTTGGCGACTTCGTCTTTTGGGACCGAGCCAACGATGATCGGCTCAAAAAAATTTACCGAATCGTACGTTCTCGGCGAAATCGCGACGCGAACTCTGAACGAAGCCGGCATTCCCGCTCAACATCGACAAGGCATGGGCGGCACAATCATTCTTTGGCAGGCACTGCGCGGCGGACAAATCGATGTGTATCCGGAATACACCGGCACGATCACGCAGGAAATCCTGAAACGCAGCGATCAACCAACGATCGAACAAATCGCGAATGAGCTGGGCAAACTCGGCGTCGGCATAACCGAACCACTCGGTTTCAACAATACGTATGCGCTGGTCATGCGGCGAAGCGAAGCGGAACGACTTGGCGTTCACAGCATCAGCGACCTGCGAAAACATCCTGAGCTCAAGATTGGGCTGACCCACGAATTTTTGGATCGACATGATGGTTGGCAGCCGTTGGCAGCAAGTTACCAACTGAATCCGCAAAACGTAGTCGGAATCGATCACGCCATTGGTTACGCAGCGCTCAAGACGGGTTCGATCGACGTGAAAGACGCCTACTCAACCGATGCGAAGATTGCGGAAAACGATCTCATAGTTCTGAAAGACGACCTCCGATTCTTCCCGCAATACCAGGCCGCGTTTTTGTTTCGGTCGTCT
>DASYVQ010000056.1:0-10903 GCA_035936875.1 Chthoniobacterales bacterium
CGCGAGGGCGCTCTGACAAAAGTTTTTCGAAATCCGCAGCCGGAACACCCAGTCGCGCGCTTACTTTGCTCACGACTTCGCCGCGCATGAGCGGGTCGTGAACATGCGAGACGGTCTCGGCCAGCCGGCGAGCCAGCTGCATCTTTGCTCCGAGCGAACTCAGGTCGACAATCGCAACCTCGCGCTCGATCCAATGATCGAAAAAATCGCGGGCAGTCGCCACCCGCTTTTCGAATTCGTCTTTTCCATCCCGCCGAATTAGCGAATCCGGATCTTGCCCCGGCGGCATGTCAACGATGCGAACAATCAAATCGTTCTGCAGAAGGGCATCGAGCGAACGTTCGGCGGCTTTCTGGCCGGCTGCGTCCGCATCAAAGCAAAGAACCACCTCGTCGACAAAGCGTTTCAAAATGCGGGCCTGACCTTCCGTAAATGCCGTCCCCTGTGGCGCCACCACGTTCGTGATTCCGGCTTCGAATAGCGCGATCAAATCGAGCTGCCCCTCGCACACGATGGCACAGTTCGCTTCAATGAGACCGCGCTTCGTTTTGTGTAGTCCGAAAAGGACGTTGCCCTTTCGGAAGAGCGGGGTCTCCGGCGAATTTAAATACTTGGCGGCTTCCGCGCCGCTCTGGAGAAGCCGGCCGCTGAACGCGATCACTTCGCCGACGTCATTGCAAATTGGAAACATGACCCGGCCGCGGAAACGATCGTAAACTTCGCTCTCCGGCCGGTTCTCATCGCGCGGCTTCACCAGCCCGCTTTGCAACAGCTGGCTGCGCGAGTAGCCGCGATCCAGCGCCCACTTTAAGAATGTGTCCCAGGCATCGGGCGCAAAGCCGAGCTGCCAACTCTTCGCCACCTGTCGATCCACGCCGCGCTGTTTCAAATATTCGCGGGCCGGCTGGGCAAATTCCTTTTTCAAGAGGTTCTCATGAAACCACTCCGCCGCTTCGGCGTGTAATTTCAGTAAAGTGCGGCGCGCTTCATGTTGTCGATCTTCGTCGGCTGCGCCGCGCTCCTCGACTACGGGAATGCCAACGCGCGCGGCCAGCTTTCGCACAGAGGCGGGAAAATCGACGTGCTCATATTCCATGACGAAGCGAAAAACGCTCCCGCCCACGCCGCATCCGAAACAATGAAACGTTTGCCGTTGCGGGCTCACATGAAATGACGGCGTTTTTTCCTGATGAAAGGGGCAGAGCGCCTTGAAGTTCGCACCCGCGCGTTTGAGGGGAAAATACGCGCCGATCACCTCGACGATGTCATTCGCCGCGGCGATTTGCTCAATTGTCTCTGACGGGATCTTGCCCAAAGCAGTGGATTTTTCGCTCGTTTGAATGGAGAAGCGATGCCAAATTTACGCAAGCCAGCGCCGCTTCCAACCATGAGAAAAACCTTGTCGATCTTCGCGTCGATCGCTCTGCTTCTACCCGCCACTGCGCACGCGCGCGCCGAGGTCATCCACAAAGGCGACATCGTCGTAGTGCCAATGAGCGGAGAGATTGCACCTTCGCTCGCGACGTTTGTGCGCCGGGCGGAGAAGGCCGCCGAAAGTGCCGGCGCAAGCACAATTATCTTTGAGATGAACACCTACGGCGGCCGACTCGACAGCGCGGAGGAAATTACGAACGCTCTTAACCGAGCGACCATTCCGACTTACACCTACGTGAATTCCAACGCCGGGTCAGCCGGCGCTCTCATCGCGCTCGCCACCAAACACATCTACATGGCGCCCGTGAGCGCGATCGGCGCCGCTGCGCCGGTTCTGCCGACGGGGCAGGACCTTCCCATCACGGAACGCGAGAAAACCATTTCCTATTGGTCGGCCCTTGTCCGCGGTTCCGCCCAGCGCAACGAGCATAATCCCGATATCGGCGAAGCGTTCATGAACAAAGACAAGGAAGTGAAGATCGGCGATCGGATCGTTCACCCGAAAGGGACGCTGCTGACTCTGAACGCGCAGGAATCAATCGAGAAAATCAATGGTAAACCTCTACTCGCCGATGGCATCGCCGATTCGGTCGAAGATGTTGTGCGCAAGGCAGGACTAAAGGGGGATATCGTGACAATTAACCCAACGGGCTTCGAGCAACTCGCGTTGT
The DNA here is from genome assembly GCA_035936875.1 of Chthoniobacterales bacterium. Classification (GTDB taxonomy): domain Bacteria; phylum Verrucomicrobiota; class Verrucomicrobiia; order Chthoniobacterales; family UBA10450; genus DASYVQ01. The sequence goes on from DASYVQ010000056.1 coordinate 2,106, forward strand.
GGATCACAGCGCTCGCGCCGTTGTTGCTGCTCGGCGGCATAATCGGCGCTTATCTCGAGTTCAAGATTCCGGGGGCAACTCTGCCCGGAATCATTTCCGGAATATGTTTCGCCCTCTTTTTTCTCGGCCATTATCTAGCGGGCCTGGCCGGCTGGGAAGTAGTTGCGCTTTTCATCCTTGGTCTCGCGCTTGTCATCATCGAGATCCTTTTCTTTGCCCACTCGACCATCGTCTTCGGAGTGGTCGGCGTATTTCTTATACTCGCCTCGCTCCTCTGGGCCATGATCGATCGTTATCCCGGCGAAACATTTTTCCCGACTGGCCAGATGCTCGCCGTGCCGCTGCGGAATCTTTTTATCGCGATCGTCGCTGCGGCAATTGTCATTGCGTTGCTCGCAAAGTATTTGCCCCGGACAAGTATCTATCGCCGGTTCGCTCTCATGACTTCGAACCCGCCCGGACCCTCGCTCGCCGGCGCGCCGCGAGAATTCGCAACCGCTTTGTCGCTTTCGCCGGGAATGCAAGGTGTCGCGCTTTCGATCTTGCGCCCAAGTGGCAAGGCGCGCTTCGCCGATCACATTGTCGATGTTATTACGCAGGGTGAATTCATCGCACCAGAAACGCCTGTCACAGTTGTTCAAAGCGACGGGATGCGCGTCGTAGTGAAAGAGAGCAAAAACTAACCGCCGGCGACGACGCGAACAAATTCAACGCGATCGCCTTCAGCCAGCGGTTGCCGCGTCCATTCATGCCGGTGCAAGGCGAGACCATTGTGCTCGATCAGAATCGTTTGCGACGGCAATTGATACTGTTCAACCAAGTCCGCGACTGTCTCCGCGCCACGGACGTCCGCTTTTTCGCCGTTGAGCGAAATGGTCATATGCCCGAGAGAGTTTGGTCCCAATCTTTCCAGACGGGCTCGAGTCCGCGGCGGCGGAGCACATTTGCGACTTCCTCGGGCGAGCGCGCATCGCTGATCTCAAATTGTCCCGCGGCAAGTTCGTCTTCTCCATCTTGAAAATCGGGGGCGACGATGCGACCGCGTACCGTCTGATGCAAGTGCTCAGTGCCTTGCCGCGTGTAGCCGCCCGGTTCGGTATGGCTGCCGGCGCTCATCATCGTGACGCCCAGGGAGGCGAGCGCGTCGCGCAACGAGGCGCGCTCACGCGTGCTCAGCACAATTCCCACCTGCGGAAAAGTGATGCGTAAAGCGCAAACCAATTGCGCCAGTTCACGGTCGCCCATGGAAAAGAGTGGACGAAAGCCACCGGCGGCCGGACGCAGCCTTGGCAGGCTAACGCTGATTTGGGCCTGCCAGCAGCGCTTCAACAAATATTCCAGATGCGCGGCCAGCGCGATCGCTTCCTCCTGCCAGCGCCAGAGACCGAAAAGGGCGCCGAGGCCTATGCGTCGAAACCCCGCGGCGTAACCGCGTTCCGGGCAATCGAGACGCCAATTAAAGTCGCGTTTCGGGCCGGCTGTGTGCAGTTCGGCATACACGCCGCGGTTGTAGGTTTCTTGATAAACCACGAGGCCTTCCGCGCCGGCATCAACAATGGGAATGTAATCCTCGGTTTCCATTGGGCCGACTTCGATAGCAATCGATGGAAAATCGGGGGTCAACGCGCGAACGCACTCAGCCAGATAATCGCGGCTGATAAATTTCGGATGCTCGCCCGCCACGAGTAGAATTTGCCGAAACCCAGATTGTAAAAGGTGTTGAGCCTCAGCCATGACTTCATGAACACTGAGTGTGACGCGCAAGATCGGGTTGTCGCGCGAGAAACCACAGTAACTGCAGTTGTTGATGCATTCGTTGGAAAGATAAAGCGGCGCGAAGAGGCGCATTGTTCGCCCAAAATTCTGTAAGGTGAGCGCGCGGGAAGCTTGCGCCATCGCTTCGAGTTCGTCGTCAGACTTCGGCGCGATCAGCCCTTCAAATCGACACACCAGCGGCGATTTTGTCAGCGGCAAGCCATCCAGAATTTCAACAAATGACATCCTTGTATTTTCGCGCGCGAACGAGCCTTCGCAAACTGCAATCCGTCTGGTCACCGACAAGTAAATTTTGTAAGATCGATATCGTAATTATGCAGCCTTGACTCGATTTGAGAGTTCGGCTGAAACGTTATCAAGGTGCAAATGATCAAAGGTTTCCTAGCGAGATTACAAAGGCGTGCTTTCGCTCCGGTCGACATCGCATCGTTGGTGTTTTTCCGGATCACGTTTGGCCTTCTGATGGCGTGGGACGCCTGGCGATATTTTTCGCACGGGTGGATTGCGTTCTACTGGATTGAGCCACGATTTTTGTTCAAATATTATGGATTCTCATGGGTTCATCCCTGGCCGGGGAACGGACTCTACATTCACTGGGCGGCCCTTGGTCTACTGGCATTGTTTATTGCGACCGGTTTTCTCTATCGCCTGAGCACCGTCCTCTTTTTTCTCGGCTATGCTTATACATTCCTTCTAAACGAAGCCGTATGGGTCAATCACCAGTATCTCATCTGTTTATTTAGTTTCTTGCTGATCTTCGTCCCGGCGAATCGCGCGCTTTCCCTCGACGCCTGGCTCAAGCCAAGGGTGCGTTCGAAGACCACGCCAGCCTGGACGCTTTGGCTGTTGCGCGCACAAATCAGCGTCGTCTATATTTTTGCAGGGATTGCCAAGATTTCGCCAGACTGGCTCCGCGGCGAACCGATGCGGATATGGCTGGCCCAGACTGAGTTCACGATTATGGGCCGGTTTTTTCGCGAGCCATGGGCCGTTTACGCCTTTAGTTACGCAGGGCTTTTCCTCGACCTATTCATAGTTCCGTTTCTTGTCTGGCGTCGCACGCGACTAGCCGCATTCTGCACGGTGTCGGTTTTTCATCTGCTCAACGCGCAATTGTTTCGCATCGACATGTTCCCGTGGCTGGCAATAGCGGCTACTACTCTTTTTCTTTCACCGAGTTGGCCGCGACGCCTTATTACGATCTTTCGGAAAACGGAATCTGTCCCTGTCACCGATTTCACGCCAGTCAGCCACCGAAAACAATTAGCCATTTTGCTTTCGGTGGCGATATATGTGGCGATCCAGGTTCTTGTGCCGCTCCGTCATTTTCTGTATCGGGGCGGAGTTGAATGGCTCTACAGCGAACACCGCTTCAGTTGGCGCATGTTGATCCAAAGTCAGCGGGTGCGTGCGTTTTTTTACGTCACGGATCCGAATTCCGGGCAGGCGGTCCCGGTAAATCCAGTGGAATACCTCCATCCGTGGCATCTGGATAGAATGGGATGGCGACCGGATATGCTTGTTCAGTTTGCGCATTATCTTGCGAAGGTGATGCCCCAATCGGGGCCAAAGCCGCTTATAGTCGAGGCGCGAGTGTTCGTTGGTATTAACGGCCGGAAGCCGCAGTTGATTATCGATCCAAATGTCGATCTAGCCGCCGAGCCGCGGCCCCTTGGCCGCCCTCGCTGGCTTCTGGAGATACACGAACCGTTGCCCGAGCACCGAAGCGATCCATTCGAAGATCCTTTCCAGCCCAAGTTCGAGAGCATCAATTGACTCGGAAACGCGAATGATCCAAAGGCGGAAGAAAACAGTTCGTCAGGGCAAGGTTGCCGGCTCGGTTTCGAGTCCGATCGCGGCAAAGTTGGAGACGGCACCGAAATCAGGATCGCCAACATCTTATCGGAATTATCTTTTGGGTCTGATTCTGATTGTCGTGACCTTGCTCGCTTACCAGCCGGCTTGGAACGGGCAGCCACTCCTGGACGATAAAAAGCGCCTCACTACCCAGGAGAACCGTTCGCTGGATGGTTTGGCCCGCTTCTGGACCGAGCCCTACGCAACGAAGCAGTACCATCCGCTGGTAGACACTCTCTTGTGGATTGAGGACAAATTCTGGGGAGAGAGGATGCTGGGCTATCACCTGGTTAACATTCTGCTTCATGGAGCTTCAGCCCTCTTGTTGCTGAAGATTCTCCGGCAGTTGGAGGTGCCTGGGGCATGGCTGGCGACAGCCATCTTCGCCCTCCACCCGGTGCATGTGGAATCGGTGGCATGGATGGCGGAACTCAAGAACACGCTGTCCGGTATCTTCTTTTTTGGCTCGGTGCTGGCGTATTTGAGGTTCGAGCAAAACCGAAACTCGTGGTCTTACGCTCTCGTCCTTTTTCTGTTTTCCCTCGGCTTAATGGCCAAGGCTGTCGTGGCGGCGCTGCCCGCTGCGATACTTATCGTGCTTTGGTGGAAGCGCGGGAGATTGAAGTGGACGCGGGATGTGAAGCCACTCATTCCCTTTTGCATTCTGGGAATCGGAGCCGGCCTGGTTACCGCGTGGATGGAGCGAAACTTCGCCGGTGCCGAAGGCGAGCAATTCGCCTTTTCCATGATCGACCGATTCCTCATTGCGGGACGGGGATTTTGGTTCTACCTGAGCAAGCTTTTCTGGCCGTCGAATCTAGTCTTGATCTATCCGCGCTGGAACGTCAGCGCCATGATATGGTGGCAGTACCTGTTTCCGATTGCTGCGCTTTGTTTCTTTGCAGTGGCATGGGCGCTGCGGCAGCGGTGGCGCTGGCTATGGGCTGGGCTGCTTTTCTTCGTTGTGATGCTGTTGCCCATGCTCGGATTTTTTAATGTGAGTTTCTTCCGTTTTTCGTTTGTCGCCGATCATTTCCAGTACTTGGCGAGTATTGGAATTATCACTCCAGTTTCAGCTGGTGGCGCCTTCTTGCTGACCCGATTGCGTGGCTGGCACCGGACGATGGGTTATGGATTTTGCCTGGCGCTGCTGGCGACATTGACCGGCTTGACGTGGCGACAAAGCCGGATGTACCGGGACGCTGAAACGTGTTATCGGATGGTGATCGAAAAGAATCCCAATAGCTGGCAGGCGCACATGAACGTTGGCCACGCCCTCTCCCAAAGGGGACTAGCGGGCGAGGCAATCGCCCACTTCCAAAAGGTTCTGGAAATAAATCCCAATTACGCACCGGCCACAAAGAGAGCTCACTTTAACCTTGGCAATGCGCTTTTAAAAATGGGACTGGTGGACGAAGCAATCGCTCACTTCGAAAAAGCGTTGGAAATAGAGCCCAATTATGCGGAGGCCCACATGAACCTCGGCAGCGTTCTTCACCGACGAGGACGATTAAAGGAAGCAGCCGCTCATTATCAAAGAGCCGTGGAAAGGGGGCCTCAACTCGCGTTGGCTCGTAACAATCTGGCTTGGATGTTAGCCACTTGTTCCGACGCATCACTTCGAAATGGGTCCAAAGCGGTCGAGCTTGCCTTGCAAGCCGATCAACTCTCAGGCGGAAGGGATCCCATAATACTCCGAACCCTGGCTGCCGCCTACGCCGAGGCCGGGCAATTTTCTCAGGCCGTTGAAACCGCCCAACGCGCGCGGCAGTTAGCCACTGACCAGGGGAAGAACGCTTTGGCAAACGCGCTTCGGAACCAGATCGGACTGTATCAAGCGGCTTCGCCTTACCACGAAACACCGGAATAGCAGTCGCTTTTCGGCCTTTCGCCGCCAACCCTCACGGGCTCTCCCGTCTACGTCGCTCGGCTCCGTTGTCGATCTTTGACGCAAGTAACGTCAAGCCTAACGGAACGAAAAAGAAAACGCCGGAACACTTCAAGCGCTCCGGCGTTTTCTAAACTGCGATGTAGAACTTAGTATGAAAAAGTGACGCCAAACCGCGCCATGCCGAAATCCTGATTATCGCTACCCGTGCCAGGTCTGAGGTTGATGGCAGTGCTTGCTGGAGCGTTTTCAGCTCCACCGCCCGGCGAAATAACAGTTAGGAAGCGGTCCTGGGAGTCGTGTACGCCCCCAACAAAGTTCCAGGCCAAATCGGCCATCAAACCGATGTGACAGGTGACGCGGAACTCCAACCCGACGCCTAACTGACCAAGGAATCGGACGTGGCGGTTCGGCACCACAACGTCGTTGAAGGACTCCTTGCCCAGGTTGTTACCAATGACGAAGCCACCACCAAAATCCTGCTTCTCATTGAAGAAATGGTACAAGGCGCCGCCTCCAAACAGGGCGCCCGCGCCACCCCACGCGTAAGGCGCGAAGCGGCCCCAGGGATAACGCACAGTCAACGTCCCTAAAGTGCCGCCGCCGTTTTCGTGGGCGTTGACATCAAAGCCTTCGACGCCGGCTCCGAAGTATCGGCTCCAAAAGTACTTCAGATCAATGCCGCCGCCAAAAGCGTTGTCCTTGCCCAGGAATTCGTCCTTGCTTTGCCGACCCAAATTGATGTGCTCGTTGGGGTTGAGATTTTCAGGCTGGCCGTCTGCATCCGTGTCAGGTATAACGTTGTCTTCACCAACGGGGTCAGCATCGGGAAAGAACGGATCGTTATCGCCGACATGAAATCGCCCCGGGTTCGCCGAAAACACGAACGTGCCCCAGAAATCGAGGTCCCATTCGTGAGCCCGGTAAAGCTCACATACCGGAGGAGCCGGCTGCATCACTTCTTTTTCCTTGCCGGAATATTTTTCGTTGCCGGCATAAAGAGCCGATACGAAAGCAAACAATGCGCAAAAGGTTAAGGTCAGTTTTTTCATAACTTGGCTATGCGTTTAGGGTTTCTTCGGAAGTTCGTCAATAAAAAAAATCAATTGTTTTTACCAGGCCATTCTCAGGTCAAAACCATGGGTTTCTCCTGCCGGCGTTCTTTTTAACACGAAACCGCCCTATGGGGTCAAGCCCTGAATTTAACCTTTTGCAGACTGGGGTTTTTGCCATGCCGGCCTGCTGTTTAACAAAACGGCGGCACCCGGTCAACTGCCGAATGCCGCCGTCGAAAAACGACGATCGATTGTCGATCTTAGAAGGCAAAGTTAATGCCGGTGCGAGCCATGCCGAAGTTGTTATTCCGGCCATCGACAACGTTCCAGCTGAAATCCGCTATCCAGCCAATGTGCGGGGTGATGCGAACTTCCAGGCCGGTTCCAAACTGGGCGATCGCCTTCGTCTCGCTACCCTGATGTTGGGTACTCGCGATGTCCCGGACACGATCCAGCACGAGTATGTCTCTTTCGCCACCGCCGAAGATCGCCCCGCCGCCTGCAAATACATACGGTGAGAAGCGCGAGCAATGAAATGGATAGCGCAGTGTGAGTGTTCCTAAGGCGGATCCGACCGCCCGATGATCTTCACTTTTGTCAACGGCATGAAAGGTTCCATCATCTATAAACACATCCATTGCGGTTCGCCTGGCACCGAGGGCAAACCCTTCAATGCCGATGCCGAAATAACGACGGAAGAAATATTTTACATCAACACCGCCACCCCAGGCATGGTCCGTCTCTAGATAGCGATCGCCAGATCGAGAAGCACCTAAATCTACCTGCGATGCGTTCTCGCCCGGTCCAAGTTGCGTGTCGTCGAAGTCGCCCGTCCCACCAGGAACGTCGCCCGTCGGCACACGGTCATTGTTTTCGGTAAAAGCGTAGGCGACCCACAGGCTCACGTTCCACTCGTTGTCGGCATACCATTCCGGACAAAGCGCCGGAGCGACCTGCTTCATCTCTTTGCCAGAAAACGCTTCTGGCCCACCGTAGGCGAGCGCGCAGAAGGCAAAAATTGCAAAAAAGACTAAGACTCCTTTTCTCATTACAGTGCTTCCTAACAAAAAGGCATTATCTGGTCAAACCAAATGCCGCCGTCCGAAAGGACTTGCCGACCTTCAGGCTTTGAGTTCCGCGCCCGTTGTTGCGTCAGTAACAACGAACTTTTCGTGGTGATATGTCGGATCGCCACGAAACATGAGCCGGCCGGCGTAGCGGCGCTCCAATTCGATCAGCAATTCTTCGTCTTCTTCCTTCAATCGTTTAAGCACGTCGGGATTAAGGATGACACGGAAATCGTGCACGCTGTCCTGATATTTCCGCATAACGGTGTTCAGGCTGCGATGCAGTTCCACACTTGTGGTCATGGAAGTTTTCACCACGCCGCGACCGCCGCAGTAGGGGCAATTCTCGTAGATCGTGTCGCTCAAACTTTCTTGGGCGCGCTGCCGCGTCATCTCCATTAAGCCGAGCTGAGAAATGGGGAGTACGTGCGTCTTGGCTTTATCACGCTTAAGCCGCTCCCTCATCAAGGTGTAAACCATTTGCTGATCCCGGCGGCTCTTCATGTCGATGAAATCGCCAATGATGAGGCCGCCGATGTTGCGTAAACGAAGTTGCCGCGCGATTTCGTCCGCCGCCTCCAGGTTGGTCTGCAGAATAGTCTTCTCCACGTCGCGCCCGCCTTTGTTCCGGCCCGTGTTTACGTCAATGGCAACGAGCGCTTCGGTTTCGTCGATGACGATATAACCACCGCATCTGAGCCACACTTGTCGATGGAAGGCATCGTCGATCTGTTTTTGAATTCCCAACGCTTCGAAAATTGGCTCGGCCCCGTCGTAAAATTTCAACCGATTGCGCGCTCGCCGCGAGATTTTCCCCACCAGCTCGTTCATTCGCGCCAACGCCTCCCGGTTATCGCAAACTACTTCGTCGATCTCTTCAGTTAGGAAATCGCGCACGGTCCGCTCTACCAAATCCGGTTCCTCAAAAACGCGGCACGGCGCCGGCTGCTCCCGAATGAGTCGCTCTACTTCCGCCCACTGATCGAGCAGAAAACACAAATCGCGCACAAAATATCGCGCGCGCTGACCTTCGCCAACGGTGCGGATGATCACTCCGATGCCGTCCGGAATTTCAAGTTCGCGCAAAATTTTCCGGAGCCGATTGCGTTCCTTTGGATCTTCGATCTTGCGCGAGATGCCGCTGCGATCGCTAAA
>DASYVQ010000057.1:0-51474 GCA_035936875.1 Chthoniobacterales bacterium
TCGACATGTTCGTTCCGTACTCGAAGATCAAAGCGGAGGTCGTTCGCATTTTAAAAGATGAGGGTTACATCGCCGATTACTCGGTCGACACGAGTGCGGCGCATCCACGGATCAAGATCACAAACAAGCTGGTCGATCACACATGCGCCATAACCGGATTGCGCCGGGTGAGCCGTCCAGGTTTGCGCCGATACGTGGCCGCTGACAAAATTCCGCGTGTGCTCGGCGGGATGGGCACATCGATTTTGTCGACCCCGCGTGGGGTGATGTCCGGCCGCGAGGCCAAGAAACAAAAAGTGGGCGGCGAACTGCTCGCCTACGTCTGGTAAATTTTTATGTCCCGAATCGGAAACAAACCCGTCGAAATTCCCGACAAAGTCAAAGTCAACATCGACAATGACGGCGCTGTGTCCGTGGAAGGACCAAAAGGAAAGCTGAACTGGAAATTGCCGCGTCAGATCAAAGGAAGCGTGAAGGACAATCGCGTCTCGATTGTGCGCGGAGCGGAAACGCGCAGTGTGAAAGCGTTGCACGGACTTTCGCGCGCGCTCGTTCACAATATGGTGCAGGGCGTCAGCGAAGGTTTCACTAAGCAACTTGAGATAGAGGGCGTCGGCTTTAAAGCCGCGGTGCAAGGATCGAATCTGAATCTCAGTCTTGGTTTTTCGCATCCGATTGTGTTTTTGATTCCGAAAGACATCAAGATCACGGTCACGGACCAGACAAAAATCACGATTCAAGGCGCCGACAAAAAGGTGGTCGGCCAGGTGGCGGCGGATATCCGGCGGTTTTATCCACCGGAACCTTACAAGGGCAAGGGCGTGCGCTACGCGGGCGAGCAGATTCGTCGGAAAGAAGGCAAGACGGTTCAATAATATGGCGATTTTTAACCGAAGAGCAGCGCGCCATCGTCTCCATCGGCGAATCAGGAAAAAAATTTCCGGCACAGCCGAGCGGCCACGTCTGGCTATTTATTTTTCCGGCAAACACGTTTACGCGCAGGTCGTTGATGATGACGCCGGGCGCACCTTGATCGCGGCGGGGACTACAGAGAAGGCGGTCCTTGGCAAAAACAAAGCCGCAGCCAATCGCGCCAGCGCGGAGGCAGTTGGCAAGCTCATCGCCGAGCGCGCATTGGGGAAGAAGATCGACAAGGTGGTATTCGATCGCGGCGGGTTTCAATATCAGGGAAAGGTCAAAGCTCTCGCGGACGCGGCGCGCGAAGGCGGTTTGAAATTTTAAGTCATGGCAGAACCAAACAGAGGCAGACGACAAGATTCGCGCAACGTCGACAAGACGCCGGCGAAAAAGGGGGACACGACCGAGAAAGTCGTTTTCATCAATCGCTGCGCCAAAGTCGTGAAAGGCGGGCGGCGTTTCAGTTTCAGTGCGCTAATCGTGGCTGGCGATCATGACGGAAGCGTCGGCGTCGGTTTCGGCAAGGCAAACGAAGTTTCGGAAGCGATCCGAAAAGCGTCGGAAGCGGCGCGCAAATCGATGGAAAAAGTTTCGCTCCACGAAAACACAATTCCGCATGAGACGATCGGCGAGTACGGCGGTGGCCGAGTGTTGTTGCGGCCGGCGTCGCCTGGGACGGGCGTGATCGCCGGCGGCGGTGTCCGCGCGGTTGTGGAAGCTGTGGGAATTCGCGACGTGCTCGCGAAATCGCTTGGTTCGAGTAATCACGCCAACGTGGTGAAGGCGACTGTCGCGGCGCTGAAATCGTTGCGCCGAAAAGATGAGATTTTCAAGGTGCGCGGAATAAAAAGCGGCGACGGAAAGGCGGCGGCACAGGCATGATGAGATTACATAATTTGCGGCCGCGTCCCGGTTCGCGGCACCGCGTCAAGCGACTTGGTTGCGGCGAAAGCTCCGGACACGGCAAGACCAGCGGCAAAGGTCACAAAGGCCAGAAGGCGCGCTCAGGCGGCAGCATTCGTCTAGGTTTTGAAGGCGGCCAAATGCCGCTGATCCGGCGGTTGCCGAAGCGCGGTTTTAATAACGCGGCCTTTCACAAGACGTACGCCATTGTAAATCTGAGCGATCTCAACGAATTCAAGAGCGGCACATTGGTGAACGAGCAGTTATTGCGCGAATCGAACCTGGTGCGAGGCCATGTCGCGGGAATAAAAATTCTGGGCGACGGCGAATTAAAGCACGCGCTGAAAATCGAAGTCGACAAAATCAGCGAATCAGCACGGGAAAAGATCGACAAGGTGGGCGGGACGATCACGCTGCGTGAGCGGGCACAGAGACCCGCGACGCGGGAAGATGCCGATGTAGCGGCGAAAGAAATGCCCGCGGAAACATCGGCCAAGGCGACGGCAAAGAAAAGATCGACAAGTGCGTCTCGCGGGACCGCGAAAAAGAAAACTTCTCGGAAGCGCTAGCATGCGCGACTCGATCTCTTAGTTTACCGGGATGGTTTCGGCGTTTCTAAACTCGGTTAAGATACCGGAATTACGCCGGCGCATCTTGTTCACGCTCGCGGTCATCGTGATCGTCCGGCTTGGCGCGGCGATTACAACGCCGGGAGTCAATCAGGCGGTGCTGCAGGAGTGGTTTCGGAGCGCGCTCACGGAAAAATCCGGAGGCGGCGTCGCGGCCCTCTTCAATTTGTTTAGCGGCGGCGCGTTGGAAAACTGCGCGATCTTCTCGCTCGGTATCATGCCCTACATCAGCGCATCGATCATGATGCAGTTGCTGACCGCCGTCATCCCGCAACTGGGCCGGTTGGCGCGGGAAGATGGTGGCCGGCAAAAAATCATGCAACTGACGCGTTACGCGACGGTTGGGCTCTGTATTTTTCAAGGTTATCTGCTCGCGGTTTCATTTCAGCATCCGGAGTCGTATCACACGATGTTGCCGGGAATCACCGACACGATGCGCAATCTTGGTCTTGCATTAGTCGAAGACACCGGATGGACATTCCGCATCGTGACCGTGATTTCATTGACCACAGGCACGCTTTTTTTGATGTGGCTTGGCGATCAAATTACCGAGCGCGGCATCGGCAATGGCATCTCATTGATTATCACAATCGGCATCGTCGCGCGCTTGCCGGCAGCGCTGGCGCAAGCGTGGAAGACGTTTGTCCCGTCATCGCAAACGGGCACGAGCCAGGTCAATCCGGCAATTTTGGTTTTGATGGTGGCGTTTTTGTTCCTTGTCATCGCGGGGGTGATCGCGGTGACGCAAGGCGTGCGCAAGATCACTGTGCAGTACGCCAAACGCGTAGTTGGCCGCAAACAATATGGCGGCAACACGCAGTACATGCCGTTGAAAGTGAATTACCCAGGCGTGATGCCGATCATCTTTGCCTGGGCGCTGTTGTTGTTCCCGAACACGATCGTGAGCATGGCTTTTCGAAACAGTCCTACGGCCAGGCAAATCTCAGAGATGCTTTCGGCGGGCTGGCTTCATTACGTCGTTCTCGCCTCGATGATTTTCTTTTTCAGTTATTTTTGGGTAGCGACACAGTTTCAGCCGTCGCAAATCGCGGACGACTTGAAAAAGTACGGCGGCTACATTCCTGGTGTTCGGCCGGGCAAGCCAACTGCTGATTTTCTCGATTATACCATGACGCGGCTCACATTTGCGGGCGCGGTTTTTTTAACGGTGATTGCGATCCTGCCGCAGTTGCTCGCGCACCAGCTCAATGTGCCTTACATCACCGCGCAATTTTTTGGCGGCACGAGCCTGCTTATCATCGTGGGTGTGATGCTTGATACGATGCGGCAGGTGGAGACACACCTGATCCAGCGGCATTACGACGGCTTTCTGCGCAAAGGCAGGCTGCGCAGCGGCTTCCGTGACCGTTTGGCCTATCGAAGTGGCGAAGCGGCGCGTGAGAACACTTTGATGTGGCTTTATGTCGGGATCGCCGTGCTTGTTATTGGCGGAGTCGCCATCTTCCTTTACGGCCGCTAGGTGAAGAGACGACTTGTGCTCCTAGGCGCGCCCGGTTCCGGAAAAGGAACGCAGGCGGAAATGATCACGCGCCAATTTGGTATTCCAGTGACTTCGCCGGGCGCGATTCTGCGCCGCGAAAAAGATCTCGGCACGCCGTTGGGTTTGGAGACGGCCGAGATTACACAACGCGGCGATTTGGTGTCGGACAAAATCATCATCGGACTGATTGAAGATTGGTTGCGTTTGCATGGCGGTCACGGCTTTGTGTTCGACGGATTTCCGAGAACGCTGCCACAGGCTGAAAGTTTGCAGTCGATTCTTACTCGGCTGCACACATCGCTCGATCTGGCGATTTGGCTCGAAGTCTCGGAAGAAACCGTACGTGTGCGGATCTCGGGCCGTTTGCAATGCCGCAGCTGCGGCTTCACGACGAGCGTGACGAGCGCGAAGTTCGCCGAGCGGCCGGTCTGCCCTTACTGCGATGGGCCGCTGGTGCGCCGGAATGACGATGACATCAGCGTTTTGCAGACGCGACTCCGAGAGTTCAATACCAAAACGCAACCACTCGCCGATTTTTACGGGAAGATATCGATTTTGCGCCGGGTGGATGGAAATCGCGATCGCGAAGCTGTCTTTAGCGACATCTCACGGCTGATTGAGGAGAAGGCCCCAGCATGATTCCGATCAAGAGCACTAAAGAAGTAGAAAAAATGCGGCAATCATGCCGCACCGCGAGTGACATTCTCGATCGGGTGAGCGAGCTGGTCCGGCCGGGAATTACAACGAAAGAAGTGGACGAAGCAGCCGCCGATTTCATGAGCGAGACGAACGTGAAGAGCGCGTTTCTCGGCTACCGGCTCGGCCACCGTGCTTTTCCGGGAAACATTTGCATCTCGCTAAACGATGAGGTTGTGCACGGCATCGGGAGCCAGCGCCGCATCCAATATGGCGACATCGTGAAGCTCGACATCGGCGTCATTCAAGACGGCTGGGTGGGGGACACCGCCACGACGGTGCCGGTCGGAATCGTTGACGAACGGACGGAGCAGCTGCTGCGGACGACTGAAAATGCGCTCGATCGGGCGATCAGTATAGCGGTGGAAGGCGTTCGGCTCGGCGACATCTGCGCCGAAATTGAAGATGAAGCGGCACGCAATAGCTTTTCTGTTGTCCGCGAGTTTGTCGGCCATGGCGTGGGCCGGAAATTGCACGAGGAGCCACAAATTCCTAATTACGGCAAACGGGGCAGCGGTCCGAAATTAAAGACCGGCATGACGTTGGCAATCGAACCGATGATCAACGTGGGCACCGCGGAAGTGCGGCTTCTCGATGACGGTTGGACGGTTCGGACCGCAGACGGCTCGCGCTCGGCGCACTTTGAACACACGGTCTTGATCACCAAAGACGGGCCGGAAATCCTGACATGGCGCGCAAGGACGCAATTGAAGTAGAAGGCACTGTCGTGGAGTTGCTTCCGAACACGATGTTCCGCGTGGAGCTGCCCAACGGCCACCGAGTCCTGGCCCACATCTCCGGGAAAATGCGTTTGCACTTCATTCGCATCTTGCCAGGAGACAAAGTTATGCTAGAGGTTTCTCCCTACGATTTGTCGAAGGGGCGGATCACTTTCCGCCAAAAGTGACAACGCGGATACTTCTCCGCGTTTTTCGTTTCGTGAACTATGAAAGTGCGACCATCAGTAAAAAGACTTTGTGAAAGCTGTAAGATCGTGAAGCGCAAGAACGTGGTGCGCGTGATCTGCAAAAACCCGCGCCACAAACAGCGCCAGGGGTAGGACGTTTATGCCAAGATTACTCGGAGTTGAAATTCCAGCGGACAAACGCATCGAAGCGTCGCTCACTTACATTTACGGGATCGGCCCGAGCATGTCGAAGCGCATCCTCGAGCAAACAAACATCGATCCAAATTTGCGGGCGAAAGAGCTCACGCCCCAACAGATCAACGAAATCATTCACGCCATCACCAACAACAAGATCAAGATTGAAGGCGATCTGCGTCGGGAAGTGCAGAGCAACTTGAAACGCCTTCAGGCGATCAATTGTTACCGCGGCATCAGACATCGCCGCGGATTACCTGTGCGCGGACAGCGAACATCGACAAATGCGCGCACGCGCAAAGGCCCGCGCAAGACGGTTGGTGTAATTCGCAATCCGGAAGCGAAAGCCGGTAAAGTGTAATTTTTAAAATGGAAAAAAAACCGAGCAAATCCAAGACGGACAAGGCGAAGCCGAAAAAGCCAAAAGCAGAGGCCGAAAAACCGGTTGTAAAAACCGAAACGGCTCCTGTCGAGACGGCTGCTTCAACGGCTCCGCCCGTCGCTGAGACCAAAGTTGCAAAAAAGGAGGCCAAGCCGCCTAAAGAAGAAGCAGCTCCCGCTGAGACTCCGCGGGAAAATCTTTCGCTCGACGCTGATGACGTTGAGAAGCCGAAGATCGTCAAAGCTAAGGGGAGCAAGAATGTTCACTCCGGCATCGCTCACGTTTTTTCGACATTCAACAATACGATTGTCACGATCACGGATTTGAACGGCAACGTGATCGGGTGGTCGAGCGCGGGAAAAGTGGGCTTCAAAGGCTCCCGCAAAAGCACGGCCTACGCGGCACAGATGGTTGCACAAGATGCTTCCCGGCAAGCAATGGGTCACGGTCTCAAGGAAGTCCAGGTCTTGGTCAAAGGGCCCGGCGCTGGGCGCGAATCAGCCGTGCGCGCGTTGCAGGCAATTGGTCTCGACTTAACAGTCATCCGCGATGTGACGCCGGTTCCGCACAACGGTTGCCGTCCGCCCAAGCAACGCCGCGTCTGACGCATTAACGAATCAACAAATCTCATGGGCAGATACACCGGACCTAAAACAAGAGTGAGCCGTCGTTACGGCGTCCAGATTTTTGGACCATCCAAATCGCTTGAACGGAAAAATTATCCGCCCGGCATGCACGGACCGAAAGGTTCACGGCGCAAGCAATCGGAATACGCCATCGCGCTCGGCGAAAAACAAAAGCTCCGTTACCAATACGGACTTCTCGAGCGCCAGTTTCGCCGCATATTCGAAAACGCGTTGCGCAAACGCGGTGTGACTGGTGAAACGCTGCTGCAGCTGCTCGAGACTCGGCTCGATAACGTTATTTACCGCCTTGGATTGGCGAACACGCGCAACGCTGCGCGTCAGCTTGTTTCCCATGGCCATGTTCAAGTCAACGGTCGCAACGTCAACATTGCCTCTTACAACGTGAAAGCGGGCGACGAGATTGCGATCAAAGACAAACCGAAATCGCGTCAGCTTGCCCTCCGCAATCTCGAATTGACTCAAATCGTGCCGGTGCCGGATTGGCTGACCGTTGATCGCGACGCGCTCAAGGGAAAAGTCGCGCACATCCCATCGCGCGACGAGATGCAGCCGATCGTCAACGAGCAGTTGATCGTCGAGTTGTATTCGCGGTAACGCCTTCCAAAAATTCGAGCGCCTTATCGTAGCTTCGTCGCTGGAGATAATGCGCGAGCTGCGGATCTATCGGGCGCGGCAAAGCCGCTTGCAGCTTGTCGATCTTTTCTGAAACGGCGCGCAGCCGCTGGAGATGGTCGTCTTCGTCGCGGCGGCTCGCCTCGTCGCCAATAATTGCCAGCCGTTCGCGCAAAGCTGCAATAAGATCGACAATTACAGTTTCCATCAGTTGAGAGCGGTTTCTTGGAAACTAAAGCTTGAAACGGCTGTTTGTTTTAAGCAAGCGTGCAGCAATGAGTGACGGCCAACCAAAACGAATCTTGATGGTGGACGATGATGCCGCCCTCCTGCGCATCGTCCGCGAAGCGCTGACTGCCTGTTTGCGGTGCGATGTCGATACCTCACCCAAGCCCGAATACGCTTTCGAGCTCGCGCTCAAGAAAACTTACGATCTGTTGATCTTTGATTTTCAAATGCCGATGATCGACGGCGCGATGTTGTTTTTCCTGATCGGCAAAGTTTATAACAATATCGAACCGGCGAGAAATGTTCCGCCGCTCCTGCTTGTTTCCGGCAAGGCCGACGAAGAGCGCGCGCAGGAGCTGTTGAAAGAACCGGGCGTAGCGGGATTGATCGCAAAGCCCTTTGCGATGAACCGGCTGCTTGAAAAAATCAAAGAATGCGTGCCTGGGATTGAATCGCTCGAATCGCCTCGCCGTTAGCGAGGCCCGATTTCGGAAAGAAGGTGCCGTTTCGCTTCCAGCCAATCGGAGCTGGCGTCACCTGGAAGATCGAATCGGCGTCGTCGTTCGGAAATGAAATAAGCGCGGATCCGAATCTCGTCATCGGTCGGATCGACGTCCGCAATCGCGCGCAGGGACTTTGCCTTACGCGAGCTGTTGCTCTTCTTCGAAGGGGCCTTTTTTACCCCTGTCGGTGGACGCCGCCGTTTTGCGTTGTCGATCCTCGTACCGGGCGCAGTTGGACTCAGATCGGCGCTTGCCCCAACTTTCTTTTTCTTGGCCACGAATTAATTTCCTTTCGAACCCAATCGCAGTAACGCTCGCGGCCCCCTTCGCAAGTAGTTTCTCAACCGGGCTTGGCGGAAGCCGGAACTTCAAATAATGTCTGCTTATGAGGCACTTTGTTTTTCGCTGGTTTGTGACGGCCTTTGCAGTTTTTGTCGCCGCGCCGGTCGTTGGCATTGATTACAGTAGCATTGGCTGTTTGCTCGGGGCGGCGCTTCTACTCGGAATCATCAACGCTTTTATTCGTCCCATCCTGCTTTTCTTGAGCTTTCCACTGATTCTAGTGACGCTCGGTCTCTTCATTCTGATCATCAACGCGCTGATGCTGAAGCTCGTGAGCGAGATCGTGCCTTGCTTCAAGGTCCATGGTTTTTGGAGCGCGGTTTTCGGCGCGATCATCATTTCGCTGGTGAGTTGGTTGCTCAGCGCGTTCTTTCGCGGCAGCGATGGCCACGTGCATGTCCTGACGCATCATACCCAAATTAAGCAGGTGCGCGGACGCGTGATCGAACCCGACGAGAGATGATCGCGCATGTTTGGCGACGCATCTGAGACCGGAAGCCGGATTCGAATCAAGATTTGCGGAATCACCAACGCGGCGGATGCGCTGGCGGCCATCGATTACGGCGCCGATGCCATCGGCTTCAATTTTTATCCGCGCAGTAAACGTTACATCGACATAAAGACAGCGCGCGAATGGATCGAGAAACTGCCGCTCGAAATTTGCAAGGTGGCGGTGCTGGTTGATCCAACTTGGGCGGAAGCGTGCCGGATTAGCGAGCTGCCTTTTATCGACGCATTGCAATTGCACGGCAACGAGTCGCCGGAGTTCTGCCAAAGATTGGCTGAGACCGGAATTCGATTTGCCAAGGCTCTGCCGGTTAGGGACCCTCAATCGCTCACTGATATTCCGTCGTTTTCTACGGACACTGTTGTTCTGGATTCGGCGTCCCGCGGTGAGTTTGGCGGAGCCGGAAAAACTTTTCCGTGGCAGTGGGCCCGCGGTTTTATTGAGGCGCACCCCGCTTTCAGGGTCATTCTCGCGGGAGGGTTGACACCCAAGAATGTTGCTCAAGCTGTGAGCGAGGTTCGTCCTTTCGGGGTGGATGTGACGACTGGCGTCGAGTCGGTCCCGGGCCGGAAAGATCACACCCTTTTGCGAGCCTTTATCGAAGCTGCGCGAGATCGCAGAACTGTGTAGAAGGGGCCTGTTTTCGGTCGGGGGGATGGTTTTTTGGTCCGGGCGGAAAGTCTCTTAGGGCTGGTCTGCTTCCTGCTTTAACCCAGAGCGCACTATCTGAGTTTCCAATCCTAATTATGGCTACGTCTTTGAAAAAATGGGGATGCGCAGCGGTGGCGCTCCTCAGCGTTTGGTCGGTCTCGCCAGCGCAAACCAGCCCGCCGAACCCTGCTCCGAGCGTAAACCCAGCGACTGTTCTTCAACCGCCAACGTCGCTCAATAACCCGTCCGGCGCGCCCGCCAAAACTGGCGATAAGCCGCCCATGGTGCTCGTCCAAGCATCTGTTGCAGCCGCATCGCCCGCGACAGCCACAACCACGAAATCGACCACAACTTCATCCGCTATCACAACCGCGGCACCAGAGCCGGACAGCGCGATTGAAAACGGCGGCGTCGGCGTGCGCGAGTTTCAGGGTGACGATGTCGGACAAGTTCTGCGGCTATTGGCGCGGCAGTCCAAGGTCAACATGGTAGTGAGCGAGACCGTGACCGGCACTGTGACCATGCGTTTGGAAGATGTTAGCGCGCTTCAGGCGATCTCGATCATCGTGAAGGCCAAAGGCCTGTTCATGGATAAGATCGACAATGTTTATTATATCAAGACAGCGGCGGAACGCACCGCGGAACCGACGGAGAGCGACAATTATCAATTTAGTTATGCTCGGGCCAAGGACATTGCGCCATTGATCGCTTCCCAACTTCAAAGCAAAGATCCGCCGCAAATCGACGAAAGAACCAACACAATTTTCTTCCGCGAGACCCGAAGCAACATTGACAACGTGCGCAAGATGCTTGTCCAAATCGACAAGCCAACCAGGCAGGTCATGATCGAAGCGCGGCTGGTCGAAGTCAGCGCCGATCCGGTTCAAGCCTATGGAATCAACTGGGCTGGTACGGTCGGCAGTGCGTCATCTCCTAAAACAGTGACCTACGGCGGGCCCAACGTCACTGTGCCTAAGCCAGGTGATAACATTCCGACCAACGGTCAGGCGCTTGGCGATCCGAGCAATCACAATTTCTTCGGCGGTTTCGGTCAATTGGCAGGTGTTGCGGGCAACACATTCGCGATTTTATCTGTTCCACAGTTTTCCGCGACTTTGCAAGCACTCAATGAGGACTCTAATGCTGAATTCTTAGCTAACCCGCGCGTCGTCACGGCTGACAATCAACAGGCGAAAATCGAAGTTACCCGGAACCAACCGGTTCCTCAGTTGAACTTCAACGAACAAACCGCTACCGCTGTGTTCGGCGGCTTCCAAGACAAAACTTTCGGTAACAAGCTTGTTGTCCGGCCGTCGATCAACAAAGATAATTTCATAACGCTCTCAGTGAAGCCGGAGATTAGTAACAAGGTTTCGGATTTTCACTTCGCCTTTCAAGGTGCGGATGTGTTCAGCCCAATCATCGACACGCGCACGCTCGATTCCAATGTGCTCATCAAGAGTGGTGACACGCTTGCTATCGGGGGTTTGCTCTCGGACCAGGTGAGTAAAGCGCGCACTAAGGTGCCGCTCCTCGGGGACATACCACTGCTCGGGTACGCTTTTCAGAGTCACGATAATGAACGTCACAAGCGTAACTTGCTCGTCTTTGTGACACCGACCATCCTTGATCAGCGTTACGGAACAGGATTGGAAGATCAGGTCTCCGGCGTCCATCACACCGGTGAGGAATACGCGGATCCGAACGGCTGGCGGAATAATGCCAAGGGCGCCGTGCGCCTGGTGCCAACTTCACATCGCCAGCTCGCAGCTGATTATGCCAAGCCCGGAGCGCCTCCCCCGCCGGATGAAACGAACGAAGTGCAATTTAAGAGCTCGGCGAAGGACCGCGACTTCTAGGAATTTGGGAATGTGGGGTTGAGAGGGGGCGGGTGCTCGTAAGGGGCCCGCCCTCTTTGTTTATTTCTCGAGATAACCCTTGAGCCGCTCGCGCAGTTCTGTCCGGGCCCGAAAAAGAACGCTCTTCACCGCCGGCACGGAAAGCTCGAGAATCTCCGCGATATCCTCATAGCTAAGCTCCTCGTAGCGGCGCAGCACTAACGCCAGACGCTGGCTCTCAGGGAGGGCCGTGATGGCTTGCTCGATCGCCTCCTGAAGCTCGTGTTCCAGAAGCGACGCGGCAGGCGTTTGCGCGGTTTGATCCCTCAGCGGCATTTCCTCCGATTGTGGATCGGTTTGAAGCGGAACGTTGGCGTGTCGTTTGGTCCGGCGCAGTTCGTTGAAGACGAGGTTACGGGTGATTTTTAGGAGCCAGGTTGTGAATTTGGCGCGAGGAACGTACCGCCCCGCGCTTTTCCAAACACGAATGAACACTTGCTGCGCAATGTCTTCGACTTCCGACGTGCTGCCCAACATCCGTGCCACCGTGCCCGCGACCAATGTCTGATGCCGCTGAATGAGTTCCTCTAACGCCGCGGTATCGCCGTGGCCGATCAAATCCATCAAGCGAACGTCCTCAGCGTCGTCATCGGATCGGCCTGCTGTCTCGGGATCGACCATTGCTCAAAGAGACGTGGCCATGCGCACGAGGATTCGACGCTGATGTAGATCCGCGCTGAGCGATCGTCTTTTCATTGCGTCCGCCGCCGTCCTTTTTGTTGCAAGCCTCTAATGGCGTGTGCATGATAACGCATACTTTTCAGTCTCAGCGGCAGATGAACTACACACTTATTTCAAAAGACCTTAGGCCGATCGCTGAGAAAATCGAGGCAGGCCAACGCATTTCCGAAGCAGACGCTCTTCAACTGTATCGCTCGAACGATCTCAATGCGCTTGGCATCATGGCCAGCGTTGTGCGTGAGCGGAAAAATGGGAACTACGCCACTTACATCCACAATCGTTACATCAACTACTCGAACATTTGTGTACTCTCCTGCCAGTTCTGCGCTTTCGCGGCCAAGAAACGCGATGCGCACGCGTTTGAGCACGCGATTGACGAAATTATCAGCGCGGTAGCGGATGCACTCCGTCTCGGCATAACCGAAGTTCACATGGTCGGCGGTTTGCACCCGACCTTAAAAAAAGATTGGTACCTGAAACTCCTCCGCGACCTTCGTGCACTCGATCCCGATCTTCACATAAAGGCCTTCACGGCCATTGAAGTGCGCCATCTCGCCCAACGAATTTTTCGCGCGTCGATCCGCGAAGTGCTCGCGATTCTACGCGAGGCGGGCCTCGGCTCGATCACCGGTGGTGGCGCGGAAATTTTCGACCCGGCTGTGCGCGATGCGATCTGCCGCGGAAAGGAAACCGCTGCCGAATGGCTCGATGTTCATCGGGCTTGGCACAGCATGGGCGGCCGGAGCACGTGCACGATGCTTTACGGACACATCGAAACACTGGCTCAGCGCGTCGACCATTTGCGGCAGCTGCGGGAGCTGCAGGATGAAACCGGTGGCTTCACTGGATTTGTTCCATTTGCATTCGAGCCGCAGACCACGGTGCTGGCCCATATCAAACGGGCTTCAGCCTTTGAGGAGCTCCGCAACCTCGCGGTTAGTCGTATTTATCTCGATAACATCGATCATCTCACCGCTTACTGGGTGAGCATGGGATTGCCGCTTGCGCAGATCTCACTCAGCTACGGCGTGGACGATCTCCACGGCACCATCATCGAAGAAAAAATCTTTCATATGGCGGGCGCAACTACTCCACAACAGCAAACGGTAGCCGCTCTCGAACATGCCATCCGCGAAGCCAGCCGCGAGCCAGTTCAACGCGACAGCCATTATCGTCATTTGAACGGAGCGCGGAAAAGATCGACATCTACGCCGACGCGTGCCGAAGCGGAACTTGCCTGCGCTTAAAGATCCGCTCCGAATCGGTTGCGTTAAGTATCTCAACGCGCGCCCGCTCGTTCGTGGCTGGCCCGGCGAGGTGATACTCGATCACCCTGCCGCGCTTTGCGCGCAGCTGGCCCGCGGCGATCTAGATGTCGCCCTCGTTTCCAGTTTCGAATTCTTGCGCAATCCGATTTACCGCATCGTCGATGACGTTTCTATTTCCTCCGCGGGTCCCGTTTACAGCGTAGTCGTGGCGCACCGCGGCGAAATCTCGGAGATCGACGAAATCGAAATCGATCCTGCCGCGGAGACGTCCGGTAATCTGCTCCGCTGTTTGCTCGCGGAGATGAATCTGCATCCCCGCTTCGTCCGTACATCGACATCTTCAGTTCGTGCACCGGACACGGCGCGGCTGTTCATCGGCGATCAAGCGATCCGGTTTCGGCAACAACACGCAGACGAATTTCGTTTTTGGGACCTGGGCGAACAATGGGACCGGCTCATTAGTCTTCCATTCGTTTACGCGCTCTGGCTCGTTCGGCCGGAAGTTGCCGATGCAAGAAACATTGCTGACCGCTTGCGGACGCTGCGCGATCAGAATTTGGCCAGCATCAACAAGTTGATCGCCGGGGAGACAGATTTCGACCGCGAGTTTTGCGCCCGTTATTACGGGAAGCATCTGCGATTTAATTTTGGAGAAAAAGAGAAGGAAGGTTTGGGCGCGTTCGAAAAGCTGTGCCGAAAACACGGGCTGCTTCCAAAAAGCGAGATCGCGTTCAGCGTTGTCTAGGCAGTGGCGCCGCGCTGGTGCGCAATTCCGCCTGTCCGGCTCGGACCGAAATTCGAATTGGCGTTTCGGGTTGGTTAGCGATTTGGAACCGGCGGCGCGTTCATGTTCGGACCTGTCGGCTCGCCTGGCTGCAGCCACTGCCCGGTAACGGCTGCGCGCCAGATCCAGTCATCCTCGCGCGCGCCGTTCACCGTGATGGTTTTCTCGTAATATTTCCTAAGATTAATTTGTTCCTTCTCGAAGTCGCTTTTCCTTCTGGAGCGTGTTAGCCGGAAAAGACTGCCCGGTTCTTTCAGTGGTTGAAATCGGTATGCCCCCTCAGCCATCACCACCTTCCCTGTGAATCTTTCAGTGGCTCCTTCCAGTTTAGGTGTCGGCTTCGTCGGTTGCGAAGGTCCTGGCTGCTCTAGCATCATCTTGCAGCCGAACAAACAAATGACACCGACAACCGCACACAACGAAAGGCCAAGCGTCTTCATGCACTTCTGTTTAATTGAGCCTGGCATAGGGAGTCAACTGATTACCGGCGCGGCCGAAATCGGAGTTGTCGATCTTGTCAACAAATCGCGGCGCAACTACAGTGACCGGTGCAAAGCCGATGGATCATTGCGTCGCCGGAAGAGCTGAATGGCGGCCCGATTTCATGGAATAAAATCTGCGGCTCGGCCTGCATCGCGCGGCTGCTGCTGCGCAAAGGTTTTGCCAGCGCCGAAGAGGTCGAAACCTTTCTGCACCCGCGACTCAAATCGTTGAGCGACCCTTTCTTGCTGCCAAACATGGGAGCGGGAGTGACGCGTGTTCTCGCCGCGCTGGATCGACATGAACGCATCGTGCTTTTCGGCGATTACGATGTCGATGGAGTAACATCGCTCGCGCTAATGGCGGAAATGTTGCGGGCATATGGCGCGGCGCCTGAATTATTTTTGCCGCTCCGGATGGAGGAAGGTTACGGGTTAAGTCGCGAAAGCGTGGAGCGCTGTCTCGACCAACATCATCCCAAACTCTTGATCGCGCTCGACTGCGGCACGTCGTCGCTTGATGAGATTGCGCTCCTGAAAAAACGCGGCGTGGATGTGATCGTGCTGGATCATCACGAACCGAAATCGGCGTTGCCCGATTGCGGCGCGGTCGTGAATCCGAAAATCGATCCCGAGTCGCCGTTTCATTACTTTTGCAGCGTCGGAATCGTTTTTAAGCTTTGTCACGCCTTGCTCAAAACACGACCGCTGGAAAATTTCGATCTCAAATCGCGGCTCGATCTCGTCGCGCTTGGCACCGTGGCTGACATCGTCCCCTTACAAGGCGAGAACCGAACCTTCGTCCAGCGCGGTGCGACCGAGATCGCAAGATCGACCAGGCCGGGGTTGAAAAAGTTAATCGAAGTAAGCGGAGTGCGGCCGCCGATTTCGACCGAAGACATTGGTTATCGACTTGGCCCCCGTCTGAATGCGGCCGGTCGGTTAAGCACGGCTGAAAAGTCGCTTCAGCTTCTTCTCACGCAGAATGAAACTGAAGCTACGGAGCTGGCCCAGTTTCTCGACAAGCAGAATCGCGAACGGCAGGAAGTTGAAAAGCAAATCTTCTTCGCTGCGGAGGAGAAAATCGCGAAAGAATTTAATTCGGAGCGGGACGCGGCCATTGTTGTATCAGGGCGCGGCTGGCATCCGGGTGTCCTCGGAATTGTCGCATCGCGCATTGCGCGCAAATATCATCGGCCGGCGATCGTGATCGGTTTTGATGAGAACGGCATCGGAAAGGGCAGCGGGCGCAGCATAGAAGGTCTGAACCTGGTGGAAGCGCTGACCCGATGCGCAGACAAGATCGACAAGTACGGCGGGCACGAGATGGCGGCAGGGCTGACTATTCGAGAAGAAGATGTCGATCTTTTCTCTGAATTGTTTCGTTGCGCCGCCCGTGAGCTTTTGTCGGATGAAGATTTGCGGCAGCGGATTCGGCTGGATCACGAGCTGACGTTTGCCGAACTCAATTTCGATTTTCTGACCTGGCACGAAATGTTGCAACCGTTCGGGAACGGAAATCCGCAACCGCTTTTTTTTGCGCGCGAAGTCGAGCCGGCGGCAGTCCCGCGCGTGGTGGGCGAGAAACATTTGGTTTTGCGATTGCGCCAGCATAATCACCATCAGCGCGCAGTTTATTTCGATGCCGCGAGCAGCGAGCTCCCAACGCCGCCGTGGGACATTGCGTTCCGGATCAGGCCGGACGAATACGAAGGTGAAATGCGGCTGGCAATGCAAGTGTCTGCGTTGCGCGAAGCCGCGCCGATTAAGTAATGGAAATTTCGCAATCGCTGGCTGAGCTCGATTGGATCCCGCGACCGCGTCTGCTCGCGCTGCGCCGACTCGGCGTCGAGACAGTGGAGGATTTGCTCAACCACTTTCCGCGACGCCACGAAGATCGACATCAGTTTCCGGAATTTCCGCGGGATGAGAGCGACACGCCCATTTGTTTGTGTGGAGAGGTAACCAAAACTCGAATACTTCGCTTCGGCGGCTGGAAAAAGATTTTTGAGGCGACACTCCAGGAGCCGAACGCGCACGCGCTGAGCCAACCGCTTACGTTGCGCTGGTTCAATCTGCATTACGTGCAAAAAATGATCGCGACCGGCCAGCAATTGGTCGTTTTCGGGAGACCGAAGATGCGCGGCAAACGCCTTTGCATGGAACATCCGGAGTTTGAAGTGATCGAGGACGATCCAGCGGAAGCGAAAATCCATTTTCGGCGGATCACGCCCATTTATCCGGCAACCGAAGGTCTCCCTCAGCGTGCTCTGCGCAGCATCATCTACCGGATCTTGCAGGATCTGGACAGCGAGCCGATCGAAACGTTGTTGCCAGTGGAATTGCGCCGCGGCGATCGGAGCGAGGCGATTCGCGCGATTCATTTTCCGAAAGATTGGGAATCGCTCAGCGCCGCGCGCGAACATCTTGTGCTCTCGGAATTTTTCGCGATGCAAATGCTAATTGCATCGCGGCGTGCGGATTCGTCGATTCGAGTCGGCGCCGCCCACTGTGGCCAGGGCGACCTTTTCGAGAAATTTCTTGGCGCGCTTCCGTTTGAACTAACTCAAGCGCAGAAAAACGTGATCGCAGAAATTCGACGCGATCTCGCGGCGAAGCACCCAATGAACCGTCTCCTGCAAGGCGATGTCGGCTCGGGAAAAACCGTGGTGGCGATCGCGGCTATCCTGCTCGCAGTCGAAGCCGGTTTTCAGGCGGCGTTCATGGCGCCAACACAAATTCTGGCCGAGCAACACTACGCCGTGTTGCGACGTTGGCTCGAACCGCTCGGCGTGCGATTGTCGATCCGCACCGCAGCACGGCAGGAAGAAAGTTTTCTTCCATTGGTTGATGGAGAAGGGAATCCGGACGTTATCATCGGGACGCACGCGTTGCTTTACGAGACGGTATCGTTTTCGAATCTCGGCCTCGTTGTCATCGACGAGCAGCACAAGTTCGGTGTCGCCCAACGCGCCCGCCTAACGAGTCGCGAACCGGCACCGGACGTTCTGGTGATGACGGCGACGCCAATTCCGCGAACGCTCACGATGACGGTTTATGGCGATCTCGATGTTTCAGTGATCGACGAGATGCCGCGAGGGCGAGGGAAAATCGTGACGGCGGCGCGCGAGGTCTCCAAACTTCCCGAAGTTTTGAGTTTCTTGCGCACCCAGTTGGAATCAGGGCGGCAGGTTTACGTGGTTTATCCTCTCATTGAAGAAAGCGATAAGCTCGACGTAAAAGCGGCAGCGGCGGAATACGAGCTGTGGCGTGAGCGGTTACATCCGTTTCGTTGCGAGTTGTTGCACGGCCGCATCGCCGCGCCGGAAAAGCAGGAGATCATGGAACGTTTCCGCCGCGGCGAAACGAAGGTGCTGATCAGCACGACCGTGATCGAGGTGGGTGTCGATGTTGCGAACGCCACAGTGATGTTGGTCGAGAACGCGGAGCGTTTTGGATTGGCGCAGCTGCATCAACTCCGCGGCCGGATCGGTCGCGGCGAACACAAGTCGTATTGTATTTTGCTCGCTTCCGAACAGTCCAAGGAGACAGCGGCGAAGCTGGCTGTCTTGGAAAAAACGAGCAATGGTTTTGAAGTAGCCGAAGCCGATTGGGACTTACGCGGCCCAGGCGATTTACTCGGCACCGCGCAAAGTGGATTGCCCGCGCTCAGAATTGGAAATCTCAAGACCGACGCGCAGTTAATGCGGCGCGCCCGCAAGGCGGCGATGTCAATCTTTGCCGACGATTCGCGGCTCGAATCGCCCGAGAATCAACGTTTCCGGAGCTTGATTGTCGAACAACAGGGACGAACTTTTTCCAACGTTAGCTGATGAAAAATTTGCTGAAGTTTTTTCTTTTCGTAGCTCTGCTGAGCCTGGCGATTTCCGCGCTCTACGATTATCAATTGCATCGCGGAAAGTTGAGCACGCCCGGACGCCGAACCCCTGAAAAATACACCCTCGCGGACAATCCGAACGTTGATCCGAAACAAGTCGCGTCGCTCGACGCGCTGAATCGCGAGCGGCGCGCGTTGGTCAGCAGTGTCGTCCCGTCGGTTGTCGCGGTGAAAACCTCCAAGAAAATTGCCATTCAGCGCCAGAACGAGCTTGACCCCTTCGGCTTTTTCTTTCGCCGGCCGCGGACGTTTCGCAATCCGAATGAAGAGGCGCTGGTGCAGAACTCGCTCGGCTCCGGCGTGATCGTCACGAATGAAGGCCACATCATCACGAACAATCACGTGGTCGATCAGGTGGACGAGATCGAAGTGCAATTAAGCGATGGCCGCTCAAAGAAGGCGCGTTTAGTCGGAGCCGATTCTCAAGTGGATCTGGCGGTATTGAAGATCGACGATCCGGGCGTGAAACCGCTCAAGCTGGCCGATTCCGATACGGTCCAGGCCGGGGACTTCGTTCTCGCCATCGGCAACCCATTTGGATTCGAGGAGACCGTGACTGATGGGATCATCAGCTCAAAAGGCCGGCCGAATCGCGCGGACGTTTTCGGCGATTTGCTGCAGACCAATGCGGCCATTAATCCCGGAAATAGCGGCGGCCCGCTGATCAACCTCCGCGGCGAAGTCGTTGGCATTAACGCCGCGATCATTTCGCGCAGCGGCGGTTCGCAGGGGATTGGCTTTGCCATTCCATCGAACACTGTTCGCACTGCGCTCGAAAGTTTGCTGAAGCAAGGCCGAATCATTCGCGGATATCTCGGCATTCTCACGCGCGCGCTTCAGTCGGGGCAGGGTAACGGAGAAACGGAGGGGGCGATTGTCGATGAAGTCGTGCCAGGATCGCCCGCAGCCGAAGCACAACTGCAAAAGGGCGACGTGATTCGCAAGTTCGATGGTCGCGACGTGAAAAGTTTTCCAGAACTGCGCAACTTGGTTTCGCAGGTCGAGTTGAACAAAAAAGTTGAACTCGAAATTCTGCGGGACGGACAATCGATGAAGGTAACCGCGCAGATCAGAGAGCAGCCAATCGATTACCAGCCGGGCAGGGTCGTGCCCCGGCAGGGTCTGCCGCAGCCGGCGCCGCGTGGGCCTGACGAGCAAAACGAAAGTGGTGGTGGGTTGGCGGCGATTCATGTAGGGGAACTAACGCCGGAAATCGTTCGCCAGCTCGATCTGCCAAATGGCGTCCGCGGAGTGGTGGTCACAGGTGTCGATCCGGACGCAGGCGCGGCCGATTTGCAAAAGGGTGACGTGATCGAAGAAGTCAATCAACAGCCGGTTCCGTCGCTGGCGGATTACAAAAAAGTTGTTAGCTCGCTCGATCCGAATCAGACACAGGTCTTATCGGTTTGCCGCCACCGCTCGCGCTCGTTTCTCGTTTTGCGCCCGCGCTAAGATCCACCGTGGCAGCGATTTCGAAACGCGCACCGAAGAAGGCGCGCGCGAAACCTAACCCTGAATAAACAGCGAGGCGGCATAGTCCAACGCCTCGAACATTGAATCACGATATGAAACGAATATTTCTTGCGTTAGCGATTAGCGTTTTGTTTTTGCCGGCGCCGCGTCAGGCAAACGGCGCGGAAGTCTCGGTCGACTTTTTTTACAACAATCTCAGCGGCGGCAGCTGGGTCGAAGTAGGCGATTACGGCTACTGCTGGCAACCCGACGTCGCCGCCAACGATCCTAGTTGGCGACCGTACACCGACGGCTATTGGGCCTACACCGATGTCGGCTGGACGTGGGTTTCATACGAAGATTTCGGCTGGGCCACGTATCACTACGGCCGCTGGGTGAGGCTGTCGGATTACGGTTGGATGTGGGTCCCTGGCCGTAATCTTGAGTGGGGACCGGCCTGGGTCTCCTGGCGGACCGGCGGTGCCTATATCGGCTGGGCGCCATTACCACCGGAAGGCGAGGTTGTTTATGAAGGCAGACCCATTACCGGCCAGGTCGATATCGAGTTCGATATTGGTCCCGCTTATTACAACTTTTGCGATGTTCGCTACATCGGCGAGCCGGTGTTGCGCGGGCGCATTGTCGATTCCCGGCAAAACGTTACCTACATCAACCAAACGGTGAACGTCACCAACATTACTTACAAAAATAAGACTGTTTATAATTACGGCCCCGACATCAACGTCGTAAACCAGTACTCGAGCCGTCCGGTTCAACGTTTGAAGCTTGAGCGGCAGGAGAATGTCGACGTTTCCGCGGCGGCCAAATCGGGCGCCTTAATGAAACCGCAGGGTGATAGACTTGTAGTCGCGGCGCCGATGAAGATTAATAAATCGGCACAACAGGTCGCACCGCCGAATGTGAAAACAAAGGTCGCCCAGCCCAAGATTGAGAAAGGCTGGTCGGTTGCCGGCGACGCAAATGCTCAGGCCGAGCTGAAGCAAAAAATTAAAACTCAGGATCTGAAGAAAGTCCCGCCACCAACCGGTGCTGGTGCCGCTGCCGGCACTTCGCCGGCTGTTGCGGGTGGTTCACCCGCTGCTTCCGTGGCGCCAATGGCCTCGGCCTCGCCGACCGTTGCCGGTTCGCCATTCGGGAAAGGGAAAAAAGGCAAAGCGGCCGACCAATTTCAACCCGGTGCAACTGTTGCACCCGGCGGATCTCCAGGTGTTGGAACTTCTCCGGTCATGACGCCAGAGTACGGCAAGCCAGGCAAAGGCAAACGTGGCGAGCAATTTCGCACGACCCCGCCAATCACTGGCCCGACCGCGGGCCCTGAGGGCGCGGCAAGTCCCTCCGGAGCGGCGCCGGAGTACGGCAAGCCGGGCAAAGGCAAACGCGGCGAGCAATTTCGCACGACCCCGCCAGTAACTGGGCCGACCGCAGGCCCTGAAGATGTGGCAACACCTCCCGGAGGGAAGCACAAAGGATTCGAACGCGGGAACGTTGGCCCCACGCCGGGTGGCGCAGCGTCTCCGAGCGAGAATCTGAACGAGCCACGCGGAAAACATAAACAATTCGAGCAACCCACGACATCGCCAAGTGGACCGCAAGGCGGGCCGCCAACCGGAGCCCAAGGCGCCCCATATGGCGAAGGCCGCGGGAAACACAAGGCTGAAGGCGTGAATGCACCGCCTTCTGGTGCGCCAGGTGGCGCGGGACCCGCAGCTACTGCCGCTGGCGAAGGAAAACATGAGGGCAAGAAAAATGGAGAGAAAGAGGCTTCTCCAGTCCCGAGTCCCCAATAACGTTAAATCGTCTGATTCAACAGCGGCCCCGGTTAACCCGGGGCCGTCTTGCGTACCGCAACATCGACAATTGTGGCTAAAGCAGTTCCGCGATCTGCACCGCGTTTAGCGCGGCGCCCTTGAGCAGTTGATCCCCGGAAACCCAAAAGGCGAGTCCGTTTTCTAATGCGCAATCGAGTCGGACGCGACCGACCTCGCAATTATCCTTGCCCGCGACATTGAGCGGCATCGGATAACGATTCTGTTGCGGTTCATCGACGAGCTCGAGCCCCGGCGCTTTCGCCAAAACTTCGCGCGCTTGCTCGACTGAAACCGGCTTCTCGAACTCGGCGTGAACGGCTACGGAGTGCGCACGATAAACGGGGACCCGGACACAAGTAACCGACGCGCGGAACTCGGGCAGATGCATGATTTTGCGTCCTTCGTTTTGCATTTTCATTTCCTCTTTCGTGTAACCGCTCTCGAGAAAAACATCGACATGCGGCAGCACATTGAACGCAATCGGGTGCGGATAAACCTGTGCGCTCAGTTGTCGCTTCCGCGTCGCAGCTTCGACTTGTTGCTTCAATTCGTCGATTGCGCGCCTGCCGCTCCCGGAGACGGCTTGATAGCTAGCCGCGAAAACACGGCGCACACCGAAGACCCGGTGCAATGGATAAATCGCCATCAGCGCGACGGCAGTCGTGCAGTTTGGATTCGCGATCAGACCGCCATGCTTGCGCACATCTTCGCCATTGATTTCGGGAATCACGAGCGGAACGTCAGCCTCCATTCGGAAAACCGACGAGTTATCGATGACGACTGCGCCCGCGTTTCGAGCGATCGGAACAAATTTGCGGGAAATCTCGCCCCCGGCGCTGAAAAATGCGATGTCGATCTTGTCGAACGAGCCTTCGCCGAGTTCCTTCACCGAAATATCTTCGTTCCGAAACCGAACCGACTTCCCGGCCGATCGTGACGAACCGATTGCCCGCAAACTCGCGACCGGAAAGTTTCTTCGCTCGAGAACTTTCAACAGTTCCTCCCCGACCGCACCGGTCGCGCCGACCACGGCGATGTGGTAGTTTTTCTTCATCAGCAGGCGGATTGTAACGCCGCTCTCAATTCATGCAAAGTGGGCAGACTAAGATCGACATCTCTATTCGAGAACAACTCCTTCGCCTGAAACGCGACGATGAAACGCTGCAGACGTATCCGATCTCCAGTTCGCGTTTCGGTTTGGGTTCGGAAGAGGGCAGTATGAAAACGCCCCTGGGAGAATTTCGCGTTGCGGAAAAAATCGGCCACGAGGCCGCGCCCGGGACAATTTTCAAAGCGCGCGTCGCCCTTGGTCCCGACGATCCGCTGCCCGACACGGAAGACTTCATTACGTCGCGTATTCTTTGGCTCGAGGGTCTCGATGAAGATAATGCGAATACACGCGACCGCTTCATCTACATTCACGGCACAAAACATGAGGACAAAATCGGTCAGCCGGACAGCCACGGTTGCATTCGCATGCGCAACGACGACGTGATTGAATTATTTGATCTTGTCGATGAAACCACGCCGGTGGTCATTCGCGAATAGGTTATACCGGCGAAACATCCAAAAAAGCATTGCTTCGACGGTGTTCCATGCCTAGAAGAACGGAGCAACTAGCTGGGAAAGGAGGCGATATACATTGAATTTTTTGAAAGCGATTATGATTCTGGCCGTTTTGGCCGGTGTTTTGAGCATGGCTGCGTGTGCTCAACACAAAGAAGCGGCGGCGACAACGACAACGAGTTCCACTCACGGATACTCGAAATAGGCCCTCTGTCCGAGTTGTCCCAAATTGGGACGCCTTTGACAAAAAGGCCAGGTCGCTCTTCGCGATCTGGCCTTTTTTAATCTAAATGGATATTCTCATGACCGGTCGCGCCTCACCGCGCCGATCAATGATTAACCATGCGATGTAAAGTTTTTACGCTGAATTCGAAGGCCGTTTTCATTTTTGTATTTACCATTTGCGTGGGCGCGACTTGGGCGGAAGACGAGGAATCGATTAAAGGCTTGCGCGATGCCCTCGTAGCGCTCGCGCCTACTGTAGATCCAGCCGAGGCTCAACTGTTGTCGATGACCACGCATACGATGTCGCGTAGTCTCGCACGCGAATATGGTGTCACCGGAGACCCGGCGGTCCACAATTTTCTGATTAACATTGGCGAGAGAAAACGTGGCTACTGCGCCCATTATGCGCGTGATATCGGCTCGCGTTTACGAGAACTTCAATTTAGAACGCTTGTACTTCACTGGGGTGCTGCCTACGCGAAAGAAGCGGACGAGAGCAATTGCCTGGTAATCACGGCCCGTAATCAGCCTTTCCAGGACGGAATAATCCTCGATGCCTGGCGCCATGCCGGCCGGCTATTTTGGTGTCCAGTAAGAAAAGACCGCGAATACGAAATCGGACGTCGCTTCGCTCTCAATCGGCTTGGAGCGCGCCCGCCTTCCGGCGTTACCGCGTGGAAGGAGGACCTGCAAGAAACCGCCTGGTTGCAATATTCTCCACCGAGCAAACCGGAACCGAAGCGCGTCAATTTGCCGCGGAAGCATGGAAAGCGAAAACGCCTGGGATGAACCTTCCGTTAATGCTTCACGGAACAGCGTCTCCTGCAGTTTTCGGATTGGACGTTGAGCGTTGGACGTTGAGCGTTGGACGTTTAAGCTTCCGCCGATGGAGTTGAACGGCCAGCAGATATCTCTCGCCGAAATCGCCGCCGTCGCGCTCGGAAATTCACCGGTTGGAATTGCTGCTTCGGCGCGCCCGCGCATTTTGGCTTCGCGCAAAGTGATCGATGAAATTGTTGCGCGCGACATTGTCGTTTACGGCGTGAACACGGGATTCGGCAAGCTCGCCGACGTCCGCATTCCGCACGACGAATTGCGCGAACTGCAACTCAACCTCGTTCGCAGTCACGCTTGCGGGATCGGTCCGCCGCTTTCCGAACCGGAAGTTCGCGCCATGATGCTTCTGCGGGCCAATGTGCTCGCTCTCGGATTTAGCGGCATTCGCTTCGAAGTGATCGAATTGCTTTGCGAGATGCTCAATCGCCGCGTCCATCCGGTTGTTCCGGAAAAGGGATCGGTCGGAGCGAGTGGCGATCTCGCGCCGCTCGCGCATCTCGCGTTGAGTTTGATCGGCGAAGGCGAAGCTTTTTTCGCGGGCAAACGGATGGACAGCGCAGAAGCGCTCAAGCGCGCAAAGCTAAAGCCGGTGCGACTCGAAGCTAAAGAAGGTCTCGCCCTTCTTAATGGCACGCAGGCCATGCACGCCGTTGGGGGGTTGTCGATCTTTCGTGCGAAACGCCTCTCGCGGTTCGCCGACGTGTCCGGCGCGATGACGTTGGAAGCGCTCAGAGATACGCCTGCTGCATTCGATCCACGATTACAGGAAGCGCGACCGCACCCAGGCCAGAAGGCGGCTGCGGCGCATTTGTTGTCCCTTTTGGAGAGAAGCGAAATTCGCGAATCGCACCGCAAGAACGATCCGCGAGTTCAGGACGCTTACAGCATTCGGTGCATGCCGCAGGTGCACGGCGCGGTTCGGGGGGCGCTCGCGCATTGCGAAGAGGTTCTTCTCATCGAATCCGCGTCCGCGACGGATAATCCGCTGGTCTTTGTCGAAAGCGGTGATGTTATTTCGGGCGGAAATTTTCACGGCGCGCCCCTTGGCCTGGCGCTCGATTATGCCGCGATCGCAGTGACCGATCTAATGAGCATTAGCGAGCGCCGCACCGATCGCTTGATTAATCCGGACAAGAACGAAGGCCTTCCGGCATTTCTGGCGAGAAAACCTGGAGTGCAATCGGGATTCATGATCGCGCACGTGGCTGCGGCTTCGTTGTTGAGCGAAGCACGCGTGCTGTCTCATCCCGCGAGCATCGACAACGTGAGCACGTCCGGCGGAAAGGAGGATCACGTTTCCATGGGAATGACGAGCGCGCTAAAGCTTCGTTCGATTGTCGATCTTGCCGAAAATTTGCTGGCCATTGAATTGCTTGCCGCAGCCGAAGCACTGGAACATCGACATCCAATGAAAGCCGGACGCGGGGTTGAGCGCGCTTTCAAAGGGCTGAGAAAAATCGCGAAACCTTTGACGCAAGATCGTCCGCTCTCGGGCGACATCGCCCGTGTCGCGGAGGCGATTCGCCGCGGTGATTTCGACAGCGGCCACGAAAAGCTATGAGCGGAAAGCGAATCATCCAGGCGCCGCGAAGCAGCGAACGAAGTTGCAAAGGCTGGCATCAGGAAGCCGCCATGCGCATGCTCATGAACAATCTCGATCCCGCGGTCGCTGAAAATCCGGATCAACTCATCGTTTACGGCGGGACGGGTCGGGCCGCGAGAAGCTGGGAGGCGTTCGATGCCATCGTACGGTCTCTGCAGAATCTCGAGAATGACGAAACGTTGCTCGTTCAGTCGGGCAAACCAATTGGAAGATTCAAGACCCACGACGAAGCACCGCGTGTTTTAATCGCTAATTCGAATCTCGTCGGTCAATGGAACAATTACGCGGAGTTCAATCGCCTCGAACGGATGGGCCTGACCATGTATGGCCAAATGACCGCCGGCTCGTGGATCTACATCGGCAGTCAGGGGATCGTGCAGGGAACGTTTGAGACGTTCGCTGCCGCGGGTCGCAAACATTTTGGCGGATCGCTCGAGGGAAAATTTGTTTTGACCGGCGGTCTTGGCGGCATGGGCGGAGCGCAACCGCTCGCCGCCACCATGAACGGCGCGCTTTTCCTCGGAATAGATGTCGACCCTGCGCGGATCGAGAAAAGATTGAAGAGCGGTTATTGCGACAAGATCTCGCACTCGCTCGATGAAGCGCTCAAGTTGATCGATACCGCACGCAAAAATCGACAATCGACGTCGGTGGGTCTCGTTGGAAATTGCGCTGACGTCATACCGGAAATTGTGAAACGCGGAATCGTTCCCGACGTGCTGACCGACCAGACCAGCGCGCATGACGCGCTGAATGGTTATGTGCCGCACGGGATGCCGTTGGAAGATGCGATGGCATTGCGCGCAAAAAATCCGGAGGAGTACATCGACAAGTCGATGCATTCGATGGCAGTGCATGTTGACGCCATGCTTGCCTTGCAAAAAAAAGGCGCGGTCACCTTTGATTACGGAAACAATATTCGTGCGCAGGCGAAAAAAGCCGGCGTCGAAAACGCGTTCGATATTCCCGGTTTCGTTCCGGAATATATTCGCCCGCTCTTCTGTGAAGGGCGCGGCCCGTTTCGCTGGGTCGCATTGAGCGGCGATCCGGAAGACATCGCGCGCACGGATCGTTTGGCGCTCGAATTGTTTCCGAAAAACCAAACGCTCGCGCGTTGGATGAAACTCGCGAAGGAACGAATTCAATTTCAAGGTTTGCCCGCGCGGATTTGCTGGCTCGGTTACGGCGAGCGCGCCGAGTTTGGCGTCGCCATGAACGAGTTGGTGAAACGCGGTGAAATCAAAGCGCCCATCGTGATTGGACGCGATCATCTCGATGCCGGCTCAGTCGCGTCGCCAAATCGCGAAACCGAGGGAATGCTCGATGGCAGCGATGCGATTGCCGATTGGCCGCTCCTCAATGCGCTTATCAACACTGCGGCCGGCGCGTCGTGGATTTCAATTCACAACGGCGGTGGCGTCGGCATCGGTTACTCGCAACACGCCGGCATGGTCGCCGTTGCCGACGGCAGCGAGAATTCCAAGCGCCGCCTCGAGCGCGTGCTGACGAGCGATCCCGGAATGGGCGTGCTTCGTCACGCCGATGCCGGTTATTCAAAAGCGGTTGAATTTGCTGCCACGCACAAGATCGACATCCCGATGAAACCGAAAGCGCGCGATTGAGCATGCAAAAGCTGATCGAGTGCGTGCCGAATTTCTCGGAGGGGCGCGACCAGAATGTTATCCGGCACATAACCGATGCGATTGAATCCGTGGACGGCGTTTCGCTGCTCGATGTCGATCCCGGCGACACTACAAATCGGACCGTGGTCACTTTTGTTGGAAGTCCCGAAGCTGCGGTGCAAGCCGCCTTCCGCGGAATCAAAAAAGCAGCGGAACTGATCGACATGCGCAAACAGAAAGGGGCCCATCCGCGCATGGGCGCCACCGATGTTTGTCCATTTATTCCGGTGAGCAACGTGAGCTGGGACGAAGCCATCGCCTGTGCAAAGCAACTGGGAAAGCGCGTTGGCGATGAATTAAAGATTCCCGTCTATCTCTATGAAAAGGCGGCGAAGGATCCATCGCGTGCGAATCTCGCGGTTATCCGCGCTGGCGAATACGAAGGTTTCGCCGAAAAAATCAAAAAGCCTGAATGGAAACCAGACTTTGGTCCGGCGAAGTTAAACGAGAAGGCGGGGGCGACCGCGATTGGCGCACGGGAATTTCTCGTCGCTTACAACGTCAACCTGAACACGAGATCGGTGCGACGGGCGACCTCGGTCGCGTTTGATGTGAGGGAAAATGGCAGGATCAAAACCGATGACG
Organism: Chthoniobacterales bacterium; assembly: GCA_035936875.1. Taxonomy (GTDB): domain Bacteria; phylum Verrucomicrobiota; class Verrucomicrobiia; order Chthoniobacterales; family UBA10450; genus DASYVQ01. Next base: position 28,410 of record DASYVQ010000057.1, read on the forward strand.
GCACGCCGTCCGGGAAACCGGTGCTCGATGCAAACGGCGAGCCGGTCCGCATTCCCGGGATGTTGAAGCATGTCAAGGCGATCGGTTGGTTTGTGAAAGAATACGGGATCGCGCAGGTGTCGATGAATTTGACGAACATCGAGGAAACGCCGTTGCACGCTGCGTTTGATGCTTGCTTTGAATCCGCGAGCAAGCGCGGCATGCGCGTGACCGGCTCGGAGATAGTGGGTATGGTCCCAAAGAAATGTTTGGTCGATGCCGGTAAATATTTTCTTCGAAAACAAAAATCGTCGGAGGGCGCTTCGGAGGAAGAGCTGATCGACATTGCAATCCGCTCCATGGGACTGAGCGAACTGAAACCTTTCGATCCGAAGGGAAAGGTGATTGAATTCAAAATTGAATCCGGTTCCAAGAAATCGCTTTTGAAAATGAATTTGCGCGAGTTTTGCAATGAAACGTTGAGCGATTCGCCGGCGCCGGGCGGCGGTTCGGTGGCCGCGCTGATGGGCGCGTTGGGCGCATCACTCGGCGGAATGGTGGCGAACCTCTCCGCCGGAAAGCGCGGCTGGGAGGACAAACTCAAATATTTCAGTGATTGGGCGGTTAAAGCGCAGCAACTGAAGGACGAACTGCTCTCGCTGGTCGATGAAGACGCGGCGGCCTTCAACAAGGTAATGGACGCATTTGCCCTGCCCAAAGAATCCGCGGAAGAAAAAGCGGCGCGCTCAGAAGCAATCCAGATCGCCACCAAACATGCGGCGGAAGTTCCGCTCCGAGTAATGGAAACGGCGTTCAAGGCCTACCAGATACTTTCGGAGATGGCCGACAAAGGTAATCCCGCTTCGATCTCAGATGTTGGCGTCGGCCTCCTCGCGGTGCGCGCTTGTATCGGCGGCGCCGCGCTGAATGTGCGAATCAACCTGGCAGGGCTGAAGGACGAAAAAGAGAAATCAGCTCTTCAGAAAAAAGTCCGGAAAATTACGGCTGAATCCGAATCCGAGTTTAAGAAAATCGATCAGGTTGTTGAGAGCAAGTTGGGTAAATCTTGAAGTCTGTTGCTCTTCTTCACGCGTCGCAGCTTGTCACGCTGGCGGGACCCAAGCATCCGCGCGTCGGCGGTGAAATGTCCGATCTCGGGATTATCCGCGACGGCGGGATTCTGATTCGCGATGGCAAGATCGACATCGTCGGCCCGAGCGACGAGATCGAGAAGAATGCGCGCGGCGCAGTCCGAGCCGGACTGGCAGTAGTCGATGCTGGCGGGCGAGTTGTGCTGCCGGGATTCGTCGACGCGCACACGCATTTGGTTTTCGCGGGAAATCGACTCGATGATTTTGAGCGGCGCGCGCGGGGCGAAACTTACGAACAAATTGCCGAGGCCGGCGGCGGCATTTGGTCAACGGTCGAGAAGACGCGCGCCGCGTCCGATGTCGATCTCCTCGCGCAGGCGAAGAAGCACGCGAATTGGTTTTTGAAATGCGGAACAACGACGGTGGAAGCGAAATCGGGTTATGGGCTCACGGTTGATGACGAGCTAAAGATTTTGCGCGTGATGCAGCGACTCAATCAGGAGTTTTCTCTCGAAATTGTTCCGACGTTCCTCGGCGCGCACGCCGTTCCGCGCGGCTGTTCGGCCGATGAATATGTCGATCTTGTGATTAGCGAAATGTTGCCAGAAGTCGCTGAGGAAAGGCTGGCGGAGTTTTGTGATGTCTTTTGCGAGCGCGGCTATTTCGATGTTGAGCAATCGCGGAAGATCCTAACCGCGGCGAAGAAGCTCGGGTTAAAATTGCGCATGCACGTGGATCAACTTTCAAATTCGGGCGGCGCCAAGCTGGCCGCGGAGTTGAACGCAACAACGGCGGATCATCTGGAAAAGACGGACGAGCAGGGGATAGCGGCGCTGAAATCCGCAGGTGTGCAGCCGGTGCTTTTGCCGGGTTCGGTTTACGCGCTGGGATCGACATCTTATCCGCGGGCGCGCGACATGATTGGTGCAGGCCTCGCCTTGGTGATCGCGACTGACTTCAATCCCGGTTCGTCGCCTACTGCTTCGATGCCGATGATTTTGTCGCTGGCCTGCACGCAAATGAAAATGTCGCCGGCGGAAGCGATCACGGCATCGACCGTCAACGCCGCCTATTCGCTTGGTCGCGGCGAAAAGATTGGATCACTCGAACGAGGTAAGCTCGCGAACTTTTCGGTCTTCGATTGCGAAGATTATCGCGAGCTGGCGTATTGGTTCGGGTTTCCGCAAGTGCATGCGGTTTACGTGCGCGGAAAACTGGTCGATCTTGCGCGTTAATTTGCGCGAGTAGCCAGCTACCTTTAACGTCGATTCCTTTCATGAAAGTCAAAGTTGAAAAACAGCCTGAGTCTGTCTCGACGCTCCGGATCGAATTGCCGCCGGAAGAGGTCGCGAAGGAATGGGACGTAATCGCAAATAGTTTCGCGCGGTTTGCCAAAATTCCCGGTTACCGGCCGGGGAAAGCGCCGCGTGCAGTGATCGAAAAGAGATTTCGCAAAGAGATTCAGGATGAAGTGACGAAGAAACTGGTCTCGAAAAGTTATCACGACGCGATCGAGCAAAAGAAATTGCGCGTGGCTTCGTTGACGAATCTCGAGGACGTTCAGTTCGGCGAAGACAAATCGATGCGATTTCGCGCGACTGTGGTGACCGCGCCTGAATTTGACCTGCCGAATTACAAGAATATTGCGGTGCAGTTGCCTGATACGAAAGTTTCAGAAGCCGAGATCGACGTCGCACTCGAACGTTTGCGCGAACAAACGGCGGATTTTGTCGACGTGCCCGAGCGAGGGCTGAAAATGGAAGATTTTGCAGTGATTGATTTCGAAGGATCGATCGACGGCAAGCCGATCAGCGAAATTGCGCCGCAAGCGAGCAAGAATTTATACGGCGGCAAGAAATTCTGGCTTCATCTCGCGCCGGAGAATTTTCTGCCGAAATTCTGCGAGCAACTTGTCGGACAGAAACCGGGCGAGACGCGCACGGTGAATGTCGATCTTGCCGCAGATTTTCCGGTCAAAGAATTGGCAGGGAAGCAAGCGAGCTACAGCGTGACGGTCGGCAAGATCAAGCAAAAGGTCTTGCCGGCACTGGATGACGCTTTCGCGGACAAGCTTATCAAAGGAAAGACGCTGGCCGATCTTCGTCATGTGCTGGAACACGATCTCGAGCACGAAAAGGAACACGCGGTGGAACGGGCGAAGGAAGACCAAATCGTGACGTATTTGCACGAGCGGATTAATTTCGATTTGCCGCCGAGTTTGTTGAGAAATGAGACGCGCCGCGCTTTGGGCGAGATCGTGCAACGAAATCGGGCGCGTGGGATTCCGGATGAGATGCTTAAGGACAAGGAGAAGGAGCTGATTGAGAGCGCGGGAGGCCTTGCCGCGCATCGGTTGAAAACGAATTTCATTCTCAGTCGCATCGCCGAGCGCGAAAAGATCGAAGTCTCGCGCGAAGATGTCGATCTTCGCGTCCGGCAGGAGGCAGCGCGCTATAACATTTCAGCGGACAAAATGCGCAAAGAACTCGAAGAACACGACGGGTTAAACACCTTCGCGGAACAGATTCTGCTCGGTAAGACTCTTGATTTCCTGAAAGCGAATGTTAGCGTCCAGCCGGCTTCAGAAGAGACCGCTCCCGAAAAGAAATCATGAGTAAATCGCGCGAAATTCGTTCGCAATCGGTGTTGGTACCGATGGTGGTGGAGCAGACTGGCCGCGGCGAGCGCAGTTACGACATCTATTCGCGTTTGCTGAAGGACCGTATCGTTTTCATCGGAACGGCGGTCGACGATCACATCGCCAATCTCGTGATCGCACAGTTGCTCTTCCTGCAAATGGAAGACTCGAAGAAGGACATCAACATTTACATCAACTCGCCGGGCGGTTCGGTGACGGCTGGCCTGGCGGTGTATGACACGATGCAGTTTCTCACCTGTGACGTGACGACTTACTGCCTCGGGATGGCCGCAAGCATGGCGGCGGTGTTGCTTTGCTCCGGCACGAAAGGCAAACGGTTCGCGCTGCCGAATTCCGACATCATGATCCATCAGGTTTCCGGCGGAGTGCAGGGCGCGGCCAGCGACGTGGAACGCCAGGTCGATTACATGTTCAAGCTCAAGAAGCGTTTGATCGGGATCATTTCGCAGCACACTGGCAAACCGGAGGAGCAGGTGCGACTCGATTCAGACCGCGATTATTACATGTCGGCGGCGGAGGCAAAGGCCTACGGTTTGGTCGACGAGGTGATTAAATCACGCAAAGAAATCCCAAAAGGGCTTGATGGGGCGACTTCTCACTCGAGCGATCACTCGGCAGAGGCGGCTCACGGACGGAAGGGCGAGGAATAAAAGCTGCTCTTTAAGAGGGGCAAAATATGGCTCGCGCTTCGAACCTGACCATGTGCTCGTTCTGTGGCAAGAGCCACGCTGAGGTGCGCAAGCTCATCGCCGGTCCCGGCGTCTACATTTGCGACAGTTGCATCAACGTCTGCAAGAGCATCCTCGACAAGGAACTCAACGAAGACGCGCGGCGGCAGTCGTCGAATATTCGGGTGCCGAAACCGGTGGAAATCCGGCGATTGCTCGATCAACATGTGATCGGTCAGGACATTGCCAAAAAGACGCTTTCGGTGGCGGTCCACAATCATTTCAAGCGCGTGATGCAAACGTCGGCGCCGGCTGATTCATCGGCCGCATTCCAGCCTGATCCGTTCGCAGAAGTGGAAATCGAGAAGAGCAATATTTTGCTGATCGGTCCGACCGGTTCGGGCAAAACGTTGCTGGCCAAGACGCTGGCCAAGATTCTCGACGTCCCATTTTGTATCGCGGATGCAACGACGCTGACCGAAGCGGGCTACGTGGGCGAAGACGTCGAAAACATTATTCTGCGCTTGCTCCAAAATTCGGATTACGACGTGAAGCGCGCTGAGATCGGCATTGTTTATATCGACGAGATCGACAAGATCGGCCGCAAGACCGACAACGTCTCAATCACACGAGATGTCTCTGGCGAAGGTGTGCAGCAAGCGCTCTTGAAGATTCTCGAAGGCAGCACCTGCAATGTTCCGCCGCAGGGCGGCCGCAAACATCCGCACCAGGAATACATACAGGTCAATACCGAGAAAATTCTTTTCATTTGTGGCGGCGCGTTTATCGGACTCGACAAAATTATTCAAAAACGGATCGGCCAGAAAGTGATGGGCTTTGGCAGCCCATCGTTGGAAGTGGAAGAGGCGTTGAGAAAAGAAGCCATCCGGCACGTGGAGCCTGAAGATTTGCTCGCCTTCGGAATGATTCCGGAATTCATCGGCCGGCTGCCGGTGGTGAGCTCGCTCGATTCCCTGACCGAGGACGAAATGGTTGCGATTTTGACCGAAACCAAGAACGCGATGATCAAGCAATACACGAAACTCTTCTCGATGGAGGGTGTGCGCTTAACGGTGACGAAGGATGCGCTCCGCGCCCTGGCGGCGCAATCCGTAACAAAGGGAACAGGCGCGCGCGCGCTGCGATCGGTGCTCGAGCGCATCATGCTCGACATCATGTACGATGTGCCAAGCCGCGAAGATATCGCCGAGGTCACGATCAATCGCGCGGTAGTCGAAGGCAAAAAACTGCCACTCATTCGCAAGAAGCAGGACAAGGACGCGGCCTGACGGCTAGTTATCGATCTTCGTTTCGGAAGTTGAGCGTTTAGGCTTGAACGTTCTATTGTCGATCTTGCATGCGCACGATCGTTCTAAACACGGGCACGGAGCTGTTGTTAGGGGATGTTCAGGACACGCATCTGGCGTTCATCGCGCGTGAAATTTTTCCGCTTGGTTTGCGAATAGAAGAACAGCGCACAGTTCCTGACGGCGTCGCAATTCGAGATGCGCTCGCGGAACTATTTTCGCGTTGCCAGATTCTATTTATAACCGGCGGGCTCGGCCCCACCACGGACGATATCACGCGCGACATTGTCGCGGATTTGCTCGGGCTGGAATTACAGCAAAACGCTGAATTACTGGCTTCGCTCAAGGAGAGACTTAAAGCCCGCGGGATCAGGTGGAGTTCTCGCATCGCGCGGCAGGCCGACCTTCCATCTGGCGCTCAGGTTCTTCTAAATGAAAATGGAAGCGCGTCCGGACTATATTTGAAACCGAACATCAATCCGAAGATTCGTTCGCCGCATCTCTTTGTTCTGCCCGGACCGCCGCGCGAGCTTGAGCCGATGTTTCGCGAGTCTGTCATGTCGATTTTGCGCTCGATCGTGAAAGTTCCTTCTGGGGTCGAACGCCAGCTCTACAAGATCGCGTGTGTGGGGGAATCGACTGTGGAAGAAGCAATTGGCGAGAAAGTCCTCGCGATTCCGGGAATTGAGCTCGGTTATTGTGCGCGGCCTGGCGAAGTGGATGTGCGGGTCGTTGGCGATCCCGCGGCAGTTAAAAAAGCGGACGCGATCATCGCACGCGAACTCGGGCCGTCGATCCTTTCCACCAGCGACGAAACTTTGGAGGAAGTGCTGGTGCGATTGCTGGCAAAACGAAAGGAGACAGTAGCCATCGCCGAATCGTGCACGGGCGGATTGCTCGCGCACCGGATTACGAATGTGCTGGGCGCATCCGAGGTTTTGATCGCTGGCCACATCGTTTACGCGAATGAAGCAAAGATCGACATGCTCGGTATCGAGCCAAAGTTAATCGAGAAACACGGCACCGTTAGCGAACAGGTCGCGCGCGCGTTGGCCGAAGGCGCGCGGGCTCACGCAAGATCGACATATGCGCTCGCGACAACCGGGATTGCCGGACCGGGTGGCGGCTCGAACGAAAAACCGGTCGGCACCGTTTACATCGGACTGGCTGCGCCCGATGAAACGATGGTGAAGAAGTTATTTTTTCCGAGCGATCGCGAAACGTTCAAGCAACTCACTGCGCAAGCCGCATTCGATCTGTTGCGGCGAAAGTTGTTGGCTTAATAATCGCCGACGTCGACGGGCGTGCCGACTTTGGCGTGATCGTAAAAAAGCTTCGCGCCCTCCACCGACTCGCGAATGCAACCGTGCGACGCCGGATAGCCGGGCAAAATCCCGATGTGCATGCCAACGCCGTCTTCAGTCAAGCGCAGGAACCATTTCATGGCTGCGCCGGCGAAATGTGTTCCGCTGGGCGCGGAATCGATGCGGGCACTGACTCCGCCGCGCACGACGCGACCTCGGCCATCGACGAAATCGCCGTAGAGACTGGAATGATGATTCGGATCCTTTTCCAGGACGTGCATGTGGCCGGCGGGCGAACTGTGGCCGCGCTTGCCGGATGACACCGGACCGTCGGCCACGATTTGCTCGCCGATCATGAGATAGGCGCGCTGCTTTGGAATTGAGACGACAATGTGCGTGTTATCCGGCGTAGCTTGTTTGAGCAACGATTGATTAACTTTTAACGGCTCCTGTTTGCGAAGGAGTTCGGCCGGCTTGCGCATTTTCGGCTGAAACAACTGACCGTAAGCCAATCCACCGATCATTGTGACGGCCGCCACGGAACTGATGATTGTCGATGAAATGCGGTTCATGAATTTCCGGCGTAACTATTCACGCGATTAAGCCAGCCGGGCAACCACCGCGATTCCTTTCGTTCCGGCGGCGAGTTTTGGACGCGACGGGTCAAGATTGTGGCCGCGGAGCGCGAGAATTCCTGTGCTGCGCTTGAACCATTGCCGCCACCGTGCATTCCTTCCAGCACTTGGAGTAATCCCCAACCCTGATCTCGATAGCGCTCAGTCCGGAGCACGCCTTCGCCCTTAAAATTAACGTAGTCGACGAGCGCGTAGCAGCCGCTGGAGGTGCTCGCGACGCGGTCAAATTGCTGCTGAACGTTTGCGCGATTAGCAGGCGCGGCTTCTTCGAGCATTTTCGCGAGCGCATTTTGCAGCCGCGCAACCATGAAGTGGGCCTGCAGATCGACGTTGCTCGCGAGAAACTGCCGCAGCTCCTTCATCGTTGCCGAATCTTTTGCCCGAAGAAATTCGGTCCGCGAATTCCACGGGCAGGCCCGCGCCGCTTGCAGCCAGCTTGGGAAGTTAGCTCGATGATCCCTGGCAAAGCTTAGAAATTTCGGAAAACTTTCTTCGAACGGGCCGCGCACGCCTTCGGGATACCAGATGAAATGGCCGATGCCGAGCGAAGCGAAATTCTCGCCTTCGTTCCACGACGTGAGTCCGGCGATGGTGCCATGACATTCGTTTTGCCAGATTTTCTTGCCGATTGGGAGCGCTTCGGCATCAGACAAATGAATGGCAGCGTGGATTTGGGTCGGGGGGAATACCCAAAACGAACCAAGTAACCCGCAAAGCGCTAAAAGCTGAGCGCGCTTCCGGTGGATTGACGGGCGCGGTTTCTCCATTAGCGTGCAACTTTCTGCGCTGTTTCAGTTTAAAGCGCAACCACATTCGCAATCCAATTGTTATGAAATATCTCACTGTTATCGCCGCCGTTGTTCTGTCGTTTGCCGTCAATGTTTTTGGAGAAGAAAAGTCGCCACAGCTCAAGGATCCGAAGGACAAGGCGAGCTACAGCATCGGTCTGAATATCGGTTTTACTCTCAAGCGCCAGAATCTCGATCTCAATGCCGACGCGTTCATGGCTGGATTCAAAGACTCGATGAGTGGCAGGAAACCGCTTTTGACGGAGCAGGAAGTCAAGGACACAATGATGGCGTTCGAAAAAGATATGCAACAGAAACAGGAAGCAGCAGGACAAAAGAGCGCAGCCGAGGGTGAAAAATTCCTGGCCGAAAACAAAATCAAGGAGGGCGTGAAGACGACGGCCAGTGGTTTGCAATATAAAGTCATCAAAGAGGGGACCGGAGCGCAACCGAAAGCGAACGACACCGTCTCAGTCAATTATCGCGGCACGTTGATCGATGGCACCGAATTCGACAGCTCTTACAAGCGTGGACAACCGGCGACCTTCCCAGTCAGCGGTGTCATTAAAGGATGGACCGAAGCGCTGCAATTGATGAAAAGCGGCTCCAAATATCAGCTTTTTATCCCGGCGAGTCTGGCCTATGGAGACCGCGGGGCGGGCCGCGATATTGCGCCAAACTCAGCATTGATTTTCGAAGTCGAGTTGCTGGATGTTAAGGCCCCGGCGGCCGGGGCAAGTCCGTCTTCGTCTCCGAAATAGCGACAACGCTTCCAGGATCGGCAATCAATCGCTACGTGCGGGAAGCAGCAGGTTCCCAATCTACGCGCGTGGCGTCACCCCACAGATCTTCCAAGCTGTAGAACGCGCGTTTGTCGCGGTGGAAGATGTGCACTACCACTTGCAGATAATCGAGCACGATCCATTGACTGGCGGGAAATCCGTCGATTGCGACCGCGCGCGTTCCGTGATCTTCCTTCAAGCGCGTTTCAATTTCGTTGGCGATCGCTTTTAGTTGCGGCTCCGACGACGCCGAGCAGATCACGAAAAAATCGGTAAACGTCGAAATCTCGCGCAAATCCAGCACAACGATTTCTTCCGCCTTTTTATTGGAGGCGAGTTCCGCGCAAGTCTTGGCTAGATTTTTTGCCGTTATTTCGCTGGCTCCCGGTAAAGATTGTGTCGGCGAATAATCTCTTCCACTGACGGTGGTACGAGATAACGAATCGATCGCCCGGAAGCAACCCTGTTTCTGATATCGGTGGCGGAGATGTCGATGTTGCGGCGAACGACTTCGTAAGAATGCTTTGCTGGCGCTGATCCGGTGCGGTCGAGCACGACGAACCGAACAAGTTTTCCCAGGTCGGTGAAACGATGCCACGTCGGCAGCGCCGCCACGTTATCTTCGCCGATAAAACAATAAATCTCAGCCTGGCCCTCGCGCTTCCGAACTTCCTCAACGGTATCGACGGTGTAGGAAGGCGGGGGGCGCCGCAATTCGCAGTCGTCAATAGCGAAGCCGGTTTCGCTCTCGATGGCCGCCCGTAACATCGACAATCGCATTTCCGCGGGCGCAACCGGCGAATCCTTGCCCGGCGAAACTGCCGCCGGAACGAAAATGACTTTCTCCAATTGAATTAATTCGCGGGCTTCGCGCGCAAGGATCAAATGTGCGTGATGAATGGGATCGAACGTGCCGCCGTAGATGCCGATTTTTCTCATTCGAGCGGTTTTTTATTTCGCACCAGCAGTATCGACATCTAAGTTGCGAAAGTTATGGAGAGCGAATCACTTGGTCAACTGATCCTGACCGGTGTGCCTGGAAAAGAGCTCGACGCCAAAAGCGCCGCGCTTTTTCGTCGCGTGCACCCGGGCGGCTTTATTCTTTTCGGCCGCAACATCGAAAGCGCGGCGCAGTTACGCAAACTGGTCGATGATTTGCGCGGCTTGAGCGAAGTCGAGCCGATCATCACGATCGATCAGGAAGGCGGGCGCGTTTCGCGATTGCGTTTGATCGGCAACGAGCCGCCGAATGCGCAGCAGTTACGCGACAAGGACGATGTCGATCTTATCCGACGGCACGGCGACATCACCGGGCGTTTGCTCCGCGTTTTTGGCTTTAATCTCGATCTTTGCCCGGTGCTGGACATTTCTTTCGACGACAACGCCGACAACTCATTGCGCGGCCGTTGCTACGGTAAAACGGTCGAGCAAGTTGTCCGCAACGCCGGCATGTTTAACGAGGCGATGCGAAAACAGGGGATTGCTAGCTGCGGGAAACATTTTCCGGGATATTCGGCGGCCAAATCCGATGCGCATTACGAATTGCCGAGGATCGATCGGAGTCGCGAGCAATTGGATCGTGAAGAGCTCGCAGTGTTCCGGAAATTCATCGACAAGATCGACAGCATGATGATCTGCCACGGCTGGTATCCGTGTTTTGAACCGGAAAGAACACCCGCCAGTTTGTCGCGCCGGATCATCGCTGAGCTGCTGCGCGAAGATTTTGGCTTCGAAGGTTTGATCATGACTGACGATCTCGATATGGGCGCGATCTTGAACGGTTACGGATTAGAGGAAACGATTCGCCTCGCCATCGGGGCTGGAAACGATCTGGCCATGATTTGCCATCGCATTCCGGAAATCGAGAATGTGCATCGGATCCTTGGAACCTTGCCGCGTGACCAGATCGTTCGTGGACTCGGGAATGTCGCGCGCTTTAAGAAAAAAATGTCGCCGGCCACCAAATTCTCCGAAGCCGCCTTTCACAAGATCGACAGTGAAATCTGGGACCTGCGCGTCGCTGTCCTTGGCGAAGAAAGGGCGAAGCAGCGCAGCCCGGAAGACGGCAAACGCTCGCCGGTTGAGATTTATTAAGCGCCGACGCCTTGGCGGGCCGGTGCGAGGTTGGAGTACGCCGGCTTGACCCCTCTCGCGCATCCACCATATCCTCCGCTCTTGTTGGTGGGCCAGGAAATTTCGGCCGCCCATATTTAGAATGAACCCAAGCATACGGAGAATCACTTCGTGAACGCCGGCGAACAAACACGGAAAGAACTTACCGTTCGCGGCCTGATTGTCGGCATCGTCATCACGTTGGTGTTCACTGCGGCCAATGTGTACTTCGGCCTCAAGGCTGGTCTCACGTTTTCCACATCGATTCCCGCGGCGGTGATTTCGATGGCGATCCTGCGAGCGTTTCGGGATGCAACCGTTCAGGAAAACAACATCGTGCAGACGGTTGCGTCGGCCGCGGGCACGCTGTCGTCGATCATCTTCGTGCTGCCGGGTTTGATCATGATCGGCTGGTGGACTGGATTTCCATTCTGGATCTCATTCGCGATCTGTGCGCTGGGCGGGATTCTGGGCGTGATGTACTCAATCCCACTGCGCCGCGCGCTAGTAACGCAATCCGATTTGCCGTATCCGGAAGGTGTCGCCTGTGCCGAAGTGCTGAAGGTCGGCAGCAGCGGCGATTCGGAACACGCTGCCGACATCGAACATGGTCGCGCCGGTCTGCTTGCGGTATTATGGGGATCGATCGTGTCAGCGGTCTTCGCGGTGATCGTTGCGACACAAGTTTTCGCTTCTGATGTGGCGCAGACATTCCGAATCGGCCGCAAAGGCGCTGTGAGCGGTTATGATTTCTCGTTGTCGTTCGCTCTGCTCGCTATTGGGCACTTGGTTGGTCTGTCAGTTGGTATCGCAATGCTCATCGGCACATTGATTGGCTGGGGCTGGGGCGTGCCGCACTATTCCTCGCTCGTGTCCGATGTCACCAGCAGCGCCGCCGCGCTCGCGCAAACTACTTGGAGCCACAAAGTCCGCTTTCTCGGCGCGGGTGCGATTGGCGTCTCGGCGATCTGGACGCTGCTAAAACTGGTAAAGCCGGTTGCGAGCGGCCTCGCTAGCGCGATGGCTGCCTCGCGTGCGCGCAAGGCCGGAAAGGCCGACACGTTGCCGATCACCGAGCGCGACATTCCAATCGGGATTGTCGGTATTGTCACATTGGTCTGCATGCTGCCGATCGGTTGGCTGCTTGGCTATTTTGCCACCAGCAGCGGCCTCGGCGCGCATCTGCCAACGTTGATCATCGGCGGCGTCGCCTATGTGGTGGTGATGAGCTTCTTCGTCTCGGCGGTCTGCGGTTACATGGCCGGTCTGATTGGTTCCTCCAACAGCCCGCTGTCGGGCATTGGCATTCTGGTGGTAATTGGCGCTGCCTTGCTGCTTGTGCTCGGCGTAAAACCGTACGTCTCGCCGGACTCCGGCAAGGCGCTGATGGCATTCGCGCTCTTCACTACCGCAGTAATCTTCAACGTTGCCGCAATCGCGAACAATAACCTGCAGGACCTCAAGACCGGCCAATTGGTCGATGCGACACCGTGGAAGCAGCAGGTGGCGCTGATCATCGGCGTAATTGCGGGTGCGTTCGTGATTCCGCCGGTCCTCGATCTGGTGAATCATGCCTACGGCTTCGTCGGCGCACCGGGCGCTGAACTGCGCCCCCATGCGCTGCCGGCGCCTCAGGCCGGCCTGATCTCGTCGCTCGCGCAAGGCGTCATCGCTGGTGACATAGACTGGAGTTTGATCCGAATCGGCGGATTTATTGGCGTCGGGATTATCCTGCTCGACGAAATCCTCGCACGCACGACGCGACACATGCGCGTTCCTCCGCTGGCCGTCGGTCTCGGAATCTATCTCCCGACGCAGAGCACTCTGATGATCGTGGTCGGTGCGGTCGCGGGCTGGTTCTTCGACCAGCGTGCGAATCGCAGCCCTAAGCCGGAAGCGACGAAGCAGCTCGGCGTGCTGCTCGCGTCGGGGTTGATCGTCGGCGAGAGTACGATCGGCGTGGTGATCTCCGCGATCGTCGTTTTCTCTGGCGTAGCTGCACCGCTGGCGCTGGTCGGTCCAGGTTTTGAAATGGCCGGGATCATCATCGGCGGCCTCGCCTTCGCGGTTATCGCGGTAATGCTTTACCGGTGGATCTTGCGAATGGGTGGAGCAAGATCGAGATGAAACGGAATTGGAACTGGTCGCTTTGGGTGGGGTTCCTTTTCGTTGTCGTCGCGCTCTTCAGCTACCCTTTCTTTGCTCAGTTTCCGATCACGCGAGATTTCCCGTGGGCGAATCTTTTGCTGTTTGGCGTGGGTGGAATTTTGCTCGTTACCGGTCTGGTGCGCGCCTTCGGCAGACCGCAGCTTTATCGCGGCAAAATCGCCGGCCCGATATTGGCGCTGGTAAGCTTGCTCATTTTCAGCTTTTTCGCTTACGAACTTTTCTATGTGCTGCGGCAAGTGCCCGCTTCGATGTCGGCGCCGCGCGTCGGAGAAAAGGCCCCGGAGTTCGCGTTGCCGGATCAAAACAACAAGCAGGTCGCACTCGCGGATCTGATTTCGCCGAAGGGCGCGGTATTGATCTTCTACCGCGGTCACTGGTGAACTCTCTGTAACTCCGAGTTGCGGAGTTTTCAGAGCAGGCTTTCGGACTTCAACGCGCGCGGACTTCGTGTCGCAGCGATCAGCGTCGATTCCGTAGAAATAAATCGACAGCAGAGTCAGAAGATGGGTTTCACTTTTCCACTGCTTTCGGATGCGGACGCCGGAGTCATCCGGCGTTACGACCTCCTGCATCGAGGCGCTGGACCTAAAGGCGCCGACATCGCGAGGCCAGCCGAATTTTTAATTGATGCTCACGGCATTGTTCGCTGGGTCAATCTGACGGACAACATCGCGGTCCGAACGCGACCCGAACAAGTGCTCGAAGTCTTCAATGAGCTGCACGGCGATTGACGCAACTCTATTGAGCCAATAACTTCCAGCCCCGTGCATTCGGAACTGGAACAACTGCTCGTTCTTCAAGATCGACAACAAAAGATCAAGCAGATCCAGACCGAGATAAAGACACTGCCGCTGCAGCGAAAAAGCCTTGAGTCGCAACTGGCCGCGAGCGTGGCCGGTGTGGATGCGCTCAAGCAAAAGGGGCGACAGGTGGAGATGGATCGCAAGAAATTGGAACTCGACGTCGGCACACGCTCGGAAAGCATTTCGCGCTTGAAGACCCAACAATATCAAACGCGCAAGAACGACGAATTTCAGGCGATGGGCCACGAAATCGAGCGTTACGAAAACGAAATCCGCAAACTCGAGGATGAAGAACTCGAACTGATGATTCAAGCGGACAAGCTCAAAGCCGAACTCGAGGTGGAGGGAAAAAAAGCTGCGACCACGAAAGAATCGATCACGCGGCAAATGACCGATATTGAGGAGAAATCGAAAACGCTCGGAGGGCGTTTGCAGGAACTAACAAAGGAGAGTGCGGAATTGGCGACAAAGATCGATGAGGATCTACTCGATCGCTTCAACCGTCTCTTCGAGAGCAAAGGCGATGCTGCGGTAGTCGCGGTCGAACATGGAATTTGCACGGGGTGCCACATGAAAGTGACGACTGCGACGGCGATGCGGGTGAGAGCGGGGAAAGAAATCGTCAGCTGCGAGCAATGCGGCCGGATCTTGTACGACGCAGCCTGAGATCGACGCTTTTGTGCTGTAGTGGCAGGCGTGTCGCCTGCGGAATTTCGGAATGCGCCCGACACGGCCGCCGCTACAGCTCAAACGTTGAAGCGAAAGAAGATCACGTCGCCGTCGCGCACTTCGTAATCTTTTCCTTCGATTCGTAGCTTCCCGGCCTCGCGTCCCTTCGCGATGGAACCGAGCGCGACGAGATCGTCGTAATGGATTGTCTCGGCCGCGATGAAACCGCGCTCGAAATCGGAATGGATCGCGCCGGCTGCCGCTGGGGCTTTATCCCCGGCATGAATCGTCCAGGCGCGCGTTTCCTTGTCGCCAGTGGTGAGAAATGTGCGCAGCCCGAGCAAATGATAAGCTGCGCGGATGAGCGCATGCACGCCGCTGTCTTCCACACCAAGACCGCGCAAATATTCCAGCGTTTCTTGTTCGCTAAGATCGACCAGTTCGCTTTCGATCTGCGCGCTGATTACGATCGCCTCGGTCCCGAAGTGGTGTTGGGCGTAATCCTGCACAAGATCGACATGTTTGGCGGCCCTGTTTGCGCGGTCGCTTGCCGAGATCGCTGCCAAATCTGTTTCCGCCACGTTGCAGGCAAAGAGAGTGGGCTTTGATGTCAGCAAAAAGAAATTACGCGCGATGCTTTTTTCCTCCGGCGTAAGGTCGGCCGTGATGGCCGGTTTTCCGGCATCGAGATGAGGCAACAGTTTCTCGGCGATCGCGCTTTCGATTTTCGCCGCCTTTTCGCCGGCGCGGACCTCTTTTTGCAAACGATCGCGCCGTTTTTGTAATGAAGCCAAATCGGCCAGCACCAACTCTGTATTAATCACTTCGATGTCGCGGATCGGATCGATGGTGCCGCTGACGTGATGAACGTCCGCGCTCTCAAAACAGCGGACGACCTGCACGATCGCGTCCACCTCGCGAATGTGACTGAGAAACTGATTGCCAAGGCCTTCGCCAGCGCTCGCGCCTTTCACCAGACCGGCGATATCGACAAACTCGATTGCGGTCGGCGTGATTTTTGGCGACTTCGAAATCTGAGCGAGTTTTTCCAAACGCCGGTCCGGCACGCTGACGATGCCGAGGTTGGGATCGATCGTACAGAAAGGGTAATTTTCTGCGGGCGCTTTGTGGGTGCGGGTGACGGCGTTAAACAGCGTGGACTTGCCAACATTCGGCAATCCAACAATTCCGGCGCTCAACATAGGCGCGCACGCTAAGGCGGAACGAACCCGCCCGCAATCGGCGCAGCGAATCCAGCCACAGATGAACACGAATGAAACACAGTGGAGATTGAGAAAGGGCGTTGACTCTTCCGTATCTGTGAAAATCTGTGTTGATCTGTGGCCAATTCTCCCGAGTTGGTGAATAGTTCGCGACCAAATCGGGCTGTAGTTCAGCTTGGTAGAACGCTTGAATGGGGTTCAAGAGGTCGTGGGTTCAAATCCCGCCAGCCCGATTAAATCGGCGGCGATTTGCGATGTTTCACGTTTATGTTCTTCGTAGCGCTAAGACGGGCCGGCGTTATGTCGGTTCCTGCCAGGATGTTCAGGACCGTCTACGACGTCATAACGCTGGCGAATCGAAAGCGACACGCCACGGTGTCCCGTGGGTTCTCATTCACAGTGAAAGCTTCACTACGCGCGCAGCCGCGGTGCGACGGGAGTTATATTATAAAACAGGCCACGGCCGCGACGAACTCAATCAATTGCCACGGTAGAACGGTCGCCGCGGCGACAGGTCGTGGGTTCAAATCCCGCCAGCCCGAGTTTCTGTTCCAACTCAGAGTTCCCAGGCGTTGAGAAAAGTGTCGACCAGCTCCGGTAATTCGTCGCTGTATCCGCCTTCGAGGATTGCGGCGGCCGGTACATCGATCTCCGCCAGCCACTTTCCAAGGGTGGCAAAGTCCTCCGTTTCCAGGGTCATTTCTGTGAGCGGATCTCTTGAATACGCGTCGAAGCCAGCCGAGACGAGCAACAATTCCGGTTTTGCAAGAAGAAGCTTTTGCAGTGCGCGCTCGATCGCGTTGACGTGCTCGGGGCGGGGCGTGTCCGGTGCGACCGGATAATTGTCGATGTTCTCGAACGATTTTGCGCCGGTTCCAGGATAGGCCGGAAATTGATGAATCGATGCGAAGCCGATCCGGGGATTATGCGCCACGACATCCTCCGTCCCGTTTCCGTGATGGGCGTCAAAGTCCCAGATGGCAACGCGCTCGACGCCGCTGTCGAGGGCGGCAAGGGCGGCGATCGCTATGTTGCTAAAATAACAGAAACCCATCGCCCGGTTCCGCGTCGCATGATGCCCCGGCGGCCGCATGAGGCTAAAGGCGCGCTCCCCGCGGACGCCAGCGAGCGCGGTCTCGATCGCGGCGCCGGCGGACAAGATCGCGTGGTCATAGATCCGTGGATAAACCGGCGTATCAACATCAAAATCGTGCACTGCAGTTCTTATCTGCTCCACGTGATCACGAGAATGGGCGCGCAACAGATTACGCTCCTTCGCCGGGTGCGGCTCGCGCCATTCCCAATCACGATGTCGATCTTTCAGCACCGGGACGGTGCGCGTGATTCGCTCCGGCCGCTCCGGATGTCCCGGCGCGGAATATTCCACGCAACGCGGGTCGTGAAAAATGATCATCCTAGTTGCAAGATGTCGCTCAAGCGCATATTCGACTACCTCAAATGTTGAATGGACAGAGAATCGTCGTGGTGATGCCGGCGTATAACGCCGCGCGCACGTTGCAACGGACCTACGATGAGGTGATGGCGCAGGGGATTGTCGATCTTGTCATCGTCGTGGACGACGCCAGCCACGATGAGACCGCGGCGATTGCGCGGACGTTGCCTCATGCGCAGGTGGAAGTGCATCCGGAAAATCGCGGTTACGGCGGGAATCAAAAAACCTGCTACCGCCTGGCGCTTGCTGCTGCCGCGGACATAGTCATCATGATTCATCCGGATTATCAGTACACACCGCAGCTTCTTCCGGCGATGGCATCTCTGGTCGCGAGCGGGCTTTATCCATGTGTGCTCGCTTCGCGTATTCTGGGCGGCGGGGCGTTGGATGGCGGCATGCCGTGGTGGAAGTATGTAGCAAACCGAGCGCTGACCTTTGCCGAAAATTTTTTGATCGGCGCGAAGCTTTCCGAATACCACACCGGTTATCGGGCGTTTGCTCGCAGTTTGCTCGAGCAATTGCCAGTTGAACAAAACTCAGACGACTTTGTTTTCGACAACCAAATTCTCGCTCAGATCGTTTGGCTTGGTCGCAAGATCGGCGAGGTCACGTGTCCAGCGAAATATATGCCGGAGGCGTCCTCGATTAATTTTCGCAGAAGCGTGCGCTACGGAATCGGCTGCGTGATGACGGCGCTGCGTTTTCGATTTGCCCGCTGGCGTTTGCTGCCGCCGCCGGTTTAGTCATCGCCGAAAATGGTGACGAAATCGGCTGGAGATCGCCGGGCAGTCTTCATTGTCTGCATCTTTCTCACCGCGATCACATGGGCGGTCTTTGCCCAAACTGTCCACCATGAATTCATCAACTTCGATGACGACAAGTACGTTTACGAAAATGCGCAGGTCCGCAGCGGCTTAAGTTTTCACGGAATCATTTGGGCGTTCACTCACTCTCATGCCAGCCTCTGGCATCCGCTGACAACGATCACGCACATGCTCGATTGCCAGGTCTTCGGGCTTTGGGCGGGCGGTCATCATTTGGTCAACGTTCTGCTGCACAACATCGCAGCAGTTTTGCTTTTTCTGGTGCTGCGCCAGATGACTGGCAGTCCGAGTTCGCCTCGGGACGAATCCGTCCGATTGGCGGACCGGACTGGCAGTATCTGGCGGAGCGCGTTCGTCGCGGCGATTTTCGCAATTCATCCGTTGCGCGTCGAATCGGTCGCATGGATTGCGGAGCGCAAAGACGTGCTGAGCGCAGTTTTTTTCATGCTCACGCTCGGCGCATACGCCCGCTACGTGCGCAAGCCGACGCTCGGTCGCTACGTGACGATGTCGATCTTGTTCGCCTGCGGGCTCATGTCGAAGGCGACGTTCGTGGCTGTGCCGCTCGTGCTGTTGTTGTTGGATTACTGGCCGTTAAACAGAGGCCAGAAATCAGGGAGCGAGACGCAAAACTGGTTACGGTTACTCGCAGAAAAAATTCCGCTGCTCGTGCTCTCGGCCGCTTCAGCCGCGGCGACCGCCTTTGCGCAAACTGTCACGATGGCTTCGCTGCAGCAGTTGCCATTGTTGCCGCGGATCAAAAACGCGATCGTCAGCACGATCACCTATATCGGGCAAACGTTCTGGCCGGTCGATTTGGGCATCTTTTATCCACACCCGCACGATCAACTAAAGTCCTGGCTGGTCTTGCTCTCGGTGATCCTGATCGTTGGCATCAGCCTGATCGCGATATTTACAAGGCGAAAACGTCCCTACGTTCTCGTTGGTTGGTGCTGGTATCTCGGCATGCTCGCTCCGGTGCTCGGTATTGTTCAGGCGGGATTACAGGGACACGCCGATCGCTTCACCTACCTGCCGCACGTTGGACTGTCGATCCTGTTAACGTGGGCGATCGCGGATCTGACCGAACGATGGCGGCACCGTAAATTGATATTGGGTGCTTCCGCAGCGGTTGTAATCGCTGCGTTAGCCGCATCTGCGTGGCGGCAAACCACCTGCTGGCGCGATTGCGTCTCGATTTGGACACGCACCCTGACGGTGACCTCCAACAATTCTATCGCTCATCAGGACCTCGCGGCTGCCTTATGGGACCGCGGACGAATCCAGGAGGCGCATACTCATTCGCAAATCGCCGAAATTATTCGCTGGCAAACTGTGCTCAAAGATTACCCGCTCGATATCGCCGCGCACAACGCTCTCGGCGTGCTGCTTGTTCAAAGTGGCAAGCCGCGTGAAGCGATTGCGCAATGGGAAATCAGCCTGGAAATTGACCCCAACGATGGCAACGCGCAGAACAACCTGGCGTGGGTGCTCGCAACTTCTCCAGAAGATGCAATCCGTGATGGCAGGAGAGCGGTTGAGCTCGCGGAAAAGGCAAGCCGGCTTCCGGGTGGAGAAACTCCGATTGTGCTTCGAACGTTGGCGGCCGCATATGCTGAAACGGGCGAATCTTCAAAGGCAATCGATACCGCACGGCGCGCCGCAGAATTGGCCATGGCGCAACAGAACCAGTCGTTGGTAGAAACGCTGCAGAGCGAAATGGAGCTTTACCGCGTGAACAAACCGCATCGCGAATTGCCGCAGCGTTAGTTTAGAACCAGGACTTTATTTCTTATGCGACGTCGACCGGCGATTTCCAAGACAGCGCCACGGTGGAACGACATTGCGATCTGCGGCGTTCTGGTTCTCTTGGCGTGGGTTGTGTTCGGCCAAACGCTCGCTCACGACTTCGTTAATTATGACGACAAGACCTACGTTTACGGAAACTCACTAGTAAGCAACGGTCTCACCCTGCGCGGAATCGTGCGCGCGTTCGCTGACACGCAAACAGGCAATTGGCATCCGCTGACGTTGATCTCGCACATGCTCGATTGCCAATTCTTCGGACTAAAACCCGGCGGCCACCATTTCACGAATGTTCTTTTCCACGCCATGGCTGTGCTTTTGCTTTTTCTATGGCTGCGTAAAGCCACTGGGAAACTTTGGCCGAGTGCGTTCGTGGCCGCGATGTTCGCGATCCATCCGCTGCGGGTGGAATCGGTAGCGTGGATTGCAGAGCGCAAAGACGTGTTGAGTGCAGTTTTTTTCATGCTCACGCTTGGCGCATACGTCCACTACGTGCGCAAGCCGGCGCTCGGTCGCTACCTCACGATGTCGATCTTGTTCGCGGCCGGCCTGATGTCCAAGCCAATGTTGGTGACAGTGCCGTTTGTGCTCCTTTTGCTCGATTACTGGCCGCTTGGCAGAAGTAAGAGGTCAGAGGTCAGCCTCCTGCGCGCCAAAGCGGCTACGGCGGCGGCGCGAGGTCAGAAAGCAGGAAGCAAAATTCAAATCTGGTTAGGGTTACTCGCGGAAAAGATTCCGTTATTCGTGCTGTCGATCGGCTCGTGCGTTGTGACGTTTATTCTCCAGGAACGTTCCACCGGTTCCATCGCGCAGCTGCCATTCAGTTGGCGCGTCCAAAACGCGATCGTCAGTTACGTGACTTATCTCTGGCAAATGTTTTGGCCGGCCAAGCTCGCCGTGTTTTATCCGCATCCGGAAAACCATCTCGCGCTTTGGCAAGTCGTGTTCGCCGCCGCATTTTTAGTCGCGATCACGCTGCTTGTTTTCGCTTTGCGGCGAGCGCGACCTTATCTGCTGGTCGGCTGGCTTTGGTACTTGTCGATGTTGCTGCCGGTCATCGGCTTCGTGGAGGTCGGCCTTCAAGGCCATGCCGATCGTTACACTTATTTGCCGCAGATTGGCCTGTACATTGCCATCACCTGGCTCGTCGCTGATCTCTCGGTCTCGCTGCGATTTCACCGGAAAATTCTGGCCGCTGCCGCAATCATCATCGTTACGGCTTTAACGGCGCGCGCCTGGAAACAAACTTCCTATTGGCGAAATAGCGAAACGCTTTGGACGCACACGCTTGCCGTTACGCAGGACAACGACGTTGCTCATACCAACTTGGGGATGTTTCTGGCCGATCGCGGACAATTGGATGAAGCGCTCGCGCACCTTCAAACAGCCCTTCAGATCCGTTCGGGGGGCGTGCAACCGCACTACGACCTCAGCTTCGCCTTGATTCATTGCGATCTCGGCTACGCGCTGGCGAAAAAGGGAGAGCTCGATAACGCGATCGCTCATTTGCGGAAAGCGATCGAGTTCCAGCCCAACTATCCGGACGCTCATTACAATCTCGGCACCGCGCTTTTTCAGAAAGGCCGGATCGATGAAGCCATCGCGGAATGGCAGAAAACATTGTCGATTCGGCCAAACGATTCGGGAGCTCACACCAGCCTCGGCAACGCGTTGGTGCAAAAAGGCTCGCTGCGCGACGCGATCGATCATTATCAAACCGCGTTGGACCTTGCGCCGAATTCCATTTTGCCGCTCAACAATCTCGCCTGGGTGCGCGCGACTTGTCCCGACACATCGCTGCGCGACGGCGCTAAAGCTGTCGAGCTCGCGCAACAAGCAGACCAACTTTCCGATGGCAAGAATCCCGTCTTCACTCGCACTCTGGCCGCGGCTTATGCCGAGAACGGCCGCTTCAACGACGCAATCGAAACCGCGCAGCGCGCGGCTCAACTGGCCACGGCCCAAGGCGAACCGGCTTTAGCAAATCAAATCGAGCAAGATGTCGATCTTTATCGCAAACACGCTCCACTGCGCGATTTGAGTTTAACAAATGCGCGCCCGAATCTCTGAGGATCGCGATTGTTTTCGATGATCCACTCCTTTTCTCGCTCATGGCGGCTTGGGGCGGCGGTCGTGTTTTTCCTGGCGGCCATTACCTGGCTGGTTTTCGGGCAGACCTTGAATCACCCATTCATTAACTACGACGATCCGACCTATACCTACGAAAATTCCGAAATATTCGCCGGCCTTACCGGACACAGCGTCGCGTGGGCTTTCACCCATGTCCATTCCGGAAACTGGCATCCGCTTACTTCGATTTCGCACATGCTCGATTGTCAGCTCTTCGCGCTGAAGCCACGCGGCCATCACTTCACCAACGTCTTGTTCCACACCTTTGCCGCGCTGTTTCTCTTTCTCTTGCTCCGGCAAATGACGAACGCAGTCTGGCGCAGCTCATTTGTTGCGGCTGTCTTCGCCATTCATCCGTTGCGTGTTGAATCGGTCGCCTGGGTCGCGGAACGCAAGGATGTGTTAAGCGGCGTCTTCTTCATGCTCACCCTGCTCGCGTATGTGCGTTACGCGCGCAGGCCGGCGCTTTGCCGCTACCTCACGATGTCGATCTTGTTCGTGCTCGGCCTGATGTCCAAGCCAATGCTCGTGACCGTGCCGGTCGTTTTATTGCTGCTCGATCACTGGCCGCTCCAACGCCTTACCGATCGCCGCGCCTTGCGGCGGTTGATCGTTGAAAAGATCCCGCTCTTCGCGCTTTCCATCGCGTCCGCAGTCGCAACA
>DASYVQ010000058.1:0-2312 GCA_035936875.1 Chthoniobacterales bacterium
ACAAAATCAAGTAACCGTTAAGCCTTCGTAGGTCTCATTCACGATCTGGTCGACCACCGCTTTCATGTCCTGGGTGCGCTCCCACACGGCCAGTTGCCGATCCGCGCCCGTGCCTTCGCGCATGATCCGCTCGATGTGCGCCATCTCCTTTGTGCTGCCGAGCTCGTTCACTTCGGTTGAAACAAACTCGAGCAGTTCGTTCAGCAAACTGCGCGTCTCCACCTCCGCTTCCCGGCCGAAATCGATCAGCTTACCATCGATCCCGTAACGCGAGGCGCGCCAGCGATTTTCATCGAGCAGCCGCCGCCGATAAACGCGAAAAGTGATGTTTTGCCGGAGTAATTTGTAAAGCTTCGCTACGACCGCCTGAATTAACGCCGCGATCGCGAGCGTATCGTCCACGCGCGATTGTGCGTCGCACACGCGCATCTCGAGCGTGTCAAAAAACGGATGGAGCCGGATGTCCCACCAAATCTTCTTCGCGTTATCGACGCAGCCGGTTTTGACGAGCAACTTGCAGTAATCCTCGTACTCGGAAAGGCTTTCGAAGGCGTCGGGAATGCCGGTGCGCGGAAAACGCTCGAACACTTTCAAGCGATAGCCTTTTAATCCCGTGTCCTGCCCAACCCAAAAGGGCGAGTTGACCGAGAGCGCGTAAATGTGCGGAAGGAAATAGCGCGCCTGATTCATGACGTGAATCGCCGACTCACGGTTCGGGATGCCGACGTGGACATGCAATCCGAAAATCAAATTGGCGCGCGCGAGCTGCTGCATGTCTTTGACGATTTCACGATAGCGTTCGCCTTCGGTGATGAGTTGATCGCGCCAATGCGAAAATGGATGCGTGCCCACAGATGCGATCTTTAATCCACTGTTTCCGGCGAGTTGAGCAAGCTTGCTGCGTAATTCGACGACGTGGTCGCGTGCGCATGAAATCGAATCGCAAATCTCCGTGCCGAGTTCGACGACCGACTGATGCATCTCCGGCTTGATCTGCTCTTTGAGGATGACTTTGCCGCCTTCGAGGATTTCCTGAATGTGCGACCGCAGCTCGCGCGTCTCTGGATCGACAATCGCGAATTCCTCCTCGATTCCGAGAGTGTAGATGTGTTCTTTGGCGCTCATGACGGGTCCCAAACCTCTCTCAAAAACAACAGCCTGTCATCCCGAGTCGCGCAGACGACGAGGGACCTCACACAGGATCGTGGCGATTCCGCGACACTTTGCGTGAGCAGAGCTTCGAATGTGAGGTCCTTCGCTTGCGCTCAGGATGACAACGCGACTATGGCGAGCGTGAAAGTTAATTGGCGATCTTACGCCAGATCTTCCAAGCGCCGCAGGTTGACGGCGGCGTGCACGAACTTGCCCCAGCTGCAATTGTTTCGACCGGGAATATGTTCGCGTGCTTTGCGGATTGCCATTTCCGATACAGCTGCGACGACCCATTCGAAATTTGCCTGGCCGACATTGGCGGCCTCCGCATCGGGCGCGGGATTGCAAAAATCGATCGCCACGGGCACGCCGTCGCGGATGGCGAACTCCACCGTGTTCAAATCGTAGCCGAGGTATTGATTCAATGTGAGCACGCCTTGTTCGACCTTTTGCAAAATTTCCGGCGGCGCCTGCCACTCGGTTTGATAGCGCAAGTGATACGGATTCCGCGGCTCGTACGGCATGATGCGGACATGACGCTGATCGATCGAGTAGCAGCGAAAGTACATGTCGAATTTCACTTCCTCCTGCAACATCATGACGAGCTGTCCGGTTTCGTTGTAGGCGCGGAAAAATTCATCGCGATTGTGCAGCCGATAAACATTTTTCCAGCCGCCGCCCGCGAAGGGCTTGAAAAACGCGGGCCAGCCGACGTACTTAAAAATCCCGTCCCAATCGAGCGGGTAACCGAGATTACGAAATGATTTGTCGTCCGTGTCCGGCGGCGGCTGGTTCGACGGCAGGAGCACCGTGCGCGGGACGGCCACGCCGATCTTGGTCGCAAGCGCGTTGTTGAAAAACTTTTCGTCGGCGCTCCACCAAAACGGATTGTTCACCACGGCGGTGCCGGTGAGCGCAGCGTTCTTGAGCCAGGCGCGATAAAACGGCACGTCCTGCGAAATGCGATCGATCACCACTTCGTATCCGCACGGTTCGCCTTGCACCACCTTGTCGATCTTGACGAATTCTGCGACGATATCTTTGCCGCCCGTTTTCTGATTCACCCGCTCGACAAACACCGGCGGGAAACTGTGTTCCTGGCCAAAAAGAATTCCGATTTTCTTCATAAAGAGTTAAACCGCGGATTACGCGGATTTAGA
>DASYVQ010000059.1:0-42023 GCA_035936875.1 Chthoniobacterales bacterium
GTTCTCCGTCTGGCACTCCGATCACTCAGCCCGCTGGATTTCCTTTGAAGCCACAAAAGACCTAACCAATCGCTGGAGCCAACCGCTGGCCGCTGTGAAGTCCACCTTTGATTTTATGAAACAGTTCTCGATGTTTGCCACGCTAGCCCCCGCCAGCGGTGGCTCAGCTCCGTCTCGTTAGGCGATTCCAACATCATACGCATCTATGACATCCGGCGAATTCAATGGAAACAAATTCACCCTGAACGACGACGGGACCATAACCATTGTAATGAAGGACGGTCGGGTGATTCAGAGATCCCCCGACGGGAATGTTCACTCGTCGGTCCCTAACGTGAAGAGCGTTGGGATTCACAACATCGTCGACATTAAGACTTATTCTCTGGTCCGTCACGAGGGGCTCACGTTGCACAACATTGAATTCAATGACGGTGGCATCGTGTCCTTTGCTTTCGACTCCGACGGACATGTTGAAAATGCCACTACCCAAGGCGCCGCGACCAAGATAACGCCCGACGGACAGATTTTGTACGCAATGAGGTCTCGAGGCTTTCCAGATGAGCCGCGACATTAGACCGCCGCTACAGATTTTCGATTGTCGATTCAGCTTGGCGGGCTTACGCTAAAGGTGCTTCGAGCACCAATCCGCTCGATCATCACGGAGGAGAAAAACCATGAGCACTGCTGTTGCCGACGAAGAGAAAACCAAGCTGAGCCAGCTTGAGCAACTGAAGAAGTTCACCGTCGTCGTTGCCGACACGGGCGATTTCGAATCGATCAAGGAGTTTAAGCCGCGTGATGCGACGACAAACCCGAGTTTGATCTATGCCGCCACCCAAAAAGAAAAATATTTTCACCTGCTCGACGAAGTGCTGGCCGATCGAAAAAAATCCGGACTGAGTGGAGCGGCGCAGATCGAAGACATCATCGATCACCTGCTCGTTCAATTCGGCTCAGAAATTTTGAAAATCGTGCCGGGTCGTGTTTCGACAGAAACCGACGCGCGTTTGTCGTTCGACGTGGAAGGCTCGATCAACAAAGCGCGCCAGCTAATCAAACTTTACGAAGAGCGGAAGATTCCGAAGGAACGCATTCTCATCAAAATAGCATCGACATGGGAGGGCATTAAGGCGGGCGAGGTATTGGAAAAAGAAGGAATCAACTGCAATCTCACGCTCATGTTTTCGCTGCCGCAAGCAGTGCGTTGCGCCGAAGGGGGGATCGAACTGATCTCGCCGTTCGTTGGCCGGATTTACGATTGGTACAAAGCCGCGAACAAACGCGATTACGTCGGCGCCGAAGATCCGGGTGTGCAATCGGTTCAGGAAATTTACACCTACTACAAAAAATTCGGTCACAAGACTGAGGTGATGGGCGCGAGCTTCCGCAACGTCGGCGAGATTCTGGAACTGGCCGGTTGCGACCTGCTCACGATCTCTCCCGATCTTCTCGAAAAACTGTCCGAATCGTATGAGCCGGTTGAGCGCAAGCTCGATCCGGAAAAGGCGAAGAAATCGGACGTGCAGCGACTGGACATGGATGAAAAGAAATTCCGGTTCCTTTTCAATGAGAACGCGATGGCGACGGAAAAAACGTCGGAAGGCATCCGCAAGTTCGCTGCCGACATCGTGAAGCTGGAGAAATTCGTCGCCAGCAAGCTCTGAGAACCGCGGATTACCCGCCACGGCGGGCAGGCAGCGGATTTAGACTGATCGGAAAAATCTGGAAGCCAGGAATCCAGAAAAGAGAATTGAATCAGGAAAGCAGGGAGACAGGAAAAGAAGATTCCTCAAACTCTTCTGAACCTGTTTCTTATTGATCTTCTGCATCCGCGACATCCGCGTAATCCGCGGTTGAAACTCTGTGTTTAACGTCGTTTTGGTTGAACCCGAGATTCCGCCAAACACGGGCAACGTCGGCCGCCTCTGTCTGGCCACAAAATCGACGCTGCACTTGGTAAGACCGCTCGGGTTCTCCCTGCAAGACCGGCAATTGAAACGCGCCGGGCTCGACTATTGGAACGAGATCGACCTGCGGATTTGGGATTCGTTCGCGCAGTTGCAATCGAATCAGCAAGGGAGCACGCGCTATTTTTTTCTAACCACGAAAACCGAGCGCACCTATTATGACGTAACGTTTGCGGCCGGCGACTTTTTGATCTTCGGTCGCGAAACGCGGGGTTTGCCCGAGGATTTGCTGAGCGCCAACATCGACAGCTGCATTACCATCCCGATGCACGGAACGCGCAGTCTGAACCTGGCGACGGCCGTGGCAATTGTGCTTTTTGAAGCAGTTCGCCAGCAAAGATAAATCCAGCGGTCCCAGCGCAACCGTTGTATAGTTAACAGGGTTGAATAACTATCAGATTCGAAAGGTCTAACAACCCAGAAGGCAATTACATTATTACTATGAGAACCCTATTAGTTTCAATTTGCTGTCTGTCGCTCGCGTGCTTTGCAGGCGCAGCCCAGCAGCAGCAATCAGAGCAAGATAATCCAAACCCGAAAGGCAAGAAGGGGCAGTCGGGGCCAACGTCACAGCAGGTGGTGGCACCTGCTCCGCACGTCGGTGGAAAAGTTAAGTACCACACCCAGGGAAACGTGTCGGGGGCGGGAGCAAACGTGAACGTCCCGCAGAACGCGACCCTGCGCAGCCACCACGACAAGGTGACTGGGCAAACCCAGACCAACCTGTCCGGTCAGACGAATGTGTCGACCAAGAACACGACGTTCAATAAGACCGTAAACAAGAACATCACGGTCAATAAGAACTTCAAGGTTCAGAAGTTCAACCTGTCGAACAACCCGAACCCGAAGTACAAGGCGGTGAAGTTTAATCAGAACTACAAAATCGCGGGCGCGAACAAGTGGAAAGGCTCCAAGTATCAAGTTTTTGTGAATTACCAGCCGCAATGGCATGATCAATATTGGTGGACGAGCCATCACAACCACATCGTGTTCGTTTTCGGCTCGCCTTACTACTGGGACACGGGCTATTGGTACCCTTGTTGGGGATATAATCCGGGTGCAACCTTCTATTTCGACGGCCCGATTTACGCCTCGAATCCGGAGTACGATCCTGGCCAGGTGGTAGCGAATGTGCAGTCCGCACTTCAACAACAGGGCTACTATCAGGGTGAGATCGACGGTATTCTTGGACCACAAACGCGCGCGGCTCTGGCGGAGTATCAATCCGCGCAGGGTCTTGAACCAACAGGCGCGGTGGACGAGCCGACCTTGGAAACGCTCGGAATGGTCTAAATTCAGTTCCATTTAACAAAGAGCTGCCGTGCGAAAAACGCGGCGGCTTTTTTTGTAGCGGACATGTCGATCCGTTCGACTTCGCTCGCGCCTTCGCCAAGACTACGGCGTCGCGAGCAGGACAAGCCTTGCACGATGTCGATGTTAGCGGCAGATAAGTGCTGGTGGAGACGCAGTTAATCGCCCGCGACTTGTTCCAATCCTTTCGGATGGGTTCGCGGCGCATTGAAGTGTTGCGGGGCATCTCGATGGACATCGCGCATGGAGAAGTGGTTTTCATTTCGGGCGCGTCCGGCGCCGGCAAAACGACGCTGATGTACACGCTGGCCGGTCTGGAGCGGCCCGAATCCGGGAGCGTGGAATTTGAAGGCCGAAATCTTTACAACGGCAGTTCATCTGCCCAGGCGCGCTTTCGTAATCAAAAAATGGGTTTTGTCTTTCAGGGCTATTTTTTGCTGCCGGAGCTGACGGCGCTGGAAAATGTGTTCCTGCCCGGAATGATCGGACGAAGAGCGACGACGAAAACCGCGCAGGAAAGTTTGGATGCGGTCGGTCTGGGCGATCGCATGCATCATTTGCCCGCGGAACTTTCGGGCGGCGAGCAACAGCGGGTCGCGATCGCGCGCTCCCTGACAAATGATCCGGAGATCATTTTTGCCGATGAGCCAACCGGCAACCTCGATTCCAAGACAGGGGATGCGATTATCGATCTCTTATTAAATGTCGCGCGGGAACGAAACAAAACTTTGCTCGTGGTCACGCACGACATGCGGCTGGCCGCGCGAGGCGATCGGCAATTGCACATCAAAGACGGCGTGCTGCAATGAAAGGCGCACCTGCATTTGCCGCTTGAATTGCGCGCCGACCCGCCGGAGATTTTTCAGTGCCTATGAAAACTTCTGATGTTGGCGGGATGGTGATTGACGAACCAAAGTCACGTGCAGCGAAACCCGCGGTCGACACACGGGCTCCATCGAAAACGACGAAGAAAGAATCGAAGATTTACGTCGACGGAAAATTTTATGCCGAAGCCGACGCGAAGGTCTCTGTCTTTGATCACGGCTTGCTTTATGGCGATGGAATTTTCGAAGGCATTCGTTTTTATAACGGGCGTGTTTTTCGTCTGGAAGAACATCTGGATCGGTTGTGGGATTCGGCCCGTTCCATCTGTCTCGAAATTCCGATGTCGATGCGGGAAATGACCGACGCGCTGCTCGAAACGATCCGGCAAAACGATTTGCGCGAAGGTTACATTCGTCTCCTGGTTACGCGCGGGGTTGGTAATCTCGGATTGAATCCGGCGCAATGTAAACGGCCAAGCGTTATCATTATTACGGCGCAAATCGCGCTTTATTCGGAAGCG
This sequence comes from Chthoniobacterales bacterium, assembly GCA_035936875.1. Lineage (GTDB taxonomy): Bacteria > Verrucomicrobiota > Verrucomicrobiia > Chthoniobacterales > UBA10450 > DASYVQ01. The sequence continues at coordinate 4,624 of DASYVQ010000059.1, forward strand.
GTTTATCGAAATGGGCTGACGGTCGTCACGTGCGCGACGCGGCGCACAAATCCCGCTGCTCTAAATCCGGCGGTTAAGTCGCTCAACTATTTGAATAACGTGATGGCACGGATCGAAGCGAATCTCGCTAACGCGGATGAGGCGCTCATGTTAAACGACGCCGGCAACGTGGCCGAATGCACGGCGGACAATGTTTTCGTGATTAAGCGCGGCCAGGTTTTTACGCCGCCGATTACGGCGGGGGCGTTGCGTGGAATTACCCGTTCGGTTGTTTTCGAGATTGCGGCCGAGCTGGGCATCAAGACGAGCGAGGCCGACATCACACGGCACGATGTTTACACCGCAGACGAATGTTTTCTCACCGGCACGGCGGCGGAAGTTATTCCGGTGGTCAAAGCCGACGGGCGCGCCATTGGAAACGGAAAGCCAGGGCCAATCAGCGCGCGGATGATTGCGCGCTTTCGAGAAATGACCCGGGCGACGGGCACGCCGATTTACACGTAAGATCAACATCGGCGAAATCCAGAATCGGCGCGGAAGGTGCTCGACAGAACGGCGACTTGAATGTTTTAGCTAATTCGAGGTCTAATTAAAAAGAGATGTTGTGCGACGTTTGTAAATGCAATGACGCGACGGTTTACCTGACGCAAATCGTGGAGGGCAAAATGCAGAAGGTAAATCTCTGCGACGCGTGCTCGAAAGAAAAAGGCGTGCAGGATCCAACCGGTTTTGCGCTGGCCGATTTGCTGCTCGGCATTGGCGCGGCCGAGGAAATCGAAAAAGGCGCGCCGACCCAGAAATGTCCAGTGTGTGGTTTTACGCAAGCGGATTTCAAAAAAACCGGACGCCTTGGGTGCAGCACGTGCTATGTCACGTTTTCGGAAGGATTAGGCACGTTGTTGAAAGCGATGCATAAAGGCACCGAGCACGTCGGCAAAATACCGCAGCGCGCGCATCGTGTGGCGGAATTGAGCGATCAAATGCGCAGCTTGAACGAAAGCTTGCAAAAGGCGGTTGCGGAAGAGAATTACGAAGCAGCGGCCTCGTTGCGCGATCAAATTAAACAACTCGAAAACGAGATGGTGACGGCTAAGCCATGAAATTTTCAAACGTCATGTCTAGCGCGGGGGAATGGCTCCGCGGCGAAGGGCCTCATCATCAGATTGTAATCAGCAGCCGGGTGCGGTTTGCGCGGAATTTGCGCAATCGCGCGTTCCCGGGATGGGCCAAGAAAGCGGAGCGAACGGCAATTCTCGAGCTGATCAAGCCGCATGTGGAAGAACTGACCGAGATGCAGGATTCATTTTCGGAATTGTTACAGGACCTTTCCGCGTTGGAGAAACAAGTGCTGGTCGAGCGGCATCTTATTAGCCGCGAACACGCGGCCAAGGGCGCGGGCAGCGCCGTAATCATGAATCGCCGCCAAACGCTCAGCATCATGATCAACGAAGAAGATCATTTGCGCATGCAATCGATCCGCTCCGGTTTGCAGTTGAAGCAGGCCTTCAAACTCCTGGACAAGATCGACAGTGCGCTGGAGGGCGATCTCGAGTTCGCTTACGATCCGCGTCTTGGATATTTGACGGCGTGCCCGACGAATGTCGGCACCGGCATGCGCGCTTCGGCGATGTTGCATTTGCCCGGTCTGGTTTTGAGCGAGTTGATTAATCAAGTGGTGCAAGCCGTGAGCAAGATAGGGCTGGCCGTTCGCGGTCTGTATGGCGAAGGCACCGAAGCGATGGGCAACCTTTTCCAAATTTCCAATCAAACCACGCTCGGCGAAAAGGAAGACGAAATTATCAACCGGCTGACCAAAGTCATCGAGACCATCATCGAAAAGGAACACGACGCACGGCAGGTTCTGATCCAGAAAAAATCGAACACCCTTTGGGACCAGATTGGCCGCGCCTATGGCGTTTTGACTTACGCGCACGCCATGACTTCGAAGGAAGCGCTAAATTTATTGTCGATCATCAAACTCGGTGTCGATCTGGGCACGTTTCCAGAAGACCGGCGCTTGCCCATTGATCAATTGTTCATCGACACCCAGCCCGCGCATTTGCAGAAGAGCTCGCAGCAAAAGCTCAACGCGGAGGAGCGCGACCACCTCCGGGCACAAATTATACGCGACCGTTTGAAACTCTTCCCTAAACCTGATATTAGTAAACTGGCGGAGGAATCAGGCAACGGCTCGACTTCGGCGCCAAGGAACAATGAATAACTTTACACCGCGCGCTCAACAGGTCCTGCAACTTGCTCGCAAAGAAGCTGACCGGTTCAATCACAATTATGTCGGTACCGAGCATTTGTTGCTCGGCTTGATTAAGCTCGGCCAGGGCGTGGCCGTGAATGTTCTCCAAAAAATGGGGCTCGATCTCGAGACCGTGCGGATGGAGGTCGAGAAGCAAGTTGGTTCCGGCCCGGAGACAAAGATCGTCGGCAACATTCCCTATACGCCGCGCGTGAAAAAAGTCTTGGCACTGGCGGGCAAGGAAGCCAAGGCGCTCAACCATTCGTATGTCGGCACCGAGCACATTCTGCTCGGACTTCTGCGAGAGGGCGAAGGCGTCGCCGCGCGCGTGCTCAAGAGCCTGGAGATCGACATCGAGCGCACCCGCAACGAAATTTTAAGAGAGCTCGATCCTAATTTCACACCGTCAGAAGCGGAGGAAGGCGCTGAACCGACCTCGAAGAAAGATGTCAAGACTCCGGCGCTCCGTGCTTTTGGTCGGGACCTGACCGATCTGGCGAAGAAAGGCGAGCTCGATCCCGTAATCGGACGCCACAACGAAATTGAGCGCGTTATTCAGGTGCTCTGCCGGCGCACAAAGAATAATCCGGTGTTGATCGGTGAGGCCGGCGTGGGCAAGACCGCCATTGCGGAAGGACTCGCCCAGGAAATTGCGAACGGTAATGTGCCGGAATTGCTGCGAGACAAGCGAGTGATCACGCTCGATCTCGCGTTAATGGTTGCTGGTACAAAATATCGCGGCCAGTTCGAAGAGCGGATCAAAGCCGTGATGGATGAGATTCGGCGCTCCAAGACTGTGATTTTATTTATCGACGAGCTGCACACGATCGTCGGCGCGGGCTCGGCTGAAGGCGCGATGGATGCGTCCAACATCATCAAGCCGGCGTTGAGCCGCGGCGAGCTGCAATGCGTTGGCGCGACCACGATGAACGAGTATCGCAAGTACATCGAGAAAGACGCCGCACTTGAACGCCGTTTCCAAACGGTCAAAGTCGATGCGCCGACTGTCGATGAAGCGATCGAAATCTTGAAGGGACTGCGTCCGAAGTACGAAGCGCATCACAAAGCCAAGTTGACCGATGAAGCGCTGGAGACCGCGGTCAGATTCTCGGAGCGTTACATCACCGGCCGTTTTCTGCCCGACAAAGCGATCGACGTGATGGACGAAGCCGGCGCGCGCGCCCGCATCAACGCCATGACCCGTCCGCCCAACGTCAAAGAGATCGAGAAAGAGATCGAAGAGATCCGCGTTGAAAAAGAGGCGGCGATCAAAGCTCAGGATTTCGAAAAGGCGGCCGCGTTGCGCGACAAGGAAAAACAGACCAAAGAAAAGCTCGACACCATTTTGACCAAGTGGCGCGAGGAGCGTGAAGAAAAGGAAGTACTCGTGACGGCGGACGACATGATGTACATCATTTCGAAGGTCACCGGCGTGCCGCTCCAACGAATGGAACAAGCGGAAACGCAAAAACTCCTCCAGATGGAGGAGGAGCTGAAGAGCAAGGTCATTGGACAAGACGAAGCCGTGACCGCGGTTTCGAAAGCGCTGCGCCGTAGTCGCGCGGACTTGAAAGATCCACGGCGTCCGATTGGCTCTTTCATTTTTCTCGGTCCGACCGGCGTGGGCAAAACTTTTCTCGCGCAACAACTGGCCGAATTCATGTTCGGCGACCGCGACGCGCTCATTCAGATAGACATGTCTGAGTACATGGAAAAATTTACCGCCTCGCGCTTGATCGGTTCTCCGCCGGGCTACGTCGGCTACGAGGAAGGCGGCCAACTTTCCGAAGCGGTGCGCCGCCGTCCGTATTCGGTTGTGCTTTTCGACGAAATCGAGAAAGCGCATCCCGATGTGATGCACTTGCTCCTTCAAATTCTCGAAGAGGGAAAAATCACCGACTCGTTAGGCCGGAAGATCGATTTCCGGAATACGATCATCATCATGACCTCAAACGTCGGGGCCGAATTGCTGAAGAAGCAAACCGTGATGGGCTTCGGCGCGCCGCGGGAAGGACATGATTACGATTCGATGCGCGATAAAATTCTCGAAGAAACCAAGCGCGTCTTTAAGCCCGAGTTTCTCAACCGGCTCGACGAAATCACCGTTTTCCACTCGCTCGAGAAGTCGCACTTGATGCGCATTGTCGATCTTGAGGTGGCTAAGGTGAAGGGCCGGGTCAAAGCGAGGGAGATGGAGATTGTGCTCGATACCACCGCGCACGAATTAGTTATCGAAAAGGGCTACGATCCAAATTACGGCGCGCGTCCGATGCGGCGTGCGGTCGAGCGCTACCTGGAAGATCCGCTCGCCGAAGAAATCCTCCGGGGTAACGTCAAAGCCGGCGACCGCGTAGAAGTCACTGCCGCCGACGGCAAGCTGACGTTCCATGTGGCCGAACCGACCGGCAAGACACCGGCCAAAGCAAGTTAAGCGGAGCGTGGCTGGTGGTTCGTGATCTGTGATTGGATAATCCAATCATTATCGTTCACGTTTCAGTTTCTCACTGATCAACTTGCGAACTTCAACTTATCGCACTTGGCTTCTTAGTCTGACTTTGTTCGCGGTTACCGCGCTGGCTTATCAGCCGGCTTGGAATGGGAAGCCGATCTGGGACGACGACATCCACATCACGACCCCAGAACTTCGTTCATTGCATGGTTTGGCGCGGATTTGGACAGATCCGTCGGCAGCGCCGCAATACTATCCTGTCCTCCATGCTGTTTTTTGGGTTGAGTACAAGCTCTGGGGCGCGTGGCCGCTTCCTTACCACCTCGTCAACATTGTACTTCATGCGGTTACAGCGCTTCTGTTACTAAGAATTCTCCAGCGTCTCGAAGTGCCCGGCGCCTGGCTGGCTGCCTTTATTTTTGCGCTGCATCCTGTGCACGTGGAGTCCGTCGCCTGGATCTCGGAAGTCAAGAACACGCTGTCGGGCGCGCTCTGCGCGGGCGCGGCCCTTTTGTACCTGAATTACGAGCGAAATCGGAAATACAACGTTTACTTCGCCGCGTTCGCGCTTTTTCTCATTGGTGTGATGGCGAAGACGGTCATTGTCACGATGCCTGCCGTGCTCCTGGTCGTGTTCTGGTGGAAACGCGGAAAATTGGAGTGGGCGCGCGACGTTAAACCGTTGATTCCCTTTTTTGTCGTCGGACTCGCGGCCGGAATCGTCACTATTTGGGCGGAACAAAAATTCTCCGCCAGGGAAGGAGAAATATTCGACTTTTCCATCATCGGGCGGGTTCTGATCGCAAGCCGGCTGTTTTGGTTTTACTTAGGCAACCTTTTCTGGCCGACAAATCTGACTCTGATCTACCCGCCTTGGAACATCGCTGCGACGGTTTGGTGGCAATACCTTTTCCCATTCGCGGCCCTGGCCCTTTTTATCTGTTTGTGGATTGTGCGCCGAAGGTCGCGCGCTCCTCTGGCCGCCTTCCTCTGTTTTATTCTGATGCTTTTTCCGGTGCTGGGATTTTTTAATCTGTCTTACTTCATGTCGGGCCTCGGCCCATCGCATCATGCTGCAATTTTCCGGGCCGACCATTTCCAATACTTGGGCGATATCGCAATAATTGCTTTGGTCTCGGCCGGTGCGGTATGGCTATTGGCCCGGATCCGAGGGACGTTTCGATCGGCAGTCTATGCCGCTGGTCTGACGATCCTGGTGTTATTGGCCAGCGCGAGCTGGGTCCAAAGCCGGACGTATCGGGATGCCGAAACTTGTTTCCGCGCGGTGCTCTCGAAAAATCCAAATTCCGCAACCGCACATAACAATCTCGGTATCGCGCTTCTCCAAAAAGGGTCGTTAGACGAGGCAATCGTTTATTTTGAAAAGGCGGTGGAAGTTATGCCCGATTATGACCGGGGACATTACAACCTTGGCGCTGCTCTTCTGAAAAAGGGACAACGCGACAAGGCGATTCTCCATTTGAGAGATGCTTTGAAACTAAATCCTAATTACACGAAGGCCTATTACACTTTGGCTACGGCGCTTTCTGAAAAAGGCGAAAACGACCAGGCGATCGCCTGTTATGAGCGAGCGCTGAAGCTCGATCCCTATTTCGCAGACGCACATGGCAGCCTCGGCAACATTCTCCTCGAAAAGGGACAAATCGATTCGGCAATGGATCATTATCGGAAAGCGATCGAGATCGATCCGGGAAATGCCACGGCCCATTACAATTTGGCCATCGCGCTGCGTCGCCGGGGTCGATCAGACGAAGCTGTTCTTGAGCTGCAGAGGGTTTTGCAGATCGATCCCGGTTATCCCGAGGCGAGGTATTTTTTAGATCAGATCTTGTCTGAAAAAGCGAAAAAGGAATGACCGACTTACGCGCGGGGATGCGCGTCGGCATAAGCTTTCTTCAATCGTTCCACGGTGACGTGAGTGTAAATTTGCGTCGTCGAAAGACTGGCGTGGCCGAGCAGCGCCTGCACACTGCGCAAATCGGCGCCGCGATCGAGCATGTGCGTGGCAAAGCTATGCCGCAGTTTGTGCGGACTGATCGAAATAGGAATCGATGTCTGCCAAAGATAGCGCTTCAAGATTAGCCAAATCGAGCGCGGCGAAATTTGTTTGCGCGCTTTATTTATAAAAAGCGGTCCGGAATGGACGTTCGCCGCCGCACGATAACGCGAGATCGCTTCCAGCGCGGGTGCGCCGATTGGACAGATGCGTTCCTTCCGGCCTTTGCCAAAAACGCGCACCGACTCGGTGTAAAGATCGACATCGGAAACATTGAGAGCCGCCAGCTCGCTTAAGCGCAACCCGCTGCTGTAGAAAAGCTCCATGGCCGCGACGTCGCGCAGCGGCATCCACGCGGGAGCGGAGCGATTTTTCGCGATCTTGAGCGGCGCCGCCAGCAGTTCGTCAATCTGCTGGCGAGTGAGCACGAGCGGAAGTTTCTTCTCGAGCTTCGGCAGTTGCAGTTGGCGCACAGGATCCGTGCGCAATCCTTTTCGTTCCGCCAGGAATTTGTAGAACGCGCGCAGTGCTGAAAATTGCAATCGCACATACGAACGCGCCTGTCCGCGCTTCATGATCGCGAACAAGTAATCGCGAAAATTATCCGGCGTGCATTTTTTCCACGGCGTATTGTTTAGCGCGCGAAATGCGGCGAGCGCCTCTCGATATGCCTTCAGCGTGCGCGGCGATGCGTTTCGTTCCACCGCAAGATGACGCAAAAATTCCTCGGCGAGCGTATCGCGCGAATTAGGGGCAGCCAAATGGTTACTCCGGCTTTTCGATCGTGTAACGCGTCTTCGCCGCGTCGGCAGTACCGCTCAGCTGGCTTCTGAAGATCGCCGGCGGATTCGTCGAAATCAGTTCGTAATTTTTCAGGACGAACTCGGGATAAACTCTGTTGCTGGCCGGTTCGTAAACTTTGTCGCCGCTGAAGTAGCCGTAAAGTTTGTATTCGTAATTGTTGTCCGCGCCGAATTTTAATTCCGCCCGGTCGGGTGCGAGCTTTTGCTTCTCGTTCAACATTACGAGCTGGGCCGTGCTCCAGGGCTGACCCGGGCGGCGAACGTACCCCCAAAATTTGAAATCGGGTTTGAAATAACGCCGCGCGATAAAATAGTCGCCGGACGGCTCGGCCGCAATGCGTTGGGCCATTTGGACTCTTGCCTGCTGGATTCCCTGCGGCGGCCCGGTCTCGCAGCCGGTAAAAAGCAGAACGCTGAGGAAAAGTCCAATTGGCCAGAGAAATCGACCTGGTTGCTTCATCTTGTAAGATCGACATCTACTCATCTCTGGCCCCCGCGCAAACGCGTTGGGCGCAGCGCCGAGTCGCTAAAGCGTTGCATCGTTGCTTCCCGCTCGTAAAGTTTCACTTCGATGATCGAACTGGAAGTTTATGCGGCGGGCTTGCGCGACTTGAATAAAATCCTGGAACTGGACCACCAGCTCGAGGCGATTCCCGGCTTACGTTACAAAGTCGATCGCAATCACGATCTCGTTTATTTAGAGCTCGACGAGCCCACCATCACCTTCCGCGAGATTCGTGCGATTTTTCGCAAGCTCGGCCTCGATCCGCGCTTCATCGGTGCCATTCCGCCGGAGCTGCGCCCGAAAACGCAGCCACTAAGCGTTTGAAGAAGTTCGTATCCGTCTTTGATTTCGGTTCGCCTAAATGATCACGCGATTATTCAACGCGCTCGGAGGAGCATTTCTCGCTTTTTTTCAGTATCTCGGCGAGGTCGTGATGCTGGCCGCGGACACGTTTCGTTCCATTTTCACGCGCCGATTGCGCTGGAAATTATTTCTCAACCAGATCGTTGAGATCGGATTGCTCTCGCAACTTGTTGTTGTAATCACGGGAGGCTTCACTGGCGCGGTTTTTTCTGCGCAGACCTATTTCCAATTTAATAAACTGGGAATGGGCTCGGCCGTGGGAGCGGTAGTCTCGGTCGCGATCTGCCGCGAGTTGGGGCCGGTGCTAACGGCGCTCATGGTAACAGGGCGCGTCGGCGCGGCCATGTCGGCCGAGATCGGAACAATGAAAGTGACCGAGCAAATCGACGCGCTACGCGCTCTCGCGGTTTATCCGACCGATTACCTCGTCGTGCCGCGCGCGCTCGCGATGATGGTGTCGATGCCACTGCTGGTGGCGGAATGCATCGCGGTTGGGATCGCGGTCGGCTACTTCGTCGCGATTTTCCTGCTCGAAGTGAACGGCACCTATTACATGGCGAACATGGTGCGCTGGACGCGCAACCGCGACATCATCATGGGGCTGTCGAAAGCGTTCTGTTTCGGAGTTCTCATTGTCTTCATTAGTTGCCACAAAGGATTGACCGCGCGCGAAGGCGCTGTCGGTGTCGGTCGCGCCACGACCGAGGCGGTGGTGAATGGCTCCCTCGCGGTTCTGATCTGCAATTTTTTTCTGACTATGACGCTCAACATCATTTACCCGGCAGGCTATCAATGATTGAGACTGCACAATCGCGAATCGCGGCGACGCCATCGTTAGATCAACGTGATGGTTCCATGATTGCCGTGCGCGGACTGGTGAAACAAATCGGCGCGCAGGAAATTTTGCGCGGGGTCGATCTCGAGGTGGCGCGTGGCGAGACCCTGGCAATCATCGGTCGCAGCGGCGGCGGCAAGAGCGTTTTGCTCAAACATCTTATCGGTTTGATGCGCCCGGATGCGGGCGAAATTTGGGTCGAGGGCCAAAGCATCACCGGCATGAGCGAGCGGCAACTCGCGTCCATTCGGCAAAAGGTCGGCATTCTTTTTCAAGGCAGCGCCTTGTTTGATTCAATGACGGTAGCGGAAAACATCGCGTTTCCGTTGCGCGAGGCCGGCGAGCGCGATCCGAAGGTGCTCCGGACAAAAGTGCGCGAGATTCTCGACGTGATGGAACTGGAAGGCGAGGAAGACAAAATGCCGGTGAATTTGAGCGGCGGAATGAAGAAGCGCGTTGGACTGGCGCGTTCGATCATCCGGCAGCCCTCGTGCATTCTTTACGACGAGCCGACTTCGGGACTTGATCCTGTCGTTTCCGATTCAATCAACCGATTGATCCGGCGATTGCAGCGCCGGTTTGGTGTGACCAGCATCGTCGTTACTCACGACATGAAAAATGCGTTTCACGTTGCGGATCACATCGCATACCTGCATGAGGGCCGGATTTATTTTCACGGCACGCCCACGGAACTGCAGCAGTCGTCCGATTCTGTTCTTCAAGATTTCTTGCTTGGGCGCTCCGACGAGAAGTTGAGAGTTGAGGGTTGAGAGTTGAGAGTTGACCAGGCATGAATCGGCACGAGCGAGGTTTGGAATTTAAAGTCGGCGCGTTCGTCTTCGTTGGACTCGCGATGTTGGCCGCACTGGTCGTGCAATTCGGAAGGTTGGGGGAAGGTTTCAAGACTTATTATCCTGTGACCGTTCGCTTCAGCGACGCCAGCGGCCTGCTGAAGGGGTCCGATGTCTTGCTCGCCGGGGCGAAGATTGGAAAGGTCGCAGGCGGTCCGCGGATGGTTCGCGAAGGCAATGGCGTGGATGTACCCCTGAAGATTTACGATTACGTTAAGATTCCCGATGGCAGTAAATTCACGGTGGGAAGTTCCGGTTTGCTCGGCGACCGTTTCGTCAGCGTAACGATGCCACCCGGACAGCGGAAGGCGTTTCTGCCGCCAAACGCGTACATCAGCGGCACGCGCGAAACTGGCATCGACGATTTGACCCGCGAAGGTGGCGCTCTGGTGAGCGACCTGCGTGGAACGGTTCAAAAACTCGACACGACCGTGACGCAGTTGAACGACCAAGCATTATCGTCGGCGAACATGGAGAATCTGAAATCGAGCCTCGCGCATTTGAACGAAGCCACCGGCGCCTTCGCCGATTCTTCTAAAAAACTCGGCGGCGTAATAGACAAAGCTGATTCAGCGATGGATTCGACCAAACAAGCAGCCGATGACTTGCAAAAAGTGCTTAACTCGGCGACCCAGGGAAAGGGATTGCTCGCCGCGCTCTTAACCAATCCGGAGCTGGCCAATGATCTCCGCGTGTTAATTGCTAACTTGCGAGCACACGGCGTGCTCTTCTATCGGGACAGCGCAGCCAAGATCGACATGAAGCCTCGCGAACAAACCAAACCACGCAGTCAAACCGGAGGACGCTGATGACGCCGCTGCTCACAATCAATTTGCTGCGGTTGCTTTTTGTGACCTTCTGCGCCGTGATCGGCTCGAACATTTCCTCTGCTTTGATCGCCAATTCCTGGCCGGGTCTTGTCCTGGGAATTGTTTTCGGATTGATCGTTGTGCTGATCGACCGGCTGCTCAAAGGGTTTTCGTTGCGCCTGTTCTCGTCGGCGACATTCGGACTTTTGCTTGGCCTGCTCTTTGCCAACCTGCTCATGGCTTCGGAAGTCTTGCGTTACCAATCGGAAACGACGCAATGGGCGGTGCGGCTCATTGTTTACACTGCTTTTGGTTATCTCGGGATGATGCTGGCCATGCGTAGCAGTCGCGATGAGTTCTCCCTCATCATTCCGTATGTCCGCTTTGCCCGGGAAACGACGCAACACGAGCCGCTCGTAGTCGACACTAACGTCGTTATCGATGGGCGGATCGCCGATCTTTGCGCGACCGGGTTTCTTAGCCGTTCGCTCATTGTTCCACGATTTGTTCTCGACGAATTGCAAACACTGGCCGATTCACGCGACCCAACCAAACGCGAACGCGGCCGGCGCGGTCTCGAGATTTTGAATGAGTTACAGCGCTCGCGCGAAGTGGAATTGACCGTTCACGAAAGCACCGGCGACGATGTCGATCTTGTCGTGGATTCGCGGCTGGTGCGCACTGCCAAAGTATTGCAAGCGCGCCTTCTCACCAACGACCACGCGCTTGCGCAAGTGGCGCGCTTGCAACAGGTCCCAGTCTTGAACCTGGCTGATCTCGCTCGCGCATTGCGACCCACGGTTGTGACCGGCGACGAAATCGAACTCAATCTCGTGAAAGAAGGCCGCGAAGCCCATCAAGCCGTCGGCTACCTGCCCGATGGCACTATGATCGTCGTCAACCACGCGCGCCCGCATGTCGGAAAAATCAGAACCGTAGTCGTTTCCAGCGCGCTCCAAACCGCCGCCGGCCGTCTCATCTTCGCCGAGCTCAAAAACGGCGCGTCCGGAACTTAGACGTTAACCGCGGATTACGCGGATTCCGCAGATTTTCAGGAAGCGAAGTCTTCAGATTGTCGCGAGCAGGCGAGCTCGCACTTCTTCTTCGCTCAAACGACAGATGCGAATGATTTTTTCGCGTGATTTCTCGCCGCGCTCCAAGATGATTGAGCGTTCGGGAATTTTCAATAGTTCAGCGAGAAAACTGATCAGCGCCGCGTTCGCTTTTCCTTCCATTGCCGGCGCACGCAGCTTGATCTTTATCGCACCGCCATGCTCGACGGCCACCTTGTCGATCTTCGCGTTTGGAACAACGTGAACGCGCAATGTCGCCATCGATCAACTGTAGCGGCGGTCTATGACCGTCGCACTTTTGCTCGACAAACACGCGAGTGTGCCGAGAAATCGACTCCATGAAACTTCGGTATCTTTATCTCGCCTTCTGTGTGCTCGGGCTGCTTCTGCCTTACTCGCAATTCATTCCATGGATAGTGGAGCATCACGCCTTGAATATGCCGCTGTTCATTCGCGATCTTTTTGCGAATCGCATCAGCGCATTCTTTGCGTTTGACATGATTGTCTCGGCGGTTGTGCTGATCTCGTTCATTCAGAGCGAAGGAAAGCGTCTGGGAATGCGCCTTCTTTGGCTGCCGATTGTCGGCGTCTTATTGGTCGGCGTTTCGCTTGGATTACCGCTCTTCCTTTATCTGAGACAACTCCGGCTCGAATCGAACAGCGGCTTAAAGCCGAAACAATGACTGCAGATGATTTTCGCAAGCTCGCGCTGAGCTTTCCTGAAGCAGTGGAATCGGCGCATATGCATCATCCCGATTTCCGTGTCGGTGGAAAGATTTTCGCGACGCTTGGATATCCGAATAAAGATTCGGCAGTCGTGAAGTTCACCCCGGGCGAACAACGAAATTGTTTCCGAAGCGATCCGAATGTTTTTCAGCCGGTTAAGGGCGCTTGGGGTCGTCGCGGAAGCACAAGCATCCATCTGCCGGCGGCAGAAATTGAAATGGTGCGCGAAGCCCTGGCCGCTGCCTGGCGTAACGTTGCTCCCAAACGCTTGATGACCAAGACAAACTAGTGAAATGAGACTGTGAGACGAACTCCGTTTCTGTTAAAGCTGAGCGGATGAGATTTCACGATTTATGGCCGATTCAAAGGGAATAGCTGGCGTCGTTATTACCGGCGTGGTCAGCATCACGGTCGCTTGCATTGCAAACTGGGATAAGCTAAGCAGCGCCATCTCGGGCGAGCGCGCGTCGGCTTCCCCTGCGCAGGCTTCTCCAGCAGAAGTCGCGTCGTCTCCAGCAAAAGCGGCCAGTAGCCCGGCATCGCCTGTTTCTTCTGCGAATCGACCAGTTGACGCGCGCCTTCGTCGATTTGTCGAGGACTACGTTAACAGCGGGAACTACGACACACCGGAGATAGAAACCAGTTTTTTCGCCGAACCGGTCATCGACTATTACGGTGTTCCAAATGCGACGCTCGCCACGATTTTGCACGACACGAAGGCAAACATCCGGAAATGGCCGACTCGATATTACCACCTCGCCAAGGAGCCAGTCCTCCTCGGTCAAGAGGGCAAGGATGTCTTTATCGTCCAAACAGAAATTAGTTACGAAGTCAGTAACGGAACGGACACGCGGTCTGGTATATCGCGCAGCACCTACAAGATTAAGCCTATCGACGGCAAACTTAAGATCATTTCCGTGATGGAGGCTAAATAGCCAGCCAAACTCGCGCGGGGACGAATCCGCTTGCGCAGCCCAACCGCAGATCGGACGCGCCCTTGACTTCTCTTCAGCGTAAGCCGACCGCGGCGCGAACGCGGGTCATGACGTCGTCGGCGATTTCGTTGGCGCGGCGGGCGCCGCGAACGAGGACGTTGTCGATGTACAATTTGTCGGCCAGGATTTCTTCCCGGCGTTTGCGCATCGGGGAGAAATATTCCCAGAGTTTTTCGAACAGCTGTTTCTTGAAATCGCCGTAGCCGGTTCCGCCTTTCTTAAATCGTTCGTGCATTTCTTCGAGTTCGCTCTTGGAAGCGAAAAGCGAATACAACTGAGTGATTGTCGATCTTAAAGGATCCTTTGGCTTTTCCACCGGCGTGGAATCGGTCACGATACTCATGACGCGTTTCCGCGTTTCTTTTTCGTCGCCGAAGATGTCGATGGTGTTGCCATAGCTTTTGCTCATCTTCTGGCCATCGAGCCCCGGCACGGCTTCGGTCGCAGCCTGGATGCGCGGCTCGGGCAGCTTGAAAATCTGCCCAAATGTCTCATTCATTTTTCCCGCCAGATCGCGCGTCATTTCGATGTGCTGCTTTTGATCTTTCCCGACCGGCACAACATCGCTGTCGTAAATCAGAATATCGGCGGCCATGAGCACCGGGTAGCTGAACAATCCGACCGTCGGCGACATCCCGCGCGCGAGTTTGTCCTTGTAGGAGTGCGCGCGCTCGAGCAATCCCATCGGCGCGACTGTCGACAAAATCCAGGTCAACTCCGTCACCTGCGGCACATCGCTCTGTTTGAAGAGTGCTGCCCGCTCGGGGTCGAGACCGGCGGCAAGAAAATCGAGCGCGATGCGCCGGATGTTTTCGCGGAGCACATCCGGATCGCGCACACTGGTGAGCGCGTGATAATCGGCGATGAAATAAAACGCTTCACCCTCGTTTTGCAGTGCGATCGCCTGCCGCATCATGCCGAAGTAATTGCCGATGTGCAGGACGCCCGTTGGTTGAATGCCGGATAAAATGCGCATGTCGATTTTAACTTCCGTTGCCGGGCATTCGATTTGGAAAGGGAGGCGGTGACGGCAGATCGTAGCGCTTCGTTTTTAACTCTTCCTGGATTTCCTGGATCGCGCGATCCAGTTGCTGATCTTCTCCCCGGAATTCTTTCCCTGGGTCGTTATCCACCACGATGTCCGGATCAACACCGTGGCCTTCGATTACCCATTCCTTGCCGTCTCTGGAATAGAGTCCGAATTCCGGCTTGAGGAACTGGCCGCCATCAACCAGCGGAAGCGAGTCGCGAATACCAACCGTTCCGCCCCAAGTTCGTTTGCCGATCAATTTGCCGAGACCTAGCGTTTTGAATCGGAACGGAAAGATGTCGCCGTCGGACGCGGAGAATTCGTCGATCAAAGTAACCATCGGCCCGAGGAACGTCCGCGGCGGGTTGGGCTCGGGCATTCCGTTGCGCGCGATTCCCACCATCACGAGCGCGCGTCGCAGCCGCTCGATTACCAGCGGCGAAACAGACCCACCGCCGTTCCCGCGAACATCGACAATCAAGGCGTGCTTGCGAATCTGCGGGAAATAAAGCTTTGTGAACTCGTTCAAACCGGGCTGCCCCATATCGGGGATGTGGATGTAGCCAACTTCGCCGCCGGTTTTTTTGGCAACGTCATCAATGTTTTTTTGCACCCAGGCCAGATAGTAGAGCGGAGTTTCATTAGCGGTCGGCACCACCGTCACGTCGCGCGCGCCCGCGTCACTCGGTTTGGAATTCACACGAAGAATCACTTGTTTGTCGGCGGTGCCGATCAGCGCGTCGTAAAGATTGGGCAACGTCGAAACCGGCGTCCTGTTGATCGCGAGAATGTAATCGCCGGGCTTAACATTGACGCCCACCGCAGTGAGCGGAGAGCGGGTGTGCTTGTCCCAATTTTCGCCCGGCAGAATGCGGTCTATGCGATAGGCGCGCGTGGCCGGGTCGCGGGAAAACTCCGCGCCGAGGAGGCCGAGTTTGATGCGTGGCGTGTCCGGCCGTTCTCCGGCCCCGACATAGGTATGGCCGCTGTTCAATTCGGCAACCATCTCGCCGAGCAGATAAGTGAGATCGTTGCGGTGATTCACAAACGGAACCAGCGCCTCGTATTTATCGCGCATCGCTTTCCAATCGACGCCGTTCATCGTCGGTGAAAAGAAAAAGTCGCGCATCTGCCGCCAGCATTCGAAGTAGATCTGGTTCCATTCCGCATGCCGATCGAGCTGCATATCGAGGCCCTCGATCTTGTGCTCGTGGTCCTTCGTTTCGATCTTGTCCTTCGGCAGATCGATGATTGCGTAATCTTTTTTGATCTTCACCAGCATCCTCTTGCCGTCGAACGTGATCTGGTAATCGTTCACGTCCCCAATCACCGTCTCTTTCCGGTCTTCCACGTTGTAAACGCAGAGGTGCGATTTCCTGTCGGGACCGCGCTCTTCCTCCTCGTCCGTGCCGACCTCATCGCCGACCGTGCTCCGGAGATAAAATATCTGATCGTCCAACATTCGAATGTTCCGGTAATTTCCTGGTACAATTTCTAGCCCGAGGATGCGGTTTTGGATCCCATCCGGATCGACTTTCACCACGACTGGCTTCTTTGGCTTCGCAACATCTGCCTTAGCCGCATCCGGTTTCTTCTCACCGGGTTTTTCTTCTTTTTTCTCGCCGGCTTCTTTCTCTTTTTCCTTCTCTCTTTTCTTTTCGGCTTTGCCTACTTCGTCACTGCGCGGTCCCAGCGGATTCTCGGTGTCCTTTGCGAGCGTAACGAGATACACGCGCTCCATGTCGCGATAGACATTTGTGAAATCCTCGTCGCCGAACGTTGGCTTGAAGTCGCGCGCCGAACTCAGCAGCAAATATTTTCCGTCGTCACTGAATACTGGCTCGGCCGAGCCGTACCAATTGTCGGTCACCACCGTCTGCTGTTTGGTCGCGAGTGAATAGAGATAAACTCGCGGCATATTATTTTCCTCAGGCCGGCCCCACGCGATCCACTGGCTGTCCGGTGACCAGTTGTAAACTTCGATCTCGCCATACTTGTCCTGATCGACCTGAGTTATCGTTTTCGTTGCAAGATCGACATATCTCAGCCGTTGCAATCGGTCGCTCCAGAGCAACTTCTTGCTGTCGGGCGACCAAATCGCTTTGTAGTAATAAGTGTCCGCGCCTTTCGTGATCTGTTGCGGGTCGCCCTTGCCGTCTTGCGGGCGAACATACAGCTCGTTCTCGCCGGTCACGTCCGAGTTGTAAGCGATGTATTTCCCGTCGGGCGACCAGGCCGCGTCGCGCTCGTGCGCGTTCGAGCTCTTCGTTAAATTGCGCGGCGTTCCGTTTTTTGCCGGCACAGAGAAAAGATCGCCGCGCGCGACGACGATGGTCCGCTCACCGTCCGGCGCGAGGTTTACCGATTCGATATGTTTGGATGCATCGACCAGTGCCGAGCGTCCGATGGCTAAGTCTTCCTTGATAGCGATGGGCACAGCCGTGGCCTTTCCGGTGGTGAGATCGTAGCGCCAGATGTAGCCCGCTTCCTCGAACACGATCGACTGCTTGCCGATCGACGGAAATTTAATGTCGAAATCTTTGAACGTTGTCAGTTGCTTTGTTTCTTTGGACGCCAAATCGGCTGAGAACAAATTCATCCGGCCATCCCGGTCGGAAATGAAATAGATTTTGTTGTCCGGTCCCCACATCGGGCAGGTGTCCTGCGCTGGATTATTCGTCAGGTTCTCGGTCGCGCCGGTTTTGAAATCGTAAATCCAGATGTCGTCGGCCATTCCGCCGCGGTAATGTTTCCAGGTTCGGAATTCGCGGAACACGCGATTGAAGGCCATCTTCGAATCATCCGGCGAAAATGCAGTGAACCCGCCGCGCGGCACTGGCAATTGCTGTGGCAGCTCCGCGTCCATACCCACCGTGAAAAGCGAGCCGATGAAGTCATTGAACGACTTCATGCGCGAACGAAAAACCACCAGCGGTTTCGTATTTTGCCACGTCATCACGATGTTGTTCGGTCCCATTCGGTCCGAGATATCGTCCCGGCCGAGTGTTGCCGACGTGGTCAGGCGTTTGGGCACGCCGCCTTCCGCGGGCATCGCGTAAACCTCGGTGTTGCCATCGTACTGTGAGGTGAACGCGACCTGCGCGCCGTCTGGCGAGAAGTGTGGAAACGAACTGTAACCGGGACCACTGGTCAGGCGCCGCGCAGTGCCGCCATCTTTACCAACGGTGTAAAGTTCGCCCGCGTAACAAAAAACGATTTGCTTATCGTTCGTCGTCGGAAAACGCAGCAGCCGCGTCGTGTCCGGAAGATTTTGGGCCGATGCAATCCTGGCCGGCAGCAGAAACAACGCGACTGAAAAGACAAACAGCGAAGTGCGAAACAAAATACGCATAAGAATCATGATCGAGACACCCAAACTGCAATCGAATTAGCCGGATGCAACACTGTTCATTCGGACCGCGTGACGCCTGAACAACTACGGCTTGGATTGTTTCTTGCTGGATATTCGCCGACCAGGGATTAGATAACGCATTCATGGCCGAGAAGAAATCGCAACCCGTTTCCGTCGTGACAGGTGGCGCTGGTTTTTTGGGGTCCCATTTGACCGATCGTTTGCTGGCCGAAGGTCATCGCGTCATCGCGATCGACAATCTGATCACGGGCAACACCGCGAACATTGGGCATCTGGCCGGAAACGAGAATTACAAGTTCATCAAGCACAACGTTTCCAATTTCATTTTCCTGCCCGAAGAAAAAATCGATTACGTATTTCATTTCGCGTCGCCGGCGAGCCCGATCGATTATTTGGAATTGCCGATCCCGACTCTGAAAGTCGGCGCGCTCGGGACGCACAACACGCTCGGCCTGGCCAAAGACAAAAAGGCGACGTTCATCCTGGCATCGACTTCCGAATGCTACGGCGATCCGCTGGTGCATCCGCAAAAGGAAGATTACTGGGGCAACGTTAACCCGATCGGGCCGCGCGGCGTTTACGATGAAGCGAAGCGCTTCGCCGAAGCGATGACGATGGCGTATCACCGTTATCACAAGGTCGACACCAGGATCGTGCGGATCTTCAACACTTACGGTCCGCGCATGCGGTTGCGCGACGGGCGCGTGGTGCCGGCATTCATCGGCCAGGCGTTGAACGGCAAACCGCTCACCGTTTTCGGCGACGGCTCGCAAACACGCTCGTTCTGTTATGTGTCCGATTTGATCGACGGGATTTTCAAGCTCGCCATGAGCGATTTCCACGAGCCGGTCAATCTGGGCAACCCGCGCGAGATGACGATCAAACAATTTGCCGAGGAAATCATTCGCATCATCGGGGGAAGATCGACAATCGAATATAAACCGCTGCCAGTGGACGATCCGAAAGTGCGCCAGCCCGACATCGCTCGCGCGAAAAAGATCCTCGGCTGGGAACCGAAAGTTCAGTTCGACGAAGGGATCAAGAAGACGATTGAATATTTCCGGGAATCGCTGGCTGCGGCGCGCTGAATCGTGACGGAATGTCTCATCGACAACAAAAAAAAATGGCGCAACTCATGAAGCGCTGAGGTGTTGTCTCTTCAGTAATCGCTCAAGATGGATGTTGATGTGCAAAATTTCACTGGCGCTGGCGAGCGGTTCAGCCGAAAATCGTTCATGATGAAGCGTGGGCTGCTTGTGGTTCTCAGCTTTTTCGTCCTTTGCTTGCCGGTTGCAGCGCAGCAAACGATTTCGCTCGGACAACTGAGCCTTTATCAACCGGAACTTCTTGCCACAGCGGATTGCTCAACGCTGCTTCGGGGCCTCCCGATGCTGAGCCTTTTGGACGGACACTATCTGCCGGCTTCGAGCGAGCTCGGCCAGATGGGAACGGCGCCAATCGACTTTGCATCGGACATGTCCTACACCGTTGCGGAAGTAGACAGAATAATTGTGCGGCCGGACCATTCAAAAGATTCCGCAAAAGATTCCCCGGCCGAAGTGATGAACCCGCCGTCGAACCCGATTTATTCTGGCGGGGAAGTGGGCTTTCTCTACGGGCACGCGACCGGCAAATTCGGCGGCGACCTGTTCGAGACTTATATGCTGGGCACGGTCGGAGACGACAAATTCCAAATCACCGTCGGCGCGTCTTACCAAGAATCGAACCAGCGCATTCGGCGCTGGACTCGTTGACGTTTACAAAGACGTGGAATTAGACGAAAATTTTCGTCTAATTCTCGTTAGACCCCAAGACCGATTTCGCAAATGTGGCTTGCCGTTTACATTCTCATTGGCGCTGCGGCCGTCCTCGGCGGTCTTTTAGTGGCCATCGGGGCTCGACATTGCGATTCACCCATAGAGAAGGAATTCGAGACCAAGTGGCGCATCGGCGCAAGGACTGCCGCGGTAATCGTTCGACTGACGAGTCGGTTTGCATCAGAGATTTCGTTGTCGGACGGTGAGGACACAGTTAATGCCAAGAGTATAATGGGTGTAATGATGCTTCAATCGGAAGCGGACAGTAAAACGTTGCGTGACGCCGGCCTAAAGGCTGGTTCACGCATCAGGGTCACCGCGCGAGGCCCAGACGCAGCCGCCGCGATGGACGCCCTATCGGAGTTGTTTTCATGCGGCGCACGCATTGACCTGTGTATTGAGCCGGGCTGTCCCTCGCCTCCGATACTCACTGGCTACACGCCAGACATTATCTATTACGCTTGTTCAAATGGCCACGCCTGGACAGTGAGTCGCAGCGATGCGAGCAAGGTCCAACCAGACGCTTGAGCCAATGAGCGCCGACGATGGCCTTTGTGAATTCGATGCGTTATCGGCGGCGCTCATGGCTCAGCTTCGTCGTTAGGTCTATGCGAGCTGCGCCTTGTATCAGCATCATCTTTCTCGCTGTGACTGTAGCTCACGCCGGGAAACCACAGCCCTCGGCGACACCGCCGCGCCTTGCTCTGTCAGCGCGGGCGAGCGCATACACGCCACGCCCAGATTACCCTTCGCTGGCGCGGGCGCGTCACATTACAGGCAAGGGCATATTTCGACTTCTCGTGTCCCTGCAGACCGGCTTAGTGAAATCGCTCGACATCGAGCACAGCACCGGCTCTGAAATTCTTGATACCGCGGCTATGAACACGCTGAGCCGGTGGCGCTTCAAGCCGGAGATATTGCGCGGATACTTGGATGATCCTCACAACCGCTGGGACAGGGACAGAGTCATTATCCGGGTTCCAGTCAATTATTCCATGCGGTGAGACCTAACCAATCGCTGCAGCCCTTCCCGAATTCACCAAGATAAAATCATGCAAAAGATTACTCCGTTTTTGTGGTTCGATGCTGAAGCGGAAGATCCGCCTTCGTCCCGCAGCCGCAGGACTACGGCGTGACAAGGGCTTGAGTGTTGACAGAAAAAGCGAGTATGAATCTGTATGCGGAAAATATCGCTGCTGCAAATGGATAAGATCGACATCCGGCGTTTGAAGCAGGCGTATGAGGGAAAATAACCCGGGCTGAGCTGCACGACTGCGGGATTGCTCTTGCCCCGTTTCCCCGGCGCTTTAATGTTCGCCTTCTTTAATTTTTTTTGAAACGCATGCCGTGACTGCGCGATGTCTTTTTATCTGTAGTGCGCTCCTGCTGTTGGCGAACGCCGCCTACGGCGCCAGGTACCAACGCACGCAGGACGGGAAAACTCTCGTTTGGAATAATCTGCGCAGCGTAGCTCAAGAAGCGACTTGGTCAGGCGATCGAGACTCGGCTGGATACGCCACCGGAGAGGGCACGCTAACGTGGTATCGCGGCGAGCTAAAGATTGCGACTGATCCCAGTAAGCCACTTACAAAAGGCAGCGTCGTCATCAGCAGTTACACGGGCAAAATGGTCCGAGGCAAATTCGAAGGACTGGTAATGAAGGAACAGGGTGGAACAACGCTTTACACCACGTTCGTTAATGGAAATAAAGCCAGTTACTGGTCTGCTGAGCCGACAACCACTCCGAAAACCAAGGAGCAAAAACACGCTGAACCTGCTCACACGGAGCCGGTCGAAGAAGAAGCCGCAGCCGAGGAACCGATGACATCGCCCGTTGCGACTGTGACTCCGAAAAAGGAACCTTCTACTGTAGCAGGGGCAACGACAGCACCGGCGCCATCGCCAATTCCAAGTTTACCCCCTAGTGAACAACCGTGGACCGAACCTATTCTCACCGCACCGGCCATAGCAATCGCACCCGAGAAATCAGGCACGCCGGCTGATCACAAGCGCGAGGAGATGGTTCGCAAAGACGTTGTCGGAGAAACGCCGGCGCCAATCCGCGACAGTCATACTCTAGAGTTAGCCAAGCCACCTTCGTCGTTACACATGACGGTCGGACCGGCGAGTTCGCCTCAAGCGTTTCTGCGATCGACACCGTCCCCGCCGCCCACAAGTCCGCCACCAGCGGAAACTGCGGCAAAGAAGGGCAAGGTCGCAGATCTAAAAGAACAAACTCAATCGGTTCTGTCTCAAGTCGCCGATGCGACGGACAATTTTCGGGAGATCGATCAGCTTGATTCGGTGGGAAAATTGCCACCGCCAGTATCGGAAAATGTCGTCGCGCTTGTCGATCGCGCGCGTGAACGTCGACTGGAGTTCGGATACGAAGCGGCCGCCAAAGAATATGGGACCGAAATTCAAACGGCCGGCGCCCTTTCGGTTGTCGATCAAATCACACGCAACATCGCTTTTAATAACGCTTCCGCGGCGAACTCTAAGCTGGCGGATTTTCTGAAGAGCAATCCCGAACCGGTTGCCGATAGTCAGAAACCTTTGTGGCGTTATCTGACTTCAGTGCACGCGTTGTGCGGCCGATTAGAGAAAGAGGCGGATGTCCATTTGCAGCGAGCACAATCACTCGCTGCGGCAGGTAAAGCCAGCGAAGCAATCCAGGAATATCGAAAAGCTAATCAAATATTCCCGAATCCGGCGACGTCCGAGAAGATCCGCGAGCTGTCTTCGCCGCAGAGCGCACCGCTCCACCCTTGATGAGCGACGATCAAATCTCAGTGCCGAAAAATCCGCGCAAATTCGCGGAATCACGGTTTCAGGAGCGAACGAGCCCCTCATCTGTCCGGTCTGCGGAGCGACTGCGGTTCAGGAGAAATGCAAAATCATTTGTCGAAGCGAAAAGTGCCGCGGCCGAGTGGTGATGAACTGCTCGGAATTCTAACGTCAACTGCGTCGCAAATGCAGAAGGTGAGCCCAGCGCTATGCCTGCCTGCCACTGGCGATTGCAACTCTGACAGCGGTTTGAGCGGAGATTACCGGGGGAATCTCCGGCATGGTGACATATTCTGGTTCGATTCCGGCGAAAGAACGCCACGCGTAACATCGTTTTGCCTCTGGATGGCCCGTTATTTCGAACACTTCTACAAGACCTTCCCAAGTTTTCTTGAACCCCATCATTTCTACCACGCGAACGGAGTCGGTATAATCGGCTTTGCAACAGTGGCGCTGTTCGATTTTGTCGCGCAGCTTTTCTAATCGCTCGGTCATAGCGGAGTATATTCGAAAGTCATGAGCCATTCGGCTGTGTTTGTGATGAACTTCTCGGAATTTTAGTCGGACACAGCCGCGATGGTGGTGTGCTGATACGGCCGCCCGGCTCGCGAAACCCAATTCGACAAGTAGAACTATGAAAAAGAAACGCGCTGGTCGCTTTCAGAAGTCCTCTCTTAAGAGCTGCGTAAGCACAAGAGAAATCAGATTCCGGCACCGAAGCTGCTGGGAAGGGAAGTGTGACAAACTATCTCCTAGGCATCTTGGGCGTGCTCGTGCTGATCGCGTCAGGTTTCATAAGAAACTAGACCAATCGCAATACTGACCAACCCTCCGTCGGAGTTTAATTGAAGTTTTCTCTGGCGGGGGGTTATTTTTTGGCCTTGCTTGCAATCGTCACTTTGACGGCGCTCTGCGGGGAATCCACGGGCGGAATTGCCAGCACCGCAACGGTCTTATTCTGATCGCCATCCTGATACGTCCGTGAATCTGTTGCCTTCAAATTAGGACACCACCAAAATTTTGCGCGTTTCGGCCGGAATCGAATCGGCGAATTGTGAAGTCGTTGCGGCTCTCGCAAGCTAACCATCCGGTGGTCGTTGCTGGAGAAGGTTGCGAAGCCGCTTATTGCGGAAAATTAGGTAGGGACCGTATTCCGCCCAAAAATCAAATTCTGCTCGCACGACCTTATTTGGCTCATCAGGACCAAATTCCGAAGACCGATTTGGCTCAAAGATCAAGTCCCAGGCGCGATTGAGAACCAGCCAATCAGCACTCGCCACATCGCGCGCCAGTCGGGAGCCTGGCGCATTGGCTGAGCCCGGATTCATTTCCAGAAAATACGAGGCCGGACGCAGCTGCGGTAACATGTAGTAAATCCAGGTGTCGCCGTAAACCGTGCGGCGCAGGTCACCGGGTCCGACAAAGAGAAGCTCACCCACCGAGGAAACTCTTTGTAATTCAGAGAGCATCAGGTCCGCAGCCCGTGCGGCTTGCTCTGTTCCAAGCGGGAACGAACGCCCGTTTTGCTTCACGAAGATCCCTTTGTCGCCTGGTTCCAGTAGTTCGCCCATTTTCGACACTTGCCGTGCGCGATCCACGCCAAGCTCCACGCGGACCCCTCGATAAAAGTATCGCGTAAATTGTGGGAGGAGAAGTTGGATCCCAACGAATGCGATAAGAATTGCGGCTGCTGCTTTAAGCCATAAAGGGATCGTTTTCGCTGTCGTCGAGAAGAGAACAAAGATCGACAGTGGCAACAGAGCGAAAGAAACCAGAGCGGCATTAAACACGTGTCCGCCGTCGAAGCGGGACAGAGAATAATGGATAAGTCCAAGACCCAACAGAGCTGCACCCAAAAGCAAGCGACCGCGCTGAGGCGTGGACTCACGCAATGCGACCAGACCGGCGGCAATATTCAACGTGCTTGCGGCGATGTGCAGGTAGAAAATGCGAAGCACGTCCGCGCCCGCGGCCGACATCGGGAGGTATCCTCCTGAACCTAATTGAAAAACTGGAAGCACAAACAAATTGTACACCAGTTGCGCCGGTCCAACCGCGACCCCGAACCAAAGTAACGGAATGAACGCTACTGCCCCGCCGGCGAGAAATTTTTTTCTCGCTTCTCGTTTCATCGAGAGAAGGAGTGGCAGAAGGGACGCCATCAACGCCAGGGCAAAATCGCAACGACACAACAACGCGATACCTCCGAAAAAACCGCCTGCGAAACAGCGCCAGCCGGAACTAACCTTCGCTATCATCCACAATGCACAAAGGGCGAACGCAACAGCGGGCCACCAGGTATTCGCCCACACGTCGGTGCCACCGAGCAGCACGAGAGTCACGAGCGCACATCCGGCGGCAATCAAGGTCCCCCAGCGTTGCACGATTCCAAAGATCGCCAGCAGAATGAGGAGCCGATAAATCAATCCAACGGCGCGCTCGACGAAAACGTTCGTTCCGAAAATACTGTAAGCCGCCGACAAGATGAGGAGATTTCCTGGGCCGTAAATTCTTTCGAAATCTCGATACGGCAGACGCCCTTTCAAAAGCATCTCGGGATGAACGAGAGCTATACCTTCATCCTCAGGCTGACCAGGTGACTGAAAAGCAGGCCACAGACCGATCACCAGCAGCCCAGCCAGCAAAGCGAAAACAAATACGTTGAGGCGCGCGTTTCTCACGGATCAGGGAAAGCAGCCATTATAATTCAAACCCAATTAAAATCGGAAATTTTCAGGATTTCGACTGGAATCGAATCGTCGAATCGTGGAATCCTTGCATCCTAGAATTTTCCGATTTGGCGAAACCAGCGCAACGCAAGTTGAACTTGCGCGGCTTTGATTTCGTGACGGCCAGGGAATGGTTCGACGCGAACGCGTTTAAAGCCGGTGTTCACTAGCGAAGCGCGGACGTGCTCGTGTTTGCCCGGTGGCGCAATGGGATCATCGAGCCCGCTGCTGAGCCAGATCGGGACACTGAGAAAATCCGGCGGCGGACCATACATCTTGTAAGCGGCGCTCAAACGATCGTCGTTGATTCCAGCGAAGAAAAATCCGCAGATCTTCACCGCTCCGCTCTTTGCCAGCATTGCGCCCAGAACACCGCTACGCTTCGCGCCTCCGGAAAGTCCTGCGAACGCGATGGGCCATTGCGTTGACTGCGGCCATTCTTTGTGAACGGTCTCGAGCGCAGCCGCGAGAAGACCGAGCCGCCAGGAATCAGAATCTACGCGCGGTTTGACCGTGGCGTCGGAAGCGAGAACGATCCAGCCTTCGGCGGTGGCCGGTTGTTGATACCACGGCGCGTCCATCGGACTCGTGCGATAGGCGTCGGTGGTGGATGTGACAATGAGAATTGGCCACGACTGCGCCGGATCGAATCCTTTTGGAAAACTAACAAGCGCTCTGCCGGTGGATGGTCGCGGGTTGCCGCCGGCAGCCGCGTAATCCTGGAAAAACGTGGATACGGGAAACCGGATATCCAACGTAGCTCCCGGGCGAACCGTCTGGCCGGCTAGCGTAGCACTTTCGCCAACGGTTGGTCCCAGCAAACACAGGGTCGCAACACACACAGCGCGGACAAAGCGACTCATGTCGACAATCAACAAAATGCGGAGCGATTTGTCCAATGGCCTCTTAACATGAACAGTAGCAGGCACGACTGCTTTAAGCAGTCGATCCCTTTCGCGGGCGCGAGAACAAATGCCATTTTGCCGGTCGATCCTTCGAGAGTGCTGTGTGTTGCCGATGCCCGCGCTTCTTGTATGGGACAGAGCGCTGTGGTCGATGCAGGTCAGAGTGTCTCGTCCGTGGAAGTCGTGCGCTGAGCCGGACAATGCGTAACAGCTCTGAAAAGAGCGGATGAGCGCGGTTCGCTCGGTAAAAGCGGCGACGACGCTCCGACGAGCTGGTCACGAGGCCAACTGCGTTAAGTTTACGCAGTTCATCCTGTACCGTGCAAAGAGCGAGGCCACTCATATTCATCAACTCGCGAACATATCGCTGCCTTTGTGGCGTAGAGAAGAGCAACCGAAGCATCTCCGCGCGCACCTTTGGAAAAAGCACGTCCAAAATCTCGCGTCCTGATTTCACCGAGTATGGTTTACACTTGACTGCTTAAAGCAGTCAAGCCGCCAGCCCGAAGGCTTTGCCGATATCTGTGGGAACGACAAGCGGATATGGCAGGTGACACCGTTACCCAGATGTTTAGGCTGGCGTTACGCCGTCGAGGTGTGGAATTCTTACGGTTGAATGTCCTCCCCCCGGAAACGCATTCTCAGTCTCAATCTCGGCTCGCAAAGCATCGAGCTGGCGGAATTCCGCGCACTGCCTGACGGCGGACTCGTCCTGCGAGGTTACCACACGCGAGAACTTTTGGTCGATCCGGCCGATGGGACGCAGCACGCGGCCATCGCAGCGGCGCTCCGCGAAATGCTGGACGCGCTGCAAATCAAGAATGGAGAGGTCAACTATGCCATCGCCGAGAATTTGGTTTTCACACGATTCGTGAAGCTGCCGTCGATCGACGCAGAAAAGATTGAGAGGATCATCGCGTTCGAGGCTCAGCAAAATGTTCCTTTCCCGATCGACGAAGTGGTTTGGGATTACCAGGTGGTCGGCGCTGGCACAGGGGAACAGGTCGAAGTCGTTCTCGTGGCGATCAAGGGCGACCTGCTCGAGGAAATTAACGCCGTGGTGGAAGCGGCCGGCTTGCGCACGTCGATCGTGGATGTGGCGACAATGACGCTCGGGAACGCGTTTCGATACAATTATGCCGACTTGAGCGGATGCTCACTCCTTGTCGATATCGGGGCGCGCACAACCAATCTTCTCTTCATCGAGCCGGCGAAAATCTTCTGCCGGAGTGTGCCGATTGGGGGGAGTTCCATCACGTCCGCAATTGGCAAGGAGTTCAACGAACCGTTCGCCGCGGCCGAGTTTCGCAAGAAGCGCGATGGTTTCGCCACAATCGTCGGCGCTGGCGCGCAGCCGGATGATGTTGTGCGTGTCTCAGAAATTGTTCGCGGGACAATGACGCGGCTGCACGCGGAGTTGATGCGCTCGATCAGCCATTACCGCATGCAGCAACAAGGCAGCGCGCCGGAGCGTGTTTTTCTCTCCGGCGGATGCGCGAACACACCCTACTTGCGCGAATTTTTTCACGAGAAATTGCAATTGCCGACCGAGCTCTTTGATCCACTGCGGAATGTCGGCGTCGCCGACGTTCCATCGCTCGGCGAGATTACGCGCTCGACGCATCTGCTCGGCGAACCGGTCGGTCTAGCACTTCGTACGGCGACTGACTGTCCCATGAAATTGAACCTACGCCCCGCGAGTGTTGTTCGCCGGCAGGAGCTGGAAAAGCGCCAGCCATTTCTTATTGCGTCGGCCGCTTGTGTCCTCTTCGGCCTGCTCGGCTGGAGTGGTTACTACGCACGCGCCGGACAGGTGATCGAGCGCAGCACGCAAATGATTCAAGAAAAAGTGAATGCGCCGATGCGCGCAGCCCAGGCAAAAGTCGACAAGTTGCGCAAAGACGCTGCCGTGTCCGATAACATCGCTAAGCCTCTCGTCGCGGCGATCAACGATCGTTTTTTCTGGGTGGAAATTCTGGAAGATTTAAATGCACGCCTACCGAAGCAAGATATTTGGATCACCGAATTGGTGCCGACTTCCGGCGGCAAACCAGTTGGGCCCGATGAAAAAGGCCTCGGCACAACTGCGGTGAATCCGGCTCCGACTCCGGCAAGATCGACAGCCAAGGGCCAGGCGACCGCGCCGGCAATCGACGGAATTCTGGTGCGCGGCCTTTATTTGTTTAACCCGAAGCAGCAGGAAGTCGTCATCGATTATTTCCGCAACCTGGTCGGTTCGCCGTTTTTCGCGGTGGATCCGAACAATCAGGCTCGTGTGATCAAGGCCACCATCCCGAACAATACCGAGTGGGCGTTTCCGTACGAGCTGCGTCTCGATTTGCGCAAGCCGATGAAATTGCCATGAACTGGTTCCGCGAAAATCGATGGCTGGGGACGTTTCTGATTGTTTGCGCGATCTCTGCGTTGCTGGCGCTCTACCTTCTTTTCAAGGCGAAGGGCAATTTCGAAGACGCTTCCGCGCAATTCAATGATGCAGCTACAGAACGGAATCGCCTGGAACATCTCGATCCATTTCCAAACGAAGCGAATTACCAACAGCTAAAGGTGCACTTCGAGAACTACAATGCGGCGCTGAATAGATTGAAGGACGAGTTAAAAACGCAAATGCGCCCGGTTGAGCCGCTCGCGCCTAACGAATTTCAATCGCGCTTGCGTCAGGCTATCACCGCCGTGACCGAGAAGGCGCGCGGGAACAGAGTGAAGCTGCCGGATAATTTTCATGTCGGCTTCGATGAATTCACGGTTGCGCTTCCCAGTACCGTGAGCGCGCCTCTGCTCGGCCAGGAGCTCGCCCAAGCCGAAGAACTCATGAATATCTTAATCGATGCGCGCGTGGACGCAGTGACGGGATTCCAGCGCACCTCTCTGCCTGCGGAGACGACCGCAGCAACATCTCCAGCGGCGCGGAAACCTCCTGGAGCTGCAAATCCAAACGTAATCGAGCGCAACGTTTTCGATCTAAGCTTTGTCGGCGCGCCATCGGCTGTGCGAAAAGTTTTGAATGAAATCGGCAGCTCGAGTCGGCAATTTTTTATCGCTCGTACGCTGCACGTGCGCAACGAGCAAGAGAAAGGTCCGGCGCGTGAGCAAAGCGCGAGTTCGGGCGCCACTGGAGGCAGAGCCACTGAGACAGCGGCCATTACAGGTACGGCGACTGGCGCCATAAAATTTATCGTCGGCAACGAGCGCATTCGAATTAGCGCCCGGATCGAGA
This sequence comes from Chthoniobacterales bacterium, assembly GCA_035936875.1. Lineage (GTDB taxonomy): Bacteria > Verrucomicrobiota > Verrucomicrobiia > Chthoniobacterales > UBA10450 > DASYVQ01. The sequence goes on from DASYVQ010000059.1 coordinate 34,177, forward strand.
TGGTGCGCTTCACTTTTTAAGATGGACTGGGTCCGCACACATTACGACCGGGTCGTGCTGATTGCGGCAGCGATCTTTTTGTTTGTCTGCGCAATCGCGATCTGGCACCGGGCGATGAGCTTCGGCGCAAGTTTTGCCGTAATGGGAAATGCGCCGGCGTTGAAGAGTGCGTCGCCACCGGCGAAAGCGCTCGAGTTGGCGGCCGCGGCGGAGAAACTGCATCAGCCGCCGCAATGGACATTTGGCGGCCGTTCAGGGTTATTTGTTCCGGAGAAACATTTCGTCGGCACTAACGGCTTGCCGGCGACATTGCGAACGACCGAGCTCCATCCACCGGTGCCTAACGAGTGGCTCGAGCAATTTGGACTGCCCATCACCGACGCCGATGTCCTCGAGCAAGATCCCGACGGCGACAGCTTTAATAGCCTCGACGAATGGGAGGGCCACACCAACCCGATCGACGGGAATTCGCATCCCGAGTACTACACGAAGTTGAAATTGAAATCGGCCAGCCAGGAACTATTCCCGCTCGTTTTCTCTTCGTGGGTGGGCGACACCTACGCCATCAATACGATCGATCTGAAGCAGCCGACACAATTTCTCAAGAAGGGCGATCCGATTCGCGGGACGCGATTCAAGATCGTCAAGTTCGTGGAGAAATATGAGCCGAACAAATACGGCACTAATGTCGATGTTTCCGAATTAACGCTGGAACATGACGTGACCAAGGAGCAATTGACGTTGGTCAAGGAGAAGGTGGCGATTTCACCGGAGTCGGTCGCGACATTTGTCTACGCGTGGAGCGAGCGGCACGAGTTTCAGATAAGAAAAGACGAGGAATTTTCATTGAAACCACAGGAGCAGATCAAATATAAGCTGGTGGACGTTCAACCGGCCCAGGCGGTGATCGTCAATGTACAGAAACCCGGCGAACCGATCGAGATCGGCTTAGTCACAACCGTAGTTCCCCCCCATGAAAAGTAGTTTGTTCGCAGCGAGGGCCTCGCTTTTCAGCGCGGTCATCTGTTTGGAGATATTGTTTTGTTTTTCGACCGCCGCGCAAAATGCCGGTCGCATCGCGCAGCGCGAAGCGACCCGCCGGAAAGCGGCGTTACCTCAAGGCGAAGAAGCCTTGGCTCGCGCCCAGGCGGCGATGCGAGAAAAGAATTTCACGCTCGCGCACGATGAATTTCGCACGGCGCTGAATTTTTTGCCCGATGCAGTCATCTCCGGGAGAGCACACGATGAAGCGGTCAGCGGTTTTTGCGAGAGCGGCGTGAAAGTGGCCGAGGCGCAAATCGCAGAAGGCAAATTCGGCGAAGCGGAAACGACGGTGCGGGAAATTTTGGACGTGCGCTACGATCCGAACTGTCGTCCGGCTGCTGAGCTGCTCGCGCATTTACAGCAGCCCGGTTATTTCAACAAAACGATGGGCCCAAAGTTCATCGCCAAAGTCGAAGAAGTGAAAAAACTCCTGGCCGATGCCGATGGTTACTACAACTCCGGCCGCTACGATCTTGCGTTTAAGAAATACGAGCAGGTGCTTGCGCTGGATCCTTACAACACGGCGGCCCGGCACGGCGAAGAAAAGATCGACAACACAAAATACAATTACAACCAGGAGGCTTACAACGAGACGCGGGCGCGTCAGCTTTGGCAGGTCGAGAAAGGTTGGGAGGAGCCGATCCGGCAATACGGACAGACCGCGAATCCAAGCGTGGAAGCGTTCAATCGCGATGTAACTGGAACGGCGCGGACCAGCAACAAACTAAACACGATCATTATTCCGCGCGTTGAGTTTCGCGACGCGAGTATTCGCGAGGCGATCGATTTTCTCCGGCAACAAGCGGCGGCGAACGATCCTGCGACCGAAGGAAGAAAAGGCGTCGATATCGTTTTGCGTCTGGCGCCGCTCGGGCAGATTGCCCCTCCGCCGATACCTGTCGAACCCGCGCTTCCTGCAGCGGTCACGTCTTCGAGCAGCGCGTCGGAAACCGCTGCTGCGCCAGTACCCACCGCGATTCCGGCACGTCCTGTAGTTGCGCCAGCCGTGGTCGCGGCACCGGCTATCTCTCCATCCGAAGCGCGCATCACCATTACGCTCAATCAGATTCCTCTTGGTGAAGCGCTCCGTTACATTGCCAGTCAGGCTGGATTGAAAGTGAAGATCGAACCGTACGCAGTATCGATCATACCGATCAGCGAACAGAGCAACGATCTGATCACCAAAGAATATCGCGTCCCGCCCAGTTTCATTAGTACGACGGTCAATATCGGCGCATCGGCGTTGAATCAGCCAGCCCGAACGGCCGCGGGTGCTGCCGGCACCGGGACCGGGAAAGACACACAGGAAACCACCGGGGGTCATCAATTAGTAAATCGGGAAGGGGCCAAGGAATTTCTGGAGAGCCAGGGCGTACCGTTTCCGCCCGGCGCAAGCGCGAACTTTTTACCGCAGAGCAGCCGGCTGATCGTGCGCAACACGCAGGATAATCTCGAGTTGGTTGACGCACTGGTTGAGCAAGCGAATGTCGCGGGCCCGAAACAAGTCGAGATCGAAGCAAAATTTATCGAAATCAATCAAAATAATCTGAAAGAGCTCGGGTTCGATTGGCTGCTCGGTCAGTTCAATATTGGGAACCGTAGAGTGTTTGGCGGTGGAGGGACTTCGGGGACATCGCCGGCGGTGAACCCGGCGGATTATCCATTCGTTCCGCCCGGAAGCAATACGCCGGTTGGACAGTTTCCGGTCACGTCGGGTAATCGCAGCGGAAATCTTGCCATCAGCGCCAACGCAATTGATGCACTATTGTTCCCGACAAGCGGCGCAAGCTCGCTCGCGCCCGGAATATTTGGATTGTCCGGCGTCTTCACCGACCCGCAATTTCAGGTTGTGATTCGCGCGCTCAACCAGAAAAAAGGAATCGATCTCCTCTCTGCGCCGAAAATTACGACCAAGAGCGGTCAGCGTGCGGTCATCGAGATCGTGCGTGAATTCCGTTATCCGACGCAGTTCACCGAACCCAAAGTGCCGGATATTAGCGGCCGAGGCACGAGCAACTCTACCACCACGACAATTGCGTTACCGGTCGTTGGGCCGTCGACTCCTTCGAATTTCGAAACGCGCAACACCGGTGTGACCCTGGAAGTTGAGCCAGTAGTTGGACCCGACGGAGTCACAATCGACTTGAACCTTGTTCCTCAAGTGGTCGAGTTCGAGGGCTTCATTAACTATGGAAGCCCAATCAGGACGGTAAACCCCGCGCTTCTCGGGTTTCTGGGCGTCCCCAGCACCTTAACTGGGGTGACCCAAGCCATCACCCTTACCGATAACGTTATCAATCAACCAATCTTCAGCACTCGCAAAGTGACGACGAGCGTTAGCGTGTGGGATGGGCAGACGGTCGTGCTCGGCGGCCTTATGCGCGAGGATGTGCAGAAGGTCGAGGACCGCACACCGATCATTGGTGACATTCCATTGGTCGGGCGTCTTTTCCGGACCAATGTCGATCAACACATCAAACGGAATCTTGTGATTTTTGTGACAGCGCGGCTCGTCAACCCGGCAGGGCAACCGCTCAACCAGGCGGAGGAAGAAGAGGAACAAGAGTTGGTGCAACCGCCGGTGTTGCCGGAAATTCCGGCTTACAAGAAATAGCTCGCCGCTCTTGCGGCGAAATCGCAAATTCCAGGTCCCAAGCTCCAACCAACTTCCAAAGCCCAATAACTAAGATTGGGGCGATTGAAACTTTCTTTTGAGATTTCAACCTTAGGCATTGTCTGGGTTTTGGATTTTTGGGATTTTAGACCGTCATGCCTTCAATCGGAATCACAGGCGGAATTTCCACGGGTAAGTCGACGTTCTGCGAGTGCCTGCGCGAGATTGTTCCCGCTGCGAAATTTTTCGATGCCGACGATGTCGCGCATCAACTTGTCGATCTTGAGGAGGTCAAACGCGAGCTCCTGGAAGAGTTCGGGTTCACCATCTTTTCCCGCAACGGCGACTTGAACCGGGCCGATCTTCGGGCCATAGTCTTCCAGAACGCAGCCAAGAAAAGCGCGCTCGAAAAAATTCTCCATCCCCGGATTCGCCGGCAATGGAGCGCTGAAGCGGAAACGCATCGTCAATCTCCCGATTTCTTCTTCGCAGATATCCCACTTCTTTATGAAACCGGTGGCGAAACATTGTGCGATAGGGTGGTGGTGGTCGCGTGTTCGCCCAGCATTCAGTTATCCAGTCTGATGCGGCGGATGGAAATCGAGCGCGGCGCAGCTGAAGCCATGATCAAATCGCAAATGCCTCTCGAGGAAAAAATCAAACGTGCCCACCACGTTGTCTGGAACAACGCCGACAGATCTCTGCTCGCGAAACAGGCAGCCAGTCTGGTTGAACTCTGGCGCCAGGAAAAATGGACGAAAGCTTAACAACAGGAAATCCCTCAGAAACCGCCCCGAATGCTTTCGGGGCCACTACAGCTGAGGCTAAAGATGTCGATGTAACAACGGGGTCTGAGCAATCTGCAGTCGCCGCGGCGACCGCCTCCACACCGCCTGCGGAGAGAGAGCCACCGCGCTCGCTTGATTTGAATGAGCTGCAAAATCTTTCGCCCGAAGACCTCGAGTCGCGCGCGCGCGAATTTGATTTGCATTTGCATCCGGCGCGTTCGCGTCACCATCACATTGTCGATCTTGCCCGGGCCGCGCTCGGACGCGGCGCGACTGTGATGGCGGAAGGGTTTCTCGATCAGGTTGGAGATTCCTTCGGATTGCTTCGTTATCCGGAACTGAATTTTTTGCCGGTCCCGCAAGACGTTTATGTGCCGCGCGCGGCCATGGAGCTTTATCGCTTGCGGCCGGGACAGAAACTTGCGGGCAAACTTCGTTTGCCGCGTGATCGCGAGAAAGGCCTCGTGCTCGATGATGTCGCGACCATTGAAGGAGAACCGGCGGAGCAATGGAAAGAGCCGACGCACTTCGACAAATTGACGCCGCAATTTCCGCAAGGCCGGATCATGCTGGAAAATTCCAAGACGAACTCGATCAGTGCGCGTGCGGTCGATCTGCTGGCGCCGCTCGGGCACGGGCAGCGCGGTTTGATCGTGTCGCCGCCGCGGGTCGGCAAGACGATTTTGCTCAAGGAGATTGCCAAAGCTATCCGGGTGAATCATCCGGAAATCGTTCTCATTTTGCTGCTGGTGGACGAGCGCCCGGAAGAAGTGACCGATCTGGAGCGAGAAATCGATTGCCATATTTATCATTCCAACTTCGATGAAAACGTAATTCGACATGTGCAAGTGGCGGAGCTGGTGCTGGAGCGGGCGAAGCGCCTGGTCGAATTGAAAAAGGACGTGGTCATTTTGCTCGACAGCATCACGCGGTTGTCGCGCGGCTATAACAATTTGCAGCCGAGCAAAGGGCGCATCATGTCCGGCGGCGTGGAAGCGAAGGCATTAACAAAGCCGAAGAAATTTTTCAGCTCCGCGCGCAACGCTGAAGAAGGCGGCAGCCTCACGATCCTGGCCACGGCATTGACCGAAACCGGCAGCCGGATGGATCAATTGATCTTCGAGGAATTCAAAGGCACAGGCAACATGGAGATCCATCTCGATCGCGCGTTGCAGGAGAAGCGGCTTTATCCGGCCATTCATCCGTTGTTTTCGGCGACGCGCCGCGAGGATTTGCTCTATCACCCGGAGGAATGGGAACGGGTGCAGTTGTTGCGCAAAACCATGGCCGAGCTGCCGCCGATCGAAGCGATGGAAAAATTAATCGAGAATCTGGAAGCGACCAAAACCAACGCCGAGCTGCTCTTGAGCGGATTAAAGTGATCGCGAACGCCGCGCAGCTTCGCGAGCTGCTTCCGCAACTTGAACCGGTCGCCCGGGTGGCGATCGATACCGAAGCGGACAGTCTTCACTGTTATCGCGAGAAACTTTGTTTGCTCCAGATCAGCGTGTCCGCCAATCGGACGGACTCGTCCCGTGGCGAGCCGGGTTATGATTTCATTGTCGATCCACTGGCCGATGTCGATCTTGCGCCGCTCAATGTTGCGCTCGCGGACAAAGAAATTGTCCTGCATGGCGCGGATTACGATCTGCGTTTGCTCCGGCGGAATATGAATTTCGTGCCGCAACAAATTTTCGACACCGTGATCGCCGCGCGCCTGATCGGTATCCGCGAATTCAGTCTGGCCGCATTGGTGCAGCGTTATTTTGGAGTCGAGCTCACGAAAGGTTCGCAAAAAGCAAATTGGGCGCAGCGCCCATTGTCTGCGCGCATGCAGGAATATGCGATCAACGACACGCGTTACTTGCTGGCGTTGGCCGAGCGATTTGAAGCGGAGCTGGATCAGCGCGGTCGCCGGGAGTGGTTTCGCCAATCCTGCCAGCGCGCGCTGGAACTGAGCGCGACCGATCGGGTGCGCGATCTCGATGAAGCGTGGCGAATTTCCGGAGCGGGCGTCTTGCCCGGACGCGTGGCGGCGATTCTGCGCGAGCTTTGGCAATGGCGCGAAAAAGAAGCGGAAGGAGCTGACCGCCCGCCTTTTCACATTTTGCAGAATCGCGAGTTAATCGGCTCGGCCGAGAGTTTCGCCGCCGGGAATGTGCCGGATTTCAAACATTTTTCGCCGCGTCGCCGGAACGCATTCCGGGAATCGGCGGGGCGAGCGCTGCAAATGCCGGAAAGAGATTGGCCGGTTAAGCCTCGCCGGTCCGGGACGCGTCCAAGCGCAGAGGTCGTGCGACGCGTCGAGGAATTACGATGCCATCGTGACCGCGCGGCCAAAGATTTAGATCTGGAACCTTTCTTCATTGCGCCGCGCGCAACACTGGAAGCAATTGCCGCTGACGAAACCCGCGCGAACGAGTTACTCGTTCCGTGGCAACGCGATGCACTAAAGCTCTAAGTTCCCGCGTTTCCGAATTCTTAACTCGTCCTTCCTATTTTCTTCGCGGCTGCAGCGTTTGGTTAGGCGATTTAATCCCCAACAAGGTGTACGAGAGTATTAGATGCTCAGAATCTGGTCCTGTGTCCAACGCCCGACGCAGACTTGCCTTATCGTCTTCACAAAGAGGACTGGCGCTGTCCGAAACAAGCTTCTCAGGCGCAAGCCAGCTCTCGACCCACGGAAGTCCGTCACGAATCACCATCTCAGTGAGCGTCTGTATGCAATCCCGTACCGACTTCTCGTCTGCACGATATGCGTCGGTAGCGAAACTAGAGCCGTTCAGATGTGGGGCCGGAAATCCGCTGTTAAGCACGCGAAGGCCGAAGTGTACGCGAAACTGTGGGCCAAAGGTGAACTTGTGGAAGTGGAAGAACGCGATGAGGTATGGATACTCTCTGCAGATGTACGTCGGCTTTGTGAGCGCGTAGCCGAACGGCCCCATGTTTCGAGCGGTCGTCCTCACGATTCGGCGAGCTAGAGTCTGTTCGCGTGATTTGTCCATGCGCTGAGTCGCCTAACGAGAATAAGATCAGGCACGGCTTCCGCCTACACAACTTTCGCCGCGGTTAAAGCTAAAGCCGCTGGTCAGCGTGCAGGCGGCAACGTTTGAGGCTTTGCGCTGGCCCGTTTTAGTAAACCGAAAAGATCGCTGTCGGTAGAAAGGACGAGTGTCGAATCCTTGGTTAGCACTTTCCGATAGGTGTCCATGCTCTTGAGGAAATTGTAGAATTCGGCGGCTTGCGCGTTCTGGGTGTAAGCGTGCGCATAAATCTCGGTCGCCTTCCCGTCCGCTTCACCACGGATCTGTTGCACCTGCCGATAGGCGGTGGATTGAATTTCATTCAAGTCGCGTTCTTTTTGTCCAGCGATGCGGGCGGCTTCCCCTTCGCCTTCGGAG